>DAOSEM010000001.1:655364-983046 GCA_035363115.1 Syntrophales bacterium | reverse complement strand
GAAACGGGAGCTGGAGGTCATGAGCGGGCTTGTCGCCGGACAGACGGATCGGACGATCGCCGCAGTATTGAATATTTCGGCGCACACGGTCCGATCCCACATCAAGAACATTTTCCAGAAACTGGGAGTCGGCACAAAATCCCAGGCCGTGGCGGCGATCCTCCGCGAAAGGATCATCACGGAATGACCGATCCCGGAAAGGACGGTGAGGGAAAATGGATGCCCTGAAAAAGAACAGGCGGACGACCCATCAGGGCTTGTGGCTCCTCCTGCTTGTCCTGTCCACGTGTCTCACATCCTGCCTGGGCTGGCTCATGGAGGCCCCTTCCTTCGTCCTCCGTGACATCAACATCACCCCGACATCTTCCTCGGGATGGAACCTCGTCCTCGGTCTCGACGTTGAGAATCCGAACCGTTTCGATCTGACGCTCACCGCCGCCGAATTCAGGATTTTCCTCAACGGCGAAGAGGCCGGAACCGGTCGCCTGGAACGGGAGGTGCTTCTCCCTTCTTCATCCAAAACAAAGGTGAACATCATGATTGCCGCCCGTTTCAAGAACCTGGGCGGCAGCCTGAAGTCCGTCATCGCGGGACACGAACTGGCTTACAAAATGGAAGGGAATGCCTCCATCAAGGCGTTCTTCGGGAGCCGCCGTTTTCTCTTCTCAAAGGAAGGACGCACCTGATCCGTGTTTCCCGGTCCCGCACCGGGCTTGCGGCATTCATCCCGCCGGCCGCCTTCCCGACCGGGGCAACGCCTTCGCATCAAATGGAATTGACAGGCAAAAAAGCACACCCTATAGTCGGCCTGTGAAAAATCAGGATCTTACCCATCTCGACCATCGTGTCGCGGAAGCGGAGAAACGGACCGGCGCCCAGATCGTCCTCGCAGTCATCGGGCGCAGCGACTCCTATCCGGAGCTTCCCTGGAAGGCTTTCGCCCTCGGGACGGCCCTCGCCGCGCTGCCGGTCTTCGCAATGAACGGGATGCGGCCGGGATGGGCCTCCGGCTACGAGGCCTTCCTGTCAGCGGCACTGCCGCTCGGAGCGGGTATCCTCTCCATCCTGCTCTGCCTCTTTGCGCCCGCCTTCGCCCGGCTCTTCCTGGACGCCCACCGCGCCTCCACGGAGGTTCGCCAGTACGCCTCATCCCTGTTCCTCACCCGCGAGCTGTTCGCCACCCGCGGGCGGACGGGCATCCTGCTGCTGGTCAGCCAGTTCGAGCGGCGCGTGGTTGTCCTTCCCGACACGGGGCTGGATACGCGCCTGGGACGGGACGCCCTGCAGGCGGTCGTCGCGCGCATGACGAAGGCCCTCCGGGAAGGCGAGATCTCCCACGCCCTGGAAGAGGGGCTGGCATCCCTGGAAGAGGCCCTTGCCCCGACGGCCCCGGGAGAGCCCGGGGAGAACGAACTGCCGGACGGGATCATCGAAGAGAAAGGTTCATGAGAAAAGCCGCGCGGTTCCTGCTGATTCCGGTCCTGGTCCTGCTCCTGGCGGCGGTCGCCGCGGCCGCGGACGTCCCTTACCTCTCCGGCCGCGTGACCGACAATGCGGAGATTCTCTCGCCGGAGACGCGCCGCTCGCTGACCGAACAGCTGAAGAGACACGAGGCGCAAACGAGCAACCAGGTCGCCGTGCTCACCGTTCCCACGATCGGGGAAGAGAGCATCGAGGACTATGCCGTCCGGGTCTTCGAGGCATGGAAGCTCGGACAGAAAGGGAAGGACAACGGTGTCCTGATCATCGTCGTGCCGAACGACCGGCGCATGCGGATCGAGGTCGGGTACGGCCTCGAAGGTACGCTCACCGACGGCCTGGCCGGCCGGATCATCCGCAACGACATGACGCCGCGCTTCAAGGAGGGGGATTACAACGGCGGCATCGAGGCGGGCGTAAAAAGCGTCATCAGCCTGCTGGAGGGGGGCAAGGCGCCGGAGGCCGGAGAGACGACGGGCGCAAGCGAAAAGCCCGCCAAGTCCGGATTCCACTTGGAGGAGCCGGACCTGTCGATCACCGAGCGGATCCTCTTCGGCGCGTTCATCTTCGGCATCATCGGTCTGTTCACGGTGATCGGCGTCCTGACGCCCGGGGTCGGCTGGTTCCTCTACTTCTTCCTGATCCCGTTCTGGGCAACGTTTCCGATTGTCGTCGTCGGCACCACGGGCACGCTCTACCTGCTGATGGCCTATGCCGTCGGGTTCCCCCTCGCCAAGATCCTGATCTCCCGGACAAAACGGTTCAAGGAAATCAAGAAGAGCTTCGAGACCAAGGGGGGCGCCAACATCGGCGGGATGTGGGTCACGTCGGGAGGCTCCGGCGGAGGGTCGAGCTTCTCCAGCGGTGGTGGCTTTTCGGGCGGAGGAGGCTCCTCCGGCGGCGGCGGCGCATCCGGAAGCTGGTAACGATCATCGCTCTTCCGGCACGGCCCGGGCGTCCATCGTCAACCCGGCAACAGCTTTGGCTTTATACGAAAGCGGCCGACCGGTTGTGAGCCGGTCGGCCGCTTTTCATTCCGTTCATTCCCTGACAGGCCCGATCCCGCTGACGGAAATCTGCGCGGGCTCCGGGTTCCCCTTCAGGCCGTCGGGATCACTTCCAGATCTTCTTCAGGACGTCCACGGCCGCGTCGGCCGCGCTACCGGCCTTTGATTTCGCCGAGCTGCCGGCACCGGAGGTCCCTTGCGTCGCCGATTCGGCGACACTGGCTGCGGCCTCCTTCGCGCCTTCCGGGGAGCTGCCCGCCATCGCGGCCTTGTAGCACTTCTCCCGTTCATAGCCCGATTTGTAAATGGGGTTGTAGTAACAGTCGACGGCCGCCTTGTTCGATTTCCAGTCGTTGTAGCACTTCAGCCCCCCTTCGGAGGAGCATTCTTCCACGAGCGTGCAACCGCAGTCTTCCGGTGTCGGACCGCATCGTTTGTTCAGAAAGTCCTGAACGGTCTCCTGGCCTTTGGGGCACTTGAATGTGGGCGGCCAGTCCTGTTTCTGATTGCTCCCCATGCACGGTCCGATGACGACACCGGCTCCGAAAACCAGGTCTTTGCGATGCCAGCACTCGGACTGCATGCGCTGTGTCTTGCAGTCGGGCGGCTCGGTGTTGCCCGCAAGGCCGAATTTGGGCTTTCCGTAGGGCGTGCAGTCCACCATCTTCGAGTTGCCGACCCGCATCTCGCATTCCCGTGTCGATCCCCTGCGGCAGCAGGCGCTGGCCTTCAGGAAGAGCCGGCAGCCGCATTTCTGCAGCTCGACGATGTCATAGTCCCAGCAGGTCCCCACGGGGGTGATGTAGTGCTTGCCATCAAGCTGATTGGTCGTACGCTGTCCACCCATGCGCTTGACGCTGAGGACACGGTCCTTGACGTTGTTCTGCCCTTCCCACATCTTCTTCACCTGGGCCGTGGACGGCTCCGCCAGGGCATCGCCCGTGGCGAGCGAAAACAGACCAAGGATGCACACGAACGCAACAGGCCAATACGAGCTTTTTCCTCTCCTCAGATCCATGATTTCTCTACCTCCTTTTGATGGCTGTCTCTGTCGGACGGGACCCCATACATAGAGGGATTGAGGCTTTTTTTCAATGCCAATCGAACAGGACTCGGGCAGAAAATGTTCAGGCAGGCCACAGAAAAGCACTGTGCCTGCCTGCAGAAAACACGTCGTGCGGGATCGTATGAAACCTCGAACAATGGATCAGATCCCGGCCCGGTCGGCCTGCCCGGCTGCGGCCCGCTCAAGCCAGCCACCGTATTCCACCATCCGGGCCAGGACCCGGACGGCGCGCTCGGGCGTCGGAAAGGAAATCCCCTTGTAGCCGCCCCCGTCGATATCCGTCACGATCTTGCCGTCCATCGACACGCCCAGGATCGGTTTTTCGTATTTCTTCATCAGTGTGATCGTGTGGGCAACAAACTGTCTGTATATATCTGCAATGAGACGCTCGCTGTCCTCCAGCCATTTTGGCATGGCTCCCGGATGGACCGTATTGAAAATACGGACTTTTCTCCCCCCGAACAATCCCCGCTCGCCGGTCCCGATGTGGAACACGGCATCGCAGCCGTCCCAGGAGGCCAGCACCTCCATGACACGCAGGGGAACTTCCAGATCGGCAACGGCGACCATGTCGACCGGATTCGAGCGGCTCCAGTAGTCGGGGAGAAGCTCATTGATCCTGGAAATCACATGCTCCGGCAGGCGCGGTATCTCCAGGCCGGACTCGATGCAGGCATCCGTGGCGACCACGCCCATGCCGCCGCCCATGGTCATGATGGCGACCCGCTTCCCTTTCGGCAGAGGGAGGAAAGAGAAGGCCGCCGCAAGGTCGAACAGCTCCAGGGGCTGCTTCGCCAGCACGGCCCCGGCCTGCCGGCAGGCCGTTTCAAAAACCCGCGTATTGGAGGCCAGGGATCCCGTGTGGCTTGCCGTCGCCCTCTGGCCCGCTTCTGTCCTTCCCCCTTTCAGGATGATGACCGGCTTGTTTATGGACACGCGGGAGACCTCCTCGAAGAACCGCGGACCGTTCTTGACGCTCTCGATAAAGAGCAGAATCGCGTTCGTCCGGTCGTCCTCCCGGAAACCACTGAGATAATCCTCGATGGTGATCATCGCCTCGTTCCCCGTGCCGCTGTAGGCCCGGATGCCGTAGTTTTCCTCCTCGGCAAAATGCAGGAAGATGGACCCCATCGTCCCGGACTGGGAAATCATGCTGATCGAACCCGGCTTCGGGCTGTAGGGGGCCCATACGCAGTTGAATTTCGCATGCGGACTGGCAAGGCCCATGGTGTTGGGCCCCAGGATCACGACGCCGGCCTCGTCGGCCTTCCGGACCAGCTCCTTCTCGAGGGCCTTCCCCTCACTCCCCAGCTCCGCGAATCCGGAGGTCGTCAGGAGCATGTACCGGATGCCCTTGGCCTTGAACTCCGGAATCAGCCCGGGAACGCTGGCAGCCGGAACGGTCACGACCCCGAGGTCGACGTCGCCGGGGATCTCCGTCACCGACCGGTAGACCGGGCGGCCGAAGATCTCTCCCCCCTTGTTGTTCACGAGATGGATCTTCCCCTCGTATCCGCCCGCCACGACATTGGTGAAGAGTGTCTCCCCCCATTTTCCGAATTGGGACGAGGCGCCGACAAAGGCAACGGACTGGGGGTTGAAGAATTTGAAGACGTCCCGGCCTGCGACGGGGGGCCGGGCGGCGGGAGGAACCGGCCTCTCCCCGAGGACGACCAGGGCGTCGACCGCGGTGACCCGTCCGTCGGCGCCGATGATGAGCGGATTGACGTCCACCTCCACGATATCCGTCATCTCCATGCCGAGACGGGACAACCCGACCAGCGTCCTCACGATCTCCTCCCGGCGGGCGGGAGCGTCTCCCCGAAACGCCTGGAGAAGACGGGAGGACCGGAGCTCGCCGATCATCATCTCCGCCTGCTCTTCGCTGACCGGGGCGATCCGAAAGACGACGTCGTCCAGGGCCTCCGTGAAAATGCCACCCAGGCCGAACATGACGACCGGGCCGAACTGGGGATCGCAGAAGAGCCCCGCAACAAACTCCCGCCTGCCGCCGATCATGGGCTGAACGAGATAGCCTTCCAGGTCGTCTCCGGCCGCTCGGGCCACCGCGTCCGCCGCAGCGAGCAGATCTTCTCCGGTTCCGATATTCAGACGGACGAGTCCCCTCTCCGTCTTGTGGGTCAGTTTCGCTCCCAGTCCCTTGAGGACGACGGGATATCCGATTTTTTCCGCAAGCAAGACCGCCTCCCTGGCGGTCTTCGCCACACCCTCTTCCACGACGGGAACGCCGTAGCACATCAACACCTGCTTCGATTCCGCCTCGGTAAGAGCGGATCGGCCTTCCCGTTTCGCCTTCTCAACCAGACCCTTTGGATCCATTCCTTCTCCCTCATTCAAATTTGATTCACGACAGCGTCCACCGGGGGTCTACCCGCCATGAGACTCGCCCCTCGCTTGCCCGCCGGCGGCATCGCCGAAAGGACGCCGATGACCGATAGCGCCGGCATCCATGACTATATGCCGGAACGGTTCGGGCCGACCGCACCGGAAAGATCCCGGCGAGCGAACGGCCGGTGTTGATCTTCTTTCGTTTGTCGATGTGGCGGGCCGGATCGATGCGGCGACGCTCATCCATGCGATGAAGCGATCGCGGCGGCTCTTCACCCGGCTGCATTTTTCCAGAGGCGCCGTTCGAAACGGATTCCGTTCAGGCACTGCCTGTGAAAACGCTGCGCAGGATGCTCCGGAACTCGTTTTCGTCACAGTACTGCTTGAGCTGCTGAAGCCCGATGAAAAGCGAGTAGTCGCGGTGTGAAAGCATCTGAGCCTTGTCGGGGGCGATCCCCGATTCCACATACAGATTCCTGGCGTATTCCAGCCTGCGCCTGTCCAGGCGGTCCTGAAAGGACTTCACCCTGGGATCGTACAGGGCCCATGCCCGCATGGCCAACTCCAGCTCGCCCGAGATCTGGAACGCCAGCTTTGTGAGTTTCTTCAGCCTGGCCTGATGATCGCCCGCCTCATTGGTCTGCTCCACGACTTCGTCGATCATGTTCTTCTCGTGGTATTCGAGCAGGGCCTCGATGTAATGGTCACGGCTGCTGAAGTGGTGATAGAAGGAGCCCTTGGTCTTCCCCGTGGCGAGCGTGAGCCGGTCGATGGAAAGCGCGCTGGGGCCTTCCTTTGCCAGGATGTTCAGGCCCTCTTCAAGCCAAGTTTTCCTTGTGTCTCGCTCTTTCGACATGGCTCGTTTCATACCATACCGTACGGTATGGTAACCATCATAAACTTCCATTCCGCGATACTCGCCCGCATCGCTCATTTCCATGGAATTTCATGTGGATGTTTCATCTCGATGAACGGATGCCCTCCTCCGGGCCGAAATCGGCTCCTCCCGGGCAGGAACAACGAGCCGCTTGCACCCGTTCGGAATCGAGGGAGGATCCCTCCCTGCCGCCGACCCGGTGGATTCTTCCGGCGGCTTCTGCTAAGGAGCCATGGTGATTCCCCGAAAAATCCATCCAGGAGGTTCGTTTCGCATGATTCTCGATCGCAATCAGCTCTTCGAGCTTGCCCAGTTCTCCATGATCCGCATGGATGGCGCGTGGTTCATGGCCGTGGCGCAAAAATTCGGGAAGGAGGCGGCGTGGGAGACCGACGTGGCGGCATGGCGGCAGCTTTCCTACGTCATGGGGAAGAGGCTCCGGGGAATGCTGACGGCGGAGCCGAAATGGCCGGACGATTTCCTGGACGTGCTGGAGGTCCTGTGCGCCGTGATGAAAATGGAGGGGAGGAGCATCACTGTAGACGGCGGAGCGATCACCGTGAGGGTGACGGACTGCGAAACGCAGAAGGCCATCGCCAAGGCCGGAATCGCCGACTGCGGCATCGCGACGGCCGAAACGTACCGGGGCCTCGCCCGGGGGATCTACGGAAAGGAGTTTGCCCTCGACGTCCGGCACACGAAAAACCTGAACCGGGGGGCTGACTGCTGCGAGATCATCCTGACCGCCCCCGTTTCCAGGTGAGCGCTTTCCGGTTCCGAAAGAAGATCAAAGCGGGACAGCCCTGCATCATCCTATACAACCATCGGTCGGATTACGACATCCTCGCCCTTGTCACGCCCCTGGAGATCCGGTTCCGCTGGGTCATAAAACCGGATTAGGAACAGGAAGTCCCATAACAAACGATTCATGACAATGGAAACGGTAGAAGAGAGAAGAATGACAGCCGAGTTAAGGCCTCAAGAATTTGAGATTTGCAGATGAGCCCTTGCCCGGACGATTGATTGATCACTTCGGCGGTGGCCCAGTACGGGGACCGCGCTCGATTTTCAATGCCTCCAGCTGGGCATAAATGCTGTCGACCTGCCGGACGATGGCAGCCCGATCCACTCCCTTTGCTTCAAGTTCCTCAAGGACGCAATCGACAGCCTTGTCGTAGTCCCGCTTAAACCGATCATTCATTCGCTTCCACGGAACCCCGGCCAGACTGTTTGCGATTTCGGCATCAAAATCGATTCTGCCAAGCGCCAGAAGAACGGCAACGACAGGGTATCCCGCGTATCCCTGCCAATAAGAGGCATTGTCGTTTGAACTGAGGCGCTTCATGTCATCGGACCATTGAACGGAGTATTCCTTGTCGGCGGCGGACGATGTGACTCCCGCCTCGTTCGGGCTTTTGATACGCACCCTTCCGTCGGCGAAGGCACTCAACGCTTCATAAATCTTGGCTTTTGGCGGCAATTTCCATTCCGTCATGGTCGTTCTCTTTTTTTATATCGATGATCTTCCCGTCACTTAACACATTTGCCGATAACGTGGCCCGTGGAAACGGATCCTTTTTTTACGCCCGGATAGAAACACGGAGTCGATTTCCCCAGACACACGAATCCAAAAGTAAGAAAAAAGGGCCAAAACCAACCGGATCATCCCGGCGGTCATGACCCCTGCCTTGGCCCCTATGCATTTACATCTTATTGTTTTTACTTGATTTAAAAGTGATGGTGGAGGCGGCAGGAGTCGAACCAATAAAAAGCCGATGATGACGGATGACCAACGATGACAAACAATTACGAATGATGACGACATAACTGGCTTTTCTCTTGCCTCGTCGTCCGTTTGGTATGTCACTGAAGATCATCAAAAATCATCCGTCGTCATCACTGTTTGGGCACAATTTTGGGAACCATTCCCGCAACGCCTACAGGAAATCCTTCCCTGGAACAACCGAGATCTTCCCGCCGGGCGGATCTATCCCATGATCGCGGTGCCTTGGGGAAATTCCGTGCGCTCCCCGTCTTCATCGTGTATACTTCCGACATGAATAAGAAATCCCTTCTGAAAACCAATCCTTACTTGAAAGATGTCGAGGTGTGCGACGCCCTCTTCACGATATCGGTGTTCACATCCGCAGCCGTGGAAGGGGTCCATCTCGCGGCAAAAAAGGCGTCTATCTCCGTGCCGTCCCGGAAGCCGAAAGCGGCCGCGAAGTCTTCAAAGAGCGATCGATCACCTCGCTGAAAATCCGTGTCATCGGTTCATAGTTGCAGTCCATTCCCGCCTGTACGGCCGCGAAATACCCTTGCCGCTTCTTTCCCTTCAGCAGTCCGAAATCCAGCGGCGGCAGCCCTGCCTGCAGTGCCATCAGCACGGCTAAGAGACGGGCTAATCGTCCGTTCCCTTCTCGAAAGGGATGAATCAGGATCAGTTCCGTGTGAACGATGGCCAGATCATAGGCCGCGTCATGGCGGGACTTGGAGCGGCAGGGTGTATGTCTGCCAAGAATTTTCTTCTCAAACTCGTCCATGAGACGGGGGATCTGCGCCGCAGCGGCGAAGGGAAACGAGCCTTTGCTGATGTTGACCTGACGGTATTGCCCGGCCCATGGGTAGATGCCGCCAAGCCACGTTTTGTGCATCCTGCAGATATCTGCCGCAGTGAACCGATGGTCCTCTCCATATTGGCCGGCAAGATTCTTCAGGGCTCGCAGCAGCTCCTGTGCCTCCAATGCGTCCATTTGCCGTTTGCTCTTTATCCCGCACAAATTACGCAGGACTCGCCCCCGCGACCCCTGCTGGTACTGACTTTCCAACAAGCCGGAAGTATCGTATTTTGTTCCCCTTCCCATTCATTCCTCCTGGCTCGACAATCCTTCCCAAGATGACTCCCCTCTTGGCTCTTTTCATGGGGAAGCAGTTACGCACCAAGAGACGATATAGAGTCGACTGTTTTAAAATCCATTTTCCCCGAGATGTTATCGGTTTGGATCTGATTTATCATTTGGCTACTGAAATGTGTAGCTTCAATGCTTTGCTGCAAGCACTGTTCTCTGGGACACTTATACCGCCGTGAGCCAAGATCACGACTGATAAAAATGGGGTTCACGGATGTAAAGGCTTTAAACATCCATGAGTGGATATGTGGGAACATCCGGCACACCATTTTCAACCCCAAAAACCATTTTTAGGCACAATGGTGGGCACAAAAAAAGGCGGCTGCTTTTAAGCAATTGAATTTATGGGTTTTCGACAGATGGGCGGCGGTATAATTAGAGAATTGGATGTTTGATTTAATAACTGTTTGAATTGTATAGCCTTTTCCTAAAGCTTCCTATCGGAAATCGCGACCTGCCAAAACGTATCCATGTGATATCATTAGTTTTATTTCGATGGTGGAGGCGGCGGGAGTCGAACCCGCGTCCGGAAACCTTCCACTTCAGTTTCTCCGTGCGCAGCCCCTGATTTGATTTCGCCTGTCATCCCTCCCAGGGGCGGGATGGATGCAGGCTAGCCTTTTAGATTTTCGCCCCCTTCCCCCCAGGCAGAGGAAGTCGGTTATCCTGCCTTTATGACGCCCTCATCCGACTCGGCAGGCGAAATCGGGAGGACGCTGGCCTATGCGGCCAGTGCGTAGTCGTAGTTGTTGGCGACTAAGTGTTTTCCTGCCTGTTTAACGAGGCCTGCAGGAACCTCGGCACGCTTCTGATAGCTTCAACGATCCCCGTCGAAACCGTGACGCCCCCATATTGGAATTGGAAAGAACTGGCCCTTTGTATAACCTTCATCCGGTCATCGTCAAGCGGAATCCCGGGATCCGGATTGGCGGCGATTCGCAGGATGATCCCGGAGCGATCCGGCCGTGGCAGCGGCAGAGTATCCAGCAGACCCGGCCAATTCTATGATCCGCTCCGGAAATCCCAAGCCCGCCTTCAATACAGCCGGACCGGCAGGCCTCAATCCCGGCCCCTGTCCCGGAACCCCCGCTCCATGTCCCGTTTGTCCTCGCGGGCCCGGAGGTCGTCCCGCTTGTCGTAGAGCTTCTTCCCCCGGCCAACCCCCAGCTCCACTTTCACCTTACCCTTCTTGAAATACATCCTGAGGGGTACGAGGGTGAGCCCCCTCTCCCGGGCCTTGCCGTAGAGACGGCGAATCTCCTGCTTGTGAAGGAGGAGCTTCCGCGGCCGCAGCGGGTCGTGGTTCCAGCGGTTCCCGAAGGTGTACGGGCTGATGTGCAGGTCATAGAGGACCACCTCTCCGTTGTTCACGGAGGCAAAACTGTCCTTCAGGTTGGCCCGGCCCTCCCGCAGGGACTTTACCTCCGTCCCCACCAGGGCGATCCCGGCCTCGTAGGTTTCATCGATGAAATAATTCCGCCGCGCCTGCTTGTTGGTGCAGATGGACTTTTCGGCGGCTTCGCTTTTCCTGGCCATGGTTCTTCTGCTCCTCAGGGCCGGCCCGGCGCCTGCCGCAGGCCCGCCCCTGGAAGGTAATCGGGCTTGACGTGCCGCATGGCCAGGTTGATGTTGTGGCGGATCTGCGGATTGTCCCGCTCCAGCCGGTCCAGGAGATCCTTGATATACTGCCGCTTCGAGGCGCCGCTGGTGGGGCACCGGTTCTTCACGGCGGGGATCCCCTGTTCCCGGGCGTATTTCTTGACGAGCTCCTCTTCGAGGTACGCCAGGGGCCGGATCACGTGGAGCTTCCCCCGGAAGAACTCCTGCATCGGCTTCATGGTGCTGATCTCGCGCCCGTAAAACAGGTTGATGAGAAGCGTCTCGATGATGTCGTCCCGGTGGTGGGCGAAGGCGATCTTGTTGCAGCCGCGCTCCTCGGCGATCTCGAAGATCCGTTTCCGCCGCAGGCGTGAGCAGAGGAAGCAGGGGTTCTTCCGGTTGACCTCGCTGTGGGCCACGGGACCGTAGTCGGTCCTGTCGAGGACGTATTCGCAACCGGTGCCCCGGAGCCACGCTTCCACCGCCCGGAGGTCCTCCCCGCCGGGATCGAAGCCCAGATCGACGTGAACGGCCAGGAGCGTGAAGGACGGCGTGAAGACCATGGGCGAATCCAGGAGGTCCAGGAGGACGAGACTGTCGGCCCCGCCGGATACCCCCACGAGTACCCGGTCGCCCTCTTCGATCATGCCGTATTCCATGACGGCCCGCTCCAGCCACTTCTTGAGGTGGAGGAACAGGCGCGTTCTCGTGCGCTCTCTTTCCATGCTCCTGCCCGATTTCGGCCTTTCTCCCGGCCGCCCCTCGACACGGGGCTGTCCGGAGTTCTCCCTCTATCCCAGATGGGTCTCCGAATCAAGCCCAAGAGCCCCGGACGCCGCATCATTCCTTGATAACCGGGGCGGATTCGAGTACATAAGGACCGGCCCCGGCAGGGCGCCTGGAAGGATATCGGAAACGGATTACCAAAAAATCAAGCTCTTCCAGTGGAAGAGACGAGGAGGATTTATGACAGAAATCATCAATGTACACGCCAGGGAAATCCTGGATTCGAGAGGCAACCCCACGGTAGAGACGGAAGTCACGCTCTTCTCCGGTGTCACAGGCCGCGCGGCAGTCCCCTCCGGCGCATCCACGGGGGAGCACGAAATGCTGGAGCTGCGGGACGGGAACAAGAAGCGCTACCTCGGAAAGGGCGTGGAGAAGGCCGTGGCCAACGTGGTCGGCAAGATCGGCCCCGAGATCCTTGGCATGGACGCCCTGATGCAGAGGGAGATCGACTATGCCATGATCGCCCTGGACGGCACCGAGAACAAGAGCGCCCTCGGCGCCAACGCCATCCTCAGCGTCTCCCTGGCCTGCGCCAAGGCGGCGGCGATGACCCTCGAGCTTCCCCTGTACCGTTACATCGGAGGGGTGGCCGCGAAGGATATCCCGGTCCCCATGATGAACATCATCAACGGCGGCCAGCACGCCGACAACAACGTGGACATCCAGGAATTCATGATCATGCCGATCGGGGCCAGGACCTTCAAGGAAGGGCTCCGGATCTCCGCGGAGGTCTTCCATACCCTGAAGGCCGTCCTCAAGGGCAAAGGCTACAACACCGCCGTCGGCGACGAGGGCGGATTCGCCCCGAACCTGAAGTCCAACGAGGAGGCCCTGTCGCTCATCGTGGAGGCCATCACGAAGGCAAAGTACAAGCCCGGCAAGGATGTCTCCATCGCCCTGGACTCGGCGGCCAGCTCCTTCTACGAGAAGGGTATTTACCGGCTTGCAGCGGAAAAGAAGCCGAACAAGACAGCGGCGGAAATGGTCCGGTATTACGAGGACCTCGTGAAGAGATACCCCATCATCTCCATCGAGGACGGCCTGGACGAGAACGACTGGGAGGGCTGGAAGCTGCTCACTGCGGCCCTGGGAAAGAAGGTCCAGATCGTGGGCGACGACATCTTCGTAACGAACAAGAAGCTCCTGGAGAAGGGGATCGGCCTCGGCGTGGCCAACTCGATCCTCATCAAGCTGAACCAGATCGGGTCGCTCACGGAGACCCTGGAGACGATCCAGACGGCCAAGGAGGCCGGCTACACATGCGTCGTCTCCCACCGGTCCGGCGAAACGGAGGATGCCTGCATGGCGGACGTGGCCGTGGCAGCCAACTGCGGCCAGATCAAGAGCGGCTCCCTCTCCCGCAGCGAGCGGCTGGCCAAATACAATCAGTTGCTCCGCATCGAGGAGGAGCTGGGTGAGATGGCCGTCTATCGCGGCAAGGGGGCATTGTATTCCGTTCGGGGCTGATTCGATCCCGGCGACAGAAAACCGTTCCTTGACGGGAGAAGGGATGAAACCAGAAGCCCCGGATGCAACAGCGCATTCGGGGCTTTTCTAAATGTCCTGAAGAACGGTGGAACCGGTTCCTGATCCCGCGGATGGGCTTGGGACCGTCATGACGAATACCGACAACGACCGGAGGAGCCTGCAGATCCCTTGTCTTACAGGAACCGGAACAGGCGCCGCCTCAGCCCCTCCAGGAGCGTCCGGTCTTCCGAGAGGCTCCAGTAGCGAACGGGGCGCTTCTCCCCCTTCACCGCCTCCTCCGTCATGCCGGCGATGCCCATGTCCTCCAGGAACCGAAGCGCGTTGGCATAGTTCGACTGGGAGAGCGCCTCGGAGCGGCGGATCTCTCCCTTCTGGAACATCCTTTCTCCAAGCCCCCGAATCTTCTTGAGAAAATCCTTTTCCGGCATCCGCCCCTGGGCGAGATAGGCACAGGCCCGGACGACCACCCAGTAGGACTCGATGTAATTCCGGATCAGGCCCGCGAAGGGGATGAGGTTCCGCTTCCCCTTGCCCTTCACTTCGATGGACGCAAAGCCCCCCGCCTCACCGCCGCTGATGGAGACCATGCCCTTCTGCGACAGGTACAGCAGAACCTCCCGGATCTCATCCAGGTCGTCCACCCGGTCATCGAAAATGAACTCATGGCGGAACATCTTTTTAAAGAAGCGGTAATCCTCCATAATCTCCTGCAGGGACAGGACATCTTCCCGGTGAAGCGCCACGGAGGCGGCCAGGAAGCAGGCGGGAACGAAATAATGAAGGATGTTGTTCTTGTAGTATTCGAGGTTCAGCCGGTTTTCCTCGGGCAGGGAGTAGACCACCTCCTCTCCCTCGTCCGGGAGGTCTTCGTCCTCCCCGACACGGGAAATGAGGCGGGACTCTTCGAACAGACCCAGGGCGCTCGTCACGGCCTTTTCCATGTCGCCGAAGGTCTCGGAGAACCGGACCTTCCGGGCCAGGAGGTAGTCCCGGAAATGCCCCAGGACCTCCATCAGGTCGTCCACCGAGATACCACGGCGGTCGGACCAGAGGAATCCCGCCGAAAGGAGTGAAAACGGGGTCACCACGGAGACCTGGTCGATGTTCAGCACGATCTCGTATCCGATCTTCCGGTATAGCCGCTGCCTCTCCTCCGTGGACATGCCCTCGTAGGTCTTTTCCTGGCTCTCCAGGTACTGCTTCATGAGGATGGGCTCGCCGATGTTGACGTATACATGGCCGTAGCGCTTCCGGAGGACCTTTCCGCTCTTGATCACGTCGGAGGCGCTTTCGTCATGCTTCTGTTCGCCTCCCAGCTCCTTCAGGTAGGCCTTCTCCTCGATGATGCGGTCATAGCCGAGGTAGACGGGGATAATCGCCAGGTCCTCGCAGGCACCGCTGGCGTAGGCCTGGATGATCATCGACAGGAGCCCGTAGCGGGGCATGATCATCTTCCCTGTGCGGCTGCGCCCCCCCTCGATGAAGAACTCGACGGGCAGCCCCTCTTTGAGCAGGACGTTGAGATAGCCGTTGAACACCTCGCCGTAGAGCTCGTTCCCCCGGAAACTGCGGCGCAGGAAGAAGGCGCCGGACTTGCGGAAGACGGAGCCCAGGGGCCAGAAGAGCATGTTGGTCCCCGCGGCGATGAAGGGCATCTGGATGTTGTGCTTGTAGAAGACGTACGACAGAAGCAGATAGTCGATGTGGCTCCGGTGGCAAGGCACAACGACGAAGGGCATCTTCTTGGACAGGTTCCGGATCTTCGTCATGCCGTCGCGGTCCACGATGACGCCGTCATAGATGTTGTTCCACAGCCAGCCGAGCACCTTGTCCCACAGCTCGATGAACATCTCGCTGTAGTCGGAGGCGATCTCGTTCAGGTAGCGCCTGGCCTCCTTGAAGGCCGCGTCGTACCCCTTGCGGTTCTCGATCCCCCGCTGTTCGATGGCCTGCCGTACCTTCTCGTCCTTCAGGACCAGGGAAACCATTTCCTGCCGGGACTTGAGGATCGGACCCACCGTGGCGGTCTTCTCCTCGTCGATCCGCTCGATGAGGTCGCCCCGGAGGTGGTTGATCATCTCCTCCCTGGACAGGTCCTTGTTGTCCGCCAGGAACGACTTGAGATTCACCGGCTCTGCGCAGACGAGCGAGGCCTTGTTTGAATAGCGGAAGAAGGTGATCACCCGCCGGATGGTGCCGGTGCCCTCTGTCTGGCCGAAAAGGATATTGATCACGCTCTCCCGCTCCATGTCGCGCCGCCGTCCATAGCTGACCAAAGCCGGAACGACGAGGACCGGCCGGTCCATTTCCCACTGGGCGTAAAGAAGCTGGGACAGGCCGTCTTCCACGTGTTTGTTCGGGGTCAGTTCGGACATTCCGAGGTGGACGACAACGCTCTCGCTCCGGCGGACGGACTTGCGGACGAAGGAGCGCTCGCGCGGGCCGGTGCTCCGGCGCCGGGAAAGAGGAAGCAGAATGAGGGCCAAAATGGTCCGGAGGGCCTTGCCGAAGGGCTGCCAGAACAGCATGTTCGTATCGTGGGAAAAGGTCGGCCGGGGGAATCCGCGGGTGCGGGCCGATTCCCGGATGATCAGCGTGTTCAGCTGGCTCTGCTGCTTGACGGCGTAGACGACCACGCCATCGGAGGCGGCCCTGGCGATTTTCTTCTCCGTCTCCTCGGGAATGAGAACCTTGGAGAGAACTTTCTTCAGCAGGAGAATCAGGGGCAGGCTGTCTTTCCCGTACAGGCAGCCGCTGTGTTGTTCTTCAAGACCGGTGAGCCAGGATCTGAGTTTCTGAGATAGGGACAAGGCCGGTGCCTCCCGAAGATAGAAACGAAGTACGGGAGGTGTTCGGATGCCGCCTCCCCGATTCGCATTTTACGATTCCGCGGCTGGAAACGCCTCCGGAAACCTACTGTGCATATAATCCTCGACATGAGAGCGGATTTCCGCGGCGGAGGAAAAGGCAAAGATCCGCTTCAGGAGCCTCCGGGATTCCTTCCGCGTGGAGGCGCGGATGATCCGCTTGACCCGCGGGATCGCCAGGGGATTCATGCTCAGTTCGTCCAAGCCGAATCCCAGCAGGATGAGGGTATACAAAGGGTCTCCCGCCATTTCGCCGCACATGGCCACGGGGATGCCCGCCCGGTGCCCTGCCTCCACCACCTGCCTGATGAGGCGGAGCACGGCAGGGTGAAGCGGTTCGTAGAGGTAGGAGACCCGCTCGTTGATCCGGTCGATGGCCAGGGCATACTGGATCAGGTCGTTCGTGCCGATGCTGAAAAAGTCGGCTTCCCGGGCCAGTTCTTCGGCGATGACGACCGCGGACGGCACCTCGATCATGACACCGACGGGCAGGTCCAGTCCAGCGGGGATCCCCTCCCGCGCCAGATCGTCCTTCAGTTCCGCCAGAATCCGCTTCGCTTCCCGGATCTCCTCGATTCCGGAGACCATGGGAATCAGGATCCGGACCCTCTCATCGGCTCCGGCACGCAGAATCGCCCGCAGCTGCGCCCGGAAGATGTTCTCCTCCCGGAGGCACAGGCGGATCGCCCGGAGACCCATCTGGGGATTCATTTCTTTCGCCAGCTTCGGGTCGGAGAAGAATTTGTCCCCACCCAGGTCGAGGGTGCGAATGGTGGCCCAGCGAAGTTCCCTCTCCTCCAGAACCCTCCGGTAATTGTCCAGGTGATCCTCTTCCGTCGGAAGATTCTCCCGGTTGATGTAGAGAAACTCCGTCCGGTACAGGCCGATGCCGTCCGCCCCGTGGGTAACGGCGGAAGGGATCTCTTCCATGAACTCGATATTGCAGCCGATGTCGACGCTGTGACCATCCTTCGTGACGGCGGGCAGGCGGGCGTCGGCGAGCAGTTCAAGCCGGGCCTCGTCAAAGTCCCTCTTCTTTCCTTCGTAGCGGAAGAGGATCTCCGGATCGGGGTTGACAATGACAAGCCCCGCGGAACCGTCGATGATCACGTTGTCATTGGTTTTCACGACTCGGGTGATCCTTTCCAGGCCCACAACGGCCGGTATCTCTAGCGAACGGGCCACGATGGCCGTGTGGGACGTCTTGCTTCCCATGTCGATGGCGAATCCCTGGACGCGGTCGATCTTCATCTGGGCCGTGTCCGCGGGGGACAGATCCGTGGCGATCACGATGATCCCCTCGTCCAGGTCCGGCACAGTTTCCCTTCGGTGGCCCCCCAGGTTCCGGAGGATCCGGTTGCCGGCGTACTGAATGTCGCTGAAACGACCCCGGATGTATTCGTCCTCCACCTTATCGAAGATCTCCCGGTACTTGTCGATGGCCATCCGGACGGCCCACTCGGCATTGACCTCCATGGTCCGGATGAATGAGGTGACCTGGGTGAGGAATGACCGATCCTTCAGGAGCATGATGTGTACATCCAGGATGTAGAGGGGATCCACGCCTTCCACCCGGCCCAGTTTACGGCGGATTTCCCGGAGCTGCCGGAGCGAGGCCGCAACGGCATCACGAAACCTCTTGATTTCATGGGATACATGGCTCTTGTCGCGGAGCTTGTAGAATGCCACCTGCGACTCCAGGCGGTCGAAATGAAAGGCCTTTCCGATCGCTATGCCCGGGGATACGACGACCCCTCTCAAAACGGCTGTTTGTTTTTCCTGCCTGGATTTCATCCCGTCACTCTTCGCCGAATTTATCTTCGAAAAGGCGCGTGATTGCCTCTACCGCCTCCTCCGCGTCGTTTCCCTCCGCCCGGATCGTGATAAAACTGCCCTGCGGACAGGCCATGGTGAGAATGCCGAGGAGACTCTTGGCATTCACCTCGTTTCCGTCCCTCTCGAAATAAATCGTGGACCGGAAACGAACCGCCACGGAAACCAGTTTGGCGGCAACCCGGGCATGAATGCCCAGTTTATTTCTGACCTCGAAGGTCCGAATTATCATCATGACACGACTGCTTGCACGATCAGGAACAGCACAAATATGCCGTAGGGAATCCAAACCCGGGGCACTCCCCGGCGAATGAGCCAGAAGACCGCCAGCAGGAAGGCCAGCACCGACAAATACCCCTCAGGCAGGGGAAAAAGCCCTTCACGATGCAGGAATACCTTGGCCACCACAGCCCCGACCACGGCCAGAGCAACCAGCCCGGCCCAGCGCATCCGGGATGTCCAGCGGGTCAGATCCAGCGTCTGGAAAAACTCGAAGGCCCAGCGCCCCCTCTTGTACCCCTCCCGAAACCCCCTCCACCGGATCCAGAGGGACGGCACATTGTACAAACCGAGGAGGCACAGGGGAGCCGCCATCATCATCCCCAGGGCAAAAAAGAAAACACCGGAGACGGAGGAAAGGGGCCGTATTCCGCCCAGGAACAGCGGGTCCCCCAGGGCCGCATACGGCCCCATAAGGCTATCCTTCAGAGCGATGGCATCGGCCCCGGCGGACGCCCCCCCGGTCTCCTCGAGGCACACGACCGAACCGAGGATCGAGGGCGCCATGCACGGATGGGTATGAAACCGCATCAAGTGACGGTCCAGACGTTCCGACACATCCTTCCGATCGCGGCTGAATCGGCGGATTACCGGAATCATGGCAAAGGCAAATCCGAGATTCTGCATCCGCCAGTAATTAAAGGACGCCTGGATGAGAAGGGATCGGGCAAAAACCTGGATCAGGGGGGGGCGGGTCATGAACGTTTGGGCCTCATTGTTTCCCTGTCGGATCAATGCTTCCGTATTGGATCAATCGGCGCCGTATCTACCATGATCATCCCCGAAAGTCAAACCATTCAAAGGGTTATTCAAGATCGGGCGATAGTGTTTCCCGTCCGGACAGGGACTTTTTCCTTGACAGTCCCCCCGTTATTTGTTAGCAAACCCAGCCTCGCGGAATTCCATCATCCCGGCCCATCCATCCGGGCCGACCGCGGAAATACAAGGCAACGGAAAGGAGTCTCGACCGTGATCTGTCAGACCGTGAAAGCGGGCAGCGAGTGTTCCTTCATGTCCAAAAAGGGTTGCAGTTTCACCGGAGGCAGCTGCCTGGTCATCGCCGAGCAGTGCAACGGCTGCAACAAGGTGATCGAGGTGAACGGCGGCGCGTACTGCCGGATCTACCCGGACCCGGCCGCCCGCTGGGCCTATGGTATCTGCCCCATGGCTTCCCATGTCAAAAAGGAAGTCAAGGAAGTAGTGCAGAAGCTGAACCCCCTGAAGGCATCCAAACGATCCAAAAAGAAATAGGCCGCGAAATTCAGTCCAGGAAAACAAAAAAGGCCGATCCGTACATAAACAGTCCGGATCGGCCTTTTTCATTTCCCTTCAGGTGAGAAATGCCCGACTTTTCAGTTCAACAGATCACGAATCTGGGTTAATCCCTCCTTGACGGCCGCCAGCCGATCTCTTCCCGGTTCGTGGTCGCTCATCCCCTCCGGATCGTCAGGTCTTACCGGGTCTTCCAAGTCCTGCCCGGCACCCTGCTTCATCCGCCGCAGCTCTTTTTTCGCTCCGGCAATGGTGAACCGCTTCCCATACAGGAGGTCTTTGATGACCAGAAGCTCCTCCACGTCCTTCCTTCGGTATCGCCTCTGATCAGACCTCGTCCTCTCCGGCCTGACCGACTTGAAAACCGATTCCCAATAGCGGATCACGTAGGGTTCTACGGCCAGGATCCGGCTGACCTCGCCGATTCTGAAGTAGGCCTTGTCGGGAATCATTTCGTGCATATCCGGGAGACAGGGCGCTGCATCGACGGCCGCGATCACCGGATGCCCGCGATCAGTTGTTGAGCGCCTTCCTCAGGACCTGGCTGGATTTGAAGGTCAGGACCTTCCGGGCGGTGATGGTAATTTCCGTTCCCGTTTGGGGATTCCGGCCCCGGCGGGATTTCTTTTCCTTCACCATGAAGTTTCCAAATCCCGAGATCTTGATCTTCTCTCCCTTGGCGAGGGTTTCCTTCATGATTTCAAAGACGGATTCGACAATGCTGGCAGAATCCTTCTTGGAAAACCCGAGCTTCTCGTAAACTTCCTGAATGATGTCGATTTTCGTCATTTCTGCCCTCCTGCCCTGTGACCAAAAATGATGGCTTAACGGATTCTGGCGCCGCTCGCCGCCATAATCCTCTCCATGATCCGGCTGTGAACTTCGTGAATCTCCTGATCGGTCAATGTCCGATCCGGAGCGCGGTAGGAAAATCGAAGGCCGAGGCTTTTCATTCCCTCGGGGATTCCCTGGCCGGCGTATACATCAAAAACATATATCTTTTCAAGCAATTCTTCTTCATTGCCGGCAGCCCAGCGGATCATGTCACCGCTGGTGATCCCGGCGTTGACCAGGAACGCCACGTCGCGTGAACTGGAGGGATATCGCGGGACCCCCCGGAACTTCAGCTCCCGCGAGGCAATCGTAGACAGCGCCTCGACGTCCAGTTCAAACACCATGGCCCGATTTTTCAAATCCAGGCGACTCAGTACGTCGGGATGAACCTCTCCGAGAAAACCGAGTCGAAGATCGCCGTGAAACAGGTCACAGGAACGTCCCGGGTGAAGGAACGGCTCCAACGAGCGCACCCGGAAATCCCCTTCCCGGATTCCCAGTCCCTCCAGGACTCCTTCCAGGCATCCCTTGAGGTCGTAAAAATCGGATTGGACGGACGTGAAGTGCCAGCGGTCCTCGTAACGCCGGCCCGTGAGCAGGGCTCCGATGCGGTCTCTTTCCTCCGGGAGTTCAAGGCCTTCCCGCGGATGAAACACTTTCCCGATTTCGAAGATCTTCAAATCCACGGTTCCCGCGTTGGCGTTGTCCAGCATGGTCTTGAGCAGGCTCGGCACCAATGCCGTTCTCATGACCGACTGGTCCTCCGTCAGGGGATTCATGATTTTGAGCATCCGGCGACGGAAATCATCCGGCCGAAGAGCCAGGAGATCAGTCGAGTTCGGCGAAACGAAGCTGTATGTGATGACCTCCGAGTACCCGTAACCGTTCAGGAGGGCTCTGACCCGATCCTCCACGAGCCGCCTGGGATCCGGAGCAAACGGCGCCGCCGTGACGGCGGGCAGGGTGACGGGGATACGGTCGTACCCGTGCAGCCTCGCCACCTCCTCGATGAGGTCGATCTCCCGGGTGAGGTCCACCCGGCAGGTCGGCGGTGTGATCCGGTAAATCCCGGGGTTGCCGTCTTCAGGCATCACGGTCATCTCCAGGGATTCCAGGATCGGGACGATCTCCTTCTCCGTCAGGGATATTCCCAGGATGTCGTTGACCCGCGTGACCCGCAAGGGAATGTCTTTCGCGATCTGGACCTCTTGCGGATGGGCATCGATATAGCCGAGGCAGGATACGCCGTCCGCCAGCTCCGCCATCAACCCGGCCGCCCGGTCGAGGGCCCGCACAACCCCCTGCGGGTCGATTCCCCGTTCGAAGCGGAACGCCGCATCCGTGCCCATCCCGAGAAAGCGGGAGGATCGCCGGATCGAGCCCGGATTGAAATAGGCGCTTTCGAGGAGGACCGTGGACGTGTCGTCCTTCACCTCCGAGTTGAGGCCGCCCATGATCCCGGCAATGGCCACCGGCTTGACGCCGTCGCAGATCAGGAGGGTTCCTTCCTTCAGGACCCGTTCCTTTTCATCGAGGGAGATGAAGATCTCGCCTTCCCGGGATTTCCGGACAACGATGCGTCCCTCCTCCAGGAAACGGAAATCAAACGCGTGCAGAGGCTGTCCGAGCTCCAGCATGACGAAATTGGTGATGTCCACAACGTTGTTGATGGCCCTCAGGCCGACAGCCTCCAGACGCTGACGCATCCAGAGGGGGGAGGGCCGGATCGCCACGTTGCGGACGATGCGGGCGGTGTACTCGGGGCAGAGATCGGGATCCAGGATCGTAACAGAGGTGACGTCGGATACCTTCTCCTCGCTCTCCGGTACCGCAATGGCCGGACAGCGCAGCGACTTGCCGGTAATGGCCGCTACTTCCCGGGCGATGCCGACGATGCTGAGGCAATCGGAGCGATTGGGCGTTACGCCGACATCCAGTACCGTATCCGTGAGATCCAGGGCCTGATCGAGAGGCATCCCCGGAATCAGTTCATCCGGCAGGACCATAATGCCCGTGTTGTCGGACCCGATGCCCAGTTCCTCCTCGGAACAGAACATCCCCTCGGAGACCTGCCCCCGGATTTTCGTCAGCTTGATCGTGTAGCCGCCGGGAATGACGGCACCCACAGTGGCCAGCGGAACGAGGATTCCCTCCCGGACGTTGGGTGCGCCACAGACGATGGGGAGCGTCCTGTCCCCGATGCTGGCCTCGCAGAGGGAGAGCTTGTCCGCATCGGGATGGCGCTTCGCGGAGACGATCCGTGCTACCACAACACCGCTGAAGTCGGCCCGCTTCTCCTCCAGGGCATCCACTTCCAGGCCGGCCATGGTCAGGCGATCCGCAAGCTCCTGCGCCGGCAGGTCAAAATCGACGTAATCCTTCAGCCACTTGAGGGAAACCTTCATCCGAACTGCTCCAGGAATCGCCAGTCGTTTTCGAAGAAGAGGCGGATGTCGTTGATGCCGTACTTGAGCATGGTTAATCGCTCCACCCCGAGACCGAACGCGAATCCGGTCACTTCCTCCGGGTCGTAACCGACATTCTTGAAGACTTCCGGATCGACCATGCCCGACCCCAGGATCTCCAGCCATCCGCTCTGTCCGCAGACGCGGCATCCCGCGCCATGGCACATGACGCAGCGGATATCCACTTCGGCGCTGGGCTCGGTAAAGGGAAAGAAGCTGGGGCGAAAGCGCAGGACCGTGTCCTCCCCGAAGAACTGGGTCAGAAAGGAAGTCAGGACTCCCTTGAGGTCACCCAGGGTGACGCGGCGGTCTACCAGCAGCCCTTCGACCTGGTGAAACATCGGCGAATGGGACACGTCCGAATCGGGACGATAGACGCGGCCGGGTGAAAGGATCCGGACGGGCGGCTTCATCCGCTCCATGGTCCGGATCTGCACGGGCGATGTGTGGGTCCGAAGGACTACGTTACCCTCTACGTAGAACGTGTCCTGCATATCCCGGGCGGGATGGTCCTTCGGTATGTTCAGGGCCTCGAAGTTGTAATAATCCGTCTCGACCTCCGGCCCCTCGACGATCGAAAAGCCGAGTCCCGAGAAAATGGCATAGATTTCCTGCCTGACGCGGGTGATGGGATGGAGTCGGCCCGGCACGACCGCCCGTCCCGGCAGCGTGACATCGATCTGCTCCTTCAGGAGCGCCTGTTCACGCCCGGTGGACAGTTTTTCCTGCAGCGCGTCTTCAATCCGCCCGTCCAGGGCAGCCTTGATCTCGTTCAGGCGCTTTCCGAAGGCAGGGCGGTCCGATGGGGGCACGGAGGAAATGGTCCGCAGGAGACCTGTCAGCAGGCCTTTCCGCCCCAGGTAACGGGTGCGGATCTCCAGAAGCTGCTCTTCCGACGCGGCCTCTGCAACCTCAACTTCCGCCTGCTTTCTGAGCTCCTCCAGGTCGCTGGTCATGCCGCCGGAGTACCTTTAACGATGCCGACGATCCGCGAGAAGGCACCGGGATCGTGGATAGCCAGATCGGAGAGAATTTTCCGATCCAGGGCGATGCCCGCCTTGCGGACTCCTTCCATGAGCCGGCTGTAGGTAATGCCGTTCATGCGGGCCGCCGCGTTGATCCGGGCAATCCAGAGCACACGGAACTCACGCTTCCGTACCCTCCTGTCCCGGAAGGCATACTTCATGGCCCGGTTGACCGCCTCGGTGGCAGTCCTGAGGAGACGGCTCCGGGCACCGAAATAGCCCTTGGCCATCTTGAATATCTTTCTTCTCTTCTTTTTTGCCGTAAGGCTGCGCTTTACTCTCGACATGATTTCCCTTCTCCAGATGATAATCGATGATTCCATCGCGGGAGCGGACGCCCCGACCGGGGTATCCGTGAAGTGAATCGACGAATCCGGGATTTACAGATAGGGCAGGAGCGCCTTGATCGCCCTTTCGTTGGTCTTGTCCACCAACGCGGATTTTCTCAGGTTCCTCTTCCGCTTGGTGCTCTTTGTCGTCAGGATGTGGCTGGTATAGGCCTTGCTCCGCTTTACCCGGCCCGTCCCGGTGAAACGGAATCGCTTGGCCGCTCCCCGGTGCGTTTTCAGTTTGCTCATGTCTCTTTCACCCCTTTTCCATTCATTTTCCTTTTTCGACCGCTCAGCCCTGCTTTTTCGGGGCCAGGAACATGGTCATATGCCGCCCTTCCAGCCTCGGAAACTGCTCCACGGTAGCGATATCCACCAGCATGTTCCGAATCTGCTCCATGGTCCGGCGGGCATGGTCGGCATAGGCAATCTCACGGCCGCGGAACATCATGGTGATTTTAACCTTGTTCTGCTCCTCCAGGAACTTCCGGATATGGCGGATCTTGACCTGAAGATCGTGCTCTTCCGTCTTCGGCCTCAACCTCATTTCCTTGATCTGGATTACGCTCGCGCTTTTCTTGGCGGTATGCAGCTTTTTGCTCTGCTGATACCGAAACTTCCCGTAATCCATCACCTTGCAGACCGGTGGATCCCCCTGGGGAGCAACTTCCACCAAGTCCAGCCCGGACTTTGCGGCGACATCCAGTGCATCCGCCAGCGTCAGGATTCCCAGCTGCTTCCCCTCGGCGTCAATCACGCGGACCGACGCTGCACGGATCTCCCGGTTGATTCTCCAATCCTTTTGGATAGGCCACCTCCCTGTCTTGTCAGCCCCTGGTTACTGATACCGGGCGCAGAGATCCTCCACCATGCCGATGAAGGAATCCGCATCCATGGGGCCCAGATTCTTACCGTCCCTCTGGCGGGGCGAAACCTTCCGCCCTTCCACTTCCCGGTCTCCGATGACGAGCATGAAAGGAATCTTCTGACTCTGCGCTTCCCGCACCTTGTACCCCAGCTTTTCGTTCCGGAAATCCCTTTCCACCCGGATCCCGGCTTCCATCAGTTTCCGGTAGACTTCCTCCCCGAAGGGAATCTGCCTGTCCGTTACCGTCTGGATGACAGCCTGGACAGGGGACAGCCAGACCGGGAAGGCACCGGCATAATGCTCGATGAGAACGCCCATGAACCGCTCGATGGCACCGAGGATCACCCGGTGCAGCATGACCGGGCGATGGCGTTCCCCGTCCGCCCCGACATAGGTCAGGTCGAAACGGTCCGGCAGGGTGAAATCGCACTGAATGGTGGCGCACTGCCATTTCCGCTTCAGGGCATCCTTCAGCTTGAAGTCGATTTTCGGCCCGTAGAAAGCACCGTCTCCCGGATTGACGTCATAGGTCATCCGGTTGTCTTTCAGGGCCTGCTCGAGGGCGTTCGTCGCCATGTCCCAGTCGGCGTCGGAACCGATGGATTTTTCCGGGCGCGTGCTCAGTTCGACCTCGTAATCGAAGCCGAAGATCTTCATGGCGTAGGCGACGAAATCGGCAATGTCCCTGATCTCCGAGTTCAGCTGCTCCGGCATGCACAGGATGTGAGCGTCGTCCTGGGTGAACTGGCGTACTCGCATCAGTCCGTGAAGGACCCCCGCCTTCTCGTGGCGGTGAACGGTCCCCAACTCGAAGTACCGGAGGGGAAGGTCGCGGTAGCTGCGCACCTTTGACTTGTAGATCAGCATGTGGGAGAGGCAGTTCATCGGCTTGATGCCGTAGAGCTGGTTCTCCACTTCCGTGAAGTACATGTTCTCCCGATAGTGATCGAAATGACCGGAGCGCCGCCAGAGATCCGCTTTGAGGATCTGCGGGCCCATGACCATGTCGTAGCCGCGCTTCAGGTGCTCCTTGCGCTCCCACTCCTCAATCAGGTACCGAAGCAGCATGCCCTTGGGGTGAAAGATGACAAGCCCCGCACCGGCCTCCTCGTTGACCTGGAACAGATCGAGCTCACGGCCCAGGCGCCGGTGGTCTCGTTTGCGCGCTTCCTCCAGGATGTGGAGATAGTCTTCCAGCTCCTCTTTGGTGGCAAACCCGGTCCCGTAGATCCGCTGGAGCATCTTGTTGTGCTCGTCGCCCCGCCAGTAGGCACCCGCCACGTTCAGCAGTTTAAATGCCTTGATGATCCCGGTGGACGGAATGTGGGGACCGCGGCAAAGATCGACGTAATCGCCCTGGCTGTAGAGGCTGACCGTTTTCACGTCCGGCGGAAGGTCTTCGATCAGTTCCACCTTGTAGCTCTCGCCCTTTTCCCGGAACAGGGCAACGGCGTCCTCCCTGCTGATTTCCCGTCTCTCAAAGGCGCTGTCGGCACGGACGATTTCCGCCATGCGCGCTTCCACCTTTGCGAGGTCCTCCGGGGTGAAGGTCTCGTCATAGTCGAAATCGTAGTAGAATCCGTCTTCAATGGAGGGACCGATGCTGACCCGGACACCCTGAAAGGCGTCCTGAACGGCCTGGGCCATGACGTGGGATATGCTGTGACGGAGGATCCCAAGCCCTTCCCGAGAGGCAATTCCGATCACCTCCAGGGCCCCGTCCTCATGAAGCGTACGACTCAGATCCAGGGCATTCCCTCCGAACCGCACGGCCACCGCCGACGGCACCAGGTCATCCCGCCAGGAGGTCAGCACCTCCCGCGCCGTCACACCTGCCGGGTAGGTTCTTACCGATCCGTCAGGCAGGCTAACTCGGATTTCGCTCATCGCTTCGTCCATTTCGTCGGGCAAATATGCCGCTCACAGAACAATTTCTGCGAATTAAAGAAAGGGCATCATCAAGAAAATGCTGATGCCCTTTCCCTGAACCCAACCGGCACGGGATAAGAGCTGTACCGGTGTATTTTCATGGTAGGCACGCAGGGATTTGAACCCTGGACATCCACCGCGTCAGGATGGCGCTCTCCCCCTGAGCTACGTGCCTATGGGATTCCCTGATTCGAAGGCTGGTACTTTTACCAATTCGATTTTTCAAAGTCAAGGCAAATATGAAACAAAATTACACAGACCGGGGCTTTTGCTGCTGGTTGATCTGCTGCACACCGACCATGATGTAGTGAAAACCGGAAACAACCGTAAAAAACGCGGTAACCCAGATCAGCCCCTCCATGACCGAAGCGGACACGGAGCCGGGAACCGCACGGGAAACCAGGAAGATGAAGACCGTCAGGATCTGCACGGCCGTTGTCAATTTGCCGATCAGGGCCGGCTGGATCTTATAGGACACGGACATGAGAGACAACACGGCCACGCCGATCAAAATGATGCAGTCGCGGCTGATCACCACGACGGAAAGCCATCCCGGAAGGATCTTTTTCACGGCCAGCGTCACGTAACAGCTGATCATGAGGGCCTTGTCGGCGATCGGATCGAGATAGGAGCCAAGAACGGTCTGCTGGTGAAGCACCCGGGCCAGGTATCCGTCCAGGATATCCGTCAGCCCCGAGATGAGAAACACCACGATCGCGATCTTGAAGGATCCCTGCATCAACAGAATGACGATGGCCGGCACCAGAACGATGCGCAGGATAGTCAGACTGTTGGGAATATTGATCCGCTCCGCCTTATTCGGAACCGTCATGCGTCCTTTTACCTGTCGGCTTCCTGATCCTGCTCCCTGTTCCAGTCCACCCACTCGTCACGGTCCGCCTCCGGCGAGAACGAGAACGGCTTTGATGGCACACCGTTCTTGTCGATGCGGATCTCCTGCAGGGCGCGAACGATCTGGGTCCATTCCTTCATGCTCACCGCATGGGGCCCGGCAATCGGCTTGGGCGCCGTCAGTCGCATGGAAGGCTTCGCCTGAGACCTGATTTCGTCCATGGTCTTTCCGCCTCCCGCCACATTGACTTCCCCGTCGTAAACCCGCACCATCGCCGACTGGTCGTTATCCACGTTCATGCGCCAGACCGTTCCGCGGACCCCCGCCACGGCATTTTCACACGACACGTCGAAACGGCTTCGTCCTGTGAAGGTTTTGCTGACCTTTGCCCACGACCGCCCGAGGGACATGTGGAAACGCACGTCGCGGTTCTTGTCCGCTTCCGCCACGCTGATCTGCAGAATTTTGAAGCGCGTGTTGTCGGCGAAACGGACCTGCGATCGGTCCGGCAGTGTCAGTTCCAGGCGGGAGCGACGGCCCGTCACAACCTCGTCTCCGCCGTTGAGGAGATCCCCCGCCTTCAGTGAACGGGCTCCTTTTTTTCCTGGCGTCGTCACCGTCGCCGATCCCTGGAGGACGCTGACCACCGCCTGGCCGGGTCCGATCTTCAGAAAGGTCGCCCGGGCGGCTTGTACCGAATCCGAAAGGATCAGCGCGACACAGACAGCCAATAAACCGGTTATCCAGAAATGCTTTTTCATCTCGACCTCCCCTTGCAGCGGATAACGTCCAGCCGGTGGGCTGTCCCGAATAGTCCAACCAATTACCGGCACACGCCTGCTTCCGGACGATTATGCATCCGGCCCGTCCGGAAGCGTGGCCAGGGCTTTACTCACCAGTTCTCTCAGAAGCGGCTCGTAAATTCCAATTACGTCCTGTTGAAGCCATTTCCGGGTCACATGGAACGTTCGTGTCGACCTTACCGCCCTCATTTGCCAGAGAATCTCCCCACTCCGGGCACTGCGAAGCGTGAATTGAACCGCCGCCGTGGTCTTGGCCGTGTTCAGAAAGAAGGAGCTGCCGCATGTTTCCACGGTGATGAACAGGATCGCATCGACTCCCAGTGCACCGCCCAGCGACCGGGCGGATGCCTCTCCGTCCCGGATCTCTATTCCCGCTGCAGCCAGCCGCTCATCGATACCCGCAAACGGGAGTTTTGGGTACCCCTTGAAATAAAGCTCTTCCACCGCCCTGTCCCTCAGGATCTTCCCTCCCGCCGGGTCGACCTCTTTCGAGGCCTGAATGGGTGGCACCACGGCAATCAGCCGTGTACCCCTTTTGGAGAAGTCGTCGACAATCGTATATGGTGCCTTTGAACCGCACCCGGCGAGGAGGAACAGTGCAGTCAGCAGGAAAAGAATCCGGATTGTTCTGGTCATCAACTCTTCCTTTCAGGGCAGGAATTCGAAATCCAGGCGGTCGGACGTTTCGGGGTCTTTCCGAACCCGGAAAAGTCCCGAAGATTCGATATGTTTCGCGAGCGCTGCCGGTGTTTCAACCGACTCCACCTCCAGCCATACCTCGTCCCGGGCAACCTTCCTGGGGAGGACCTGCCGGACACCAGGTATTCCGGACAACACCTCGCGAACCCTCACGTAGCGATCAAACCGGCCGACGCCGCTCACTCGAACGGCAATGCGACGTTGCCGAGCTTCGGCAATCCCCTCCCGCCGTCCCCCCATTTTCCTGAGATCGTGAACCAGAAATTCAGAGATGACGGCAACCCTCAACTGAACGCTGTAGTTTCCCCCATCCGGTCCTTCCTCCAGAACGGAAAAGGTATCCACATAGCGGTCATGGCGGGCAAGAAGCCGATCCGAGCCCGGAGGAAGCTTCCCCGGGTCTTCGATCTTCAGGACCTCCAAGAGGACCTGCCGGACCGCCTTCCTCTGGGCATCACGAACCGCGCCCTCCCTGGCCCTTGCCAGATCCGAGCCTCGAATCTGGGCCGTTCCGCGCGCTTCGACATGGATGACGGCAACATCATCCTGCGAAAAAACAGGGATCGCCGCCGGGAACAGCATGAGTAAAAGAGAAAACAAAACGGCCGACCGACGGGGTCTCCATGTTTCAGTGCCCGATCGGGACATGGTCTTATGGATTGTCCGCCGCTTTGAGCTTTTCAATTTCCTCCCGGATCACCCTTTCCGCAATGGTCGGGATCATCTCCCTGGCCAGGCGCTCCGCAATTTCCGTAACCTGCTGGAGGACCATGTCCCGGAGAGCAGGATCGGCAACGGCCCGGAGGGGGACATCTTTCACCACGTCCGTGAGATCGTGGATCTTCCGTGTTTCAGAGGCGGAAGCCCTCGTTGACGGGGAAGGAGCTTCACGGCTTTCGGAAATGACGGATCCCTCTTCCAGGACGTCCACCAGATCGATGATCCTGCGGCTGCCTCCCTGTATTTCCGCTCCCGTCATGGTTTTCCCTCCGCGTCCTCGTCTAATTTCCCGGCCACACCGGCCTTCCCGGTCGTACAGCGGCGCAAACGGTATCATATCTCCCCATGGGCATCAAGGGGATAACCGAATCCGAACCATGGGATTTGCGTGGAAAGAAAGCCTGTCTCCGTCAGGACGGACCGTTCCTGTCCGCATGGCGGACGATCAGTCCATAGGCCCTTTTCTTCGGGACTCCCAAACAGCGGCAGGCCTCTGTGGCAAGGTCTCGACTCGAGTGAATACCCCTGCGCCGGGCTTCCTCGAGAACCCGGAGAATCGACTCGTCCGTCACTTCCCCGGTTGAGTCCGGGCACCCATCGACCAGCACGACAACCTCACCTTTCACCTCCCGCCCGGACAGAGATTCCAGCAGCGTCCCCAGGGTTCCACGGAGGATCTCTTCATGGATCTTTGTCACTTCCCTGGCTACCACGGCTTTCCTGTCCCCCAGGACGGCCGCCATGTCCCGGATGGACTCCGTCAGTCGCGTCGGGGATTCATAAAACAGGAGCGTTCCTTCCTCCGCCTTCAACGATTCGAGGAAGCGGCGGCGGGCAGGAGAACGCGCTGGAAGGAACCCCGCAAACAGGAACCGGTTCATGGGAAGACCGGATACGCAGAGGGCTGCAATCGACGCAGTCGGCCCCGGAACGGGAACCACGGGGATGCCCGCCTGGATGGCGCCGTTGACGAGCACGTAACCGGGATCGGAGATCCCCGGGGTGCCGGCGTCCGCCACATAGGCGATGTCCTGTCCTTCCTGAAGACGCCGGATCAGGGACGGCGTACGGCTGCGCTCCGTCTGATCGTAAAGGCTGACCAGGGGGGTCCGGATTCCATAGGCATTCAGGAGCTTCTTCGTCCGGCGTGTGTCCTCCGCCGCAATGCAGTGCACCTCTTTCAGAATCCGGAGTGCCCTCAGGGTCACATCCTCCAGGTTCCCAATGGGAGTTGCCACGATGTACAGCGTTGCCGTCGGCATGACTGCATCCCCTTTTCGATTGACATATCAATGTGTTTTATGGTTAAAAGCCACCGCCTTGGAATCGTCCGGATGCCGTATGGGCTACCGTCCCCTGTGGTCTGCACGATACCGACGGAGCCGTTTCCAGGCCGGCGGAGAGATACTCATAGCAACCTCCCCGGGAAAAGCCAACGCCAAAGAAATCGGAGCGTCTCCGCCATGACTGTGAAAAAAAGGGTCCTCGTTACCGGCGGAGCCGGGTTTCTCGGTTCCCACCTCTGCGATGCCCTGATAGCAAAAGGCGAGGAGGTCATCTGCCTGGACAATTTCTTCACGGGCAGCAAGGACAACATCCGCCATCTGCTTTCCCACGAACGGTTCGAACTGATCCGCCACGACATCACGAACCCGATCTACCTGGAGGTCGACGAAATCTACAACCTCGCCTGTCCGGCATCTCCGGTTCATTACCAGTACAACCCCATCAAAACCATCAAGACGAACGTCCTCGGGACAATCCACACCCTGGGTATCGCGAAGCGCGTCCGGGCGAAGATCCTGCTCGCATCCACCTCGGAGGTCTACGGCGATCCGGAGGAGCATCCCCAGCAGGAAAGCTACTGGGGCCGGGTGAATCCAATCGGCATCCGGAGCTGCTACGACGAGGGGAAGCGGGCCGCCGAGTGCCTGATGATGGACTACCACCGGCAGAACGGGGTCCGGATCAAGATCGCCCGGATCTTCAACACCTATGGACCGAGAATGGCCCTTAATGACGGCCGGGTGGTGAGCAACCTGATCCTGCAGGCACTCCGGGGCGAAGACCTGACCATCTACGGTGACGGATCCCAGACCCGGTCGTTTTGCTACGTCGATGACATGATCGCGGGACTGGAGCGGCTCATGAGCACACCCGACGACTGCACCGGCCCGATCAACATTGGAAATCCCGCTGAATTCACGATCCTGTCCCTTGCGGAGGAGATACTCCGCCTGACCGGATCCGGATCGAAGATCGTTCATCGTCCCCTGCCCCAGGACGATCCGGTTCAGCGTAAACCCGACATCGCCCAGGCGCGGAGCCTCCTCGACTGGAATCCTTCCGTCCAGCTGGAAGAAGGGCTCCGGAGGACCATCGCCTACTTCCGCAGTACCATCGAGTGAGTTCAGGAGAGACCATGCCTTACAACCGAAACATCCTCTGCATCGGAGCCGGCTACGTGGGCGGCCCCACGATGGCCATGATCGCCCTCAAGTGCCCAGATTACCGGGTGACCGTGGTGGACATCAACGCGGAGAGAATCGCAGCCTGGAATTCCGACAGACTGCCCATCTACGAACCGGGCCTGGATGAAGTCATCCGGGCCGTCCGGGGGAAAAATCTTTTTTTCAGTACGGACATCGAAAAGGGAATCCGCGAGAACGACATCATCTTCGTGAGCGTCAACACCCCTACGAAGACCTTCGGCGTCGGAGCCGGCATGGCCGCCGATCTGCAGTACTGGGAAAAGACCGCCCGCCAGATCCTGCAGTACGCCGAAACCCCAAAGATCGTCATCGAGAAAAGCACCCTCCCGGTCAAGACGGCCCAGGCCATGGAAAGCATCCTCCACCACACCGGAAATGGAGTCTGGTTCGAGGTCCTGTCGAATCCCGAGTTCCTGGCGGAGGGATCGGCCATCCGGGACCTCCAGACACCGGACCGCGTGCTCATCGGGTCGCGGGAGACGGAGAGGGGGCTCCGGGCCCGGCAGATCCTCGTGGACATCTACGCCTCCTGGGTTCCCCGGGAAAGGATCGTCACCTCCAATATTTGGAGCAGCGAGCTTTCCAAGCTCGTCTCGAACGCGTTCCTTGCCCAGAGGATCTCCTCCATCAACGCCATTTCCGCGCTCTGCGAGAAGACCGATGCCGATGTCGAGGAAGTGGCCCGGGCCGTCGGCATGGACAGCCGGATCGGTCCCAAGTTCCTCAATGCAAGCATCGGGTTCGGGGGCTCCTGCTTCAAGAAGGACATCCTCAATCTCGTGTACCTGTGCCGCCACTACGGCCTCGACGACGTGGCCTCCTACTGGGAAAGCGTCGTCCGCATCAACGAATACCAGCAGTCACGTTTCATGGGCGCAATGCTGGCGGCCATGTTCAACACCCTGGCAGGGAAGCGGATCTGCCTGTTCGGCTTCGCCTTCAAGGCCAATACGGGGGACACCCGGGAAAGCCCGGCGATCTTCATCGCCCGCAGGCTACTGGAGGAAAAGGCGGTGGTGGTCATCACGGATCCGCAGGCACTCGACAGCGCACGGGCGGACCTGAGAAGCGCCGTCGGGGACATCCGTTATGTCGCAGACCCCTATGAAGCGGCGGCGGGTTGCCATGCCATCGCCGTCATGACCGAATGGGACCTCTACCGGCAGTTGGACTACCGGCGGATCTTCCACGGCATGGAGAAGCCGGCCTTCCTTTTCGACGGGCGGAACATCCTCGACCATCGCGGGTGTTTCGATCTCGGCTTCAACGTATATCCCCTGGGGAAACCACCGCTCAAGCATTTCTGATATCGAAGAAGGAAACATCATGGACACGGAACAGATCGATCGCCTTGCCCAGCCGGGCTCTACAAAAATTGTTTACCTTGTCATGGACGGCCTGGGAGGACTGCCCGCTCCCGGCGGAACGGATACGGAGCTGGAGGCGGCGCGGACGCCCCATCTCGATGCCCTGGCCCGGGAAGGAGTATGCGGCCTGCTGGACCCTGTCGGCCCGGGCATCACTCCCGGCAGCGGACCGGCGCACTTCGCCCTCTTCGGTTACGACCCCGTGAAGAACAACATCGGCCGCGGAATCCTGGAAGGGGCCGGCATCGACTACCCCATGACGGAAAAGGACCTGCTGATCCGGGTCAACTTCGCCACCATGGACCGGGACGGACTCGTCATCGACCGTCGCGCCGGCCGGATCGACAACGAGACGAACCGCCGCGTGTGCCGCAAGCTTCAGGAGGGAATCCGCCTCCGGTCCAACGTCCCGTTCTTCTTCGAACCCGTAAAGGAGCATCGGGCCCTCCTCGTCCTCCGGGACGAGGGTCTCCGGGATGAAATCGAGGAGACAGATCCCCAGAAGACGGGGAAGCCGCCCCTTCCTCCCCGGGCGATTGTACCGGAAGCGGGCGGAACCGAAGCGGTCCTCTCGGAACTGGTGAACGAGGCCCGGCGGGTTCTCGCGGACGAGGAAAAGGCAAACATGGTCCTCCTGCGCGGCTATGCAAAATACCGGAAGTTCCCGAGCCTGTCGGAGCGGTTCAGGCTGAATCCCCTGGCCATCGCCTCCTATCCCATGTACCGGGGAATCGCCCGTCTTCTGGGCATGACGGTCCACGCGCCGACAGAGACGATCGCCGACGAGTTCGAGGCCCTCCGCGCGTCCTTCGGGATGCATGATTTCTTCTTCGTCCACGTCAAACCGACAGACTCGCGCGGAGAAGACGGCAACTTTGACGCCAAGGTGAGGGTGATCGAAGAGGTGGATGCCCTGCTGCCGCGCATCCTCGATCTCAAGCCGGATGTGCTGGTGGTGACAGGCGACCATTCCACGCCGGCCGCCCTGAGCGGCCACAGCTGGCACCCCGTCCCGGTCCTCCTGTCGGCCGGGACCTGCCGGCCCGACCGGGTGGAGCGATTCGGGGAGAGAGATTGCATCGGGGGCGGGCTCGGTCACATCCCCATGGTGAACCTCATGGCCCTGGCCTTGGCCCATGCGGGAAGACTGGAAAAGTTCGGTGCCTGAACCACAATGAATGGGGGGACCGATTTCAAGCCGGTCCCCCCGTCTCCTGCATAGACTGCCGGAAATCCCGATCAGCCCTTTTTTCTCTTCTCCAATTCCTCTGCTCGAAGTTGCTTCCGCAGGATTTTTCCGACGTTCGTTTTCGGCAACTCCGTACGGAACTCGACCTCCGTGGGCAGCTTGTAAGCGGCCAGGTGATCCTTGCCCCAGTTGATCAACTCCTCCGCCGTGGCCTGTTCCCCCTCCTTGAGGACGACGAACAGCTTCACGTTCTCGCCGCGCTTCGTGTCCGGAATGCCGATGGAGCAGGCCTCCAGAATTTTGGGATGCTGGTAGTAGATTTCGTCGATATCCCGTGGGTAGACGTTATAGCCGCCGGAGATGATCATGTCTTTCTTCCGGTCGACAATGTAGAAATACCCGTCCTCGTCCATGGTTGCGATGTCCCCGGTGTAGACCCAGCCGTCCTTCAGCGTGCTGGCCGTCTCCTCCGAGCGCCCCTTGTAGCCCAGCATGATCTGGGGTCCCTTGACGATCAGCTCGCCCCGCTCGCCCACGGGCATGTCGGTAACACCGTCCTCCAGGTCCACGATGCGGCACTCCGTGTCGGAGATGGGCACCCCGACGCTTCCCACCTTGCGGGCCCCGCCATGGAAGGGATTGACATGGGTGACCGGGGTGGTCTCGGTCATCCCGAATCCTTCCACAATGGTCGCCCCCGTGAGCTTCTCGAAATCGTGGATGACCTCCACGGGCAGCGGTGCGCTTCCGGAGAAGGCCCCTTTGATACAGCTCATGTCGGTGGCCTTCAGGTTTGGGTGACTCAACATTCCGATGTACATGGTCGGAACGAGGGGGGCGAAGGTGGGCCTGAATTTCCCGATCGCCTCCAGGAGCGGCTCCGGCTGAGGTCGCGGCACCAGGACCTGGGCCCATCCCATATGGATGGAAAAGTTCATGGACACCGAAAGGCCGAAGACGTGGAAGTACGGCAGGGCGCCCAGCATGATCTCCGTACCCTTCGTGAACTTCGGGAACCAGGCGGAAAGCTGCTGGACCTGCTTGCTCAGGTTGCCGTGAGTCAGCATGACCCCTTTCGACACGCCGGTGGTTCCCCCGGTGTACTGGTACATGGCGATGTCGTCAAAGGTCAGCTTTGCCGCAGGAGCGGTCGGACCGTATTTGCTCAGGCAGTCCTTCCAGCGGTAGACGTCCGGTGCGGCCTTCACGTCGGCGGCCATCTTCTTCTTTTTTGCCACCAGCGGGAAGAGAAGGTTCTTCGGGAAGGGAAGGTAGTCCCCGATGGATGTGTAGACGATCTGGCGGATCGACGTTCGCGGTCGCAGGTCGATCATCCGGTTCCCCAGGAGATCCAGGGTAACCAGGACCTTGGCACCGGAGTCGTTGAACTGGTGGTCCAGCTCCGGGTCGGAATAGAGGGGATTGTTCATGACGGCGATGGCGCCGATCTTGAGGATTGCATAATAGGCCACGACGCAGGGGATCACGTTCGGCAGGAGAAGGGCCACAGCATCGCCCTTCCGGATCCCGAAATCCGTCAGGCAGGCGGCGAATCGGTCCACCATGTCCTTCATCTGCCGGAACGAAGCGGTATATCCCTGGAAGATGAGAGCGGGCCTGTCCGGGAACTGCCCGGCCGTCCGCTCCATGATGTCCGGAAGACAAATATTCTCGTACTTGACGTTTTCGGGAACTCCCTGCTCGTAAGACTTCAGCCACAGTTTCTTTGCATAGACGCTCTCTCCTGCCATGAAAAGCCTCCTTTCGAGAAAAAAACGGACCGAATTGTAACGGTTTCTTCCATACCGGCGCGGATGCCGCGCGTGCATTCCACGTTCCGGTAGGGGGTGCGCGGTGAGACACGGAAGTTAATCGGTTGGATTATAATGGATCGTCTTCCCATTATCCATAAAAAAAGCCCCGGCTCGCTCGAGCCGGGGCCGTGAAAACGATCTGCCTGAAACTATTTTATTCCTCCGCCGGTGCGGCACAGACCTCGACCGGGGCCGGCTCTTCCTCAAGACCCATGGCCTTCCAGACGATCTCCGCCAGGTCGAGGGCTTTCATGCTCTCTTCCTTGCCGTGGAACTTGATTCCATCGCTCATCATGGTGAGACAGAAGGGACATCCGACGGCGATGGTGTCCGCATTCACGTCGATGGCCTGCTTGGCCCGGGCGTCGTTGATGCGGTCGCCGTGCTCCTCCATCCACATGCGAGCACCGCCGGCGCCGCAGCAGAAGCTCTTGCCGTGGTTCCGAGCCATCTCCACCGTCTTCGCGCCGGGAACCGCCGCGAGGATCTTTCGGGGCTGCTCGTACACGTTATTGTAACGTCCCAGGAAGCAGGAGTCATGGTAGGTGAAGGCACCTTCCACAGGTTTCTGCAGCTTGATTTTTCCCTGGGCGATCAGGTCGGCGATGATCTCCGTGTGGTGATAGACCTCGAAGTTCCCGTCGAAGTTTGGATAATCCTTCTTCAGGGCATTGTAGCCGTGGGGGCAGGTGGCGATGACCTTCTTCACGCCATAGGCTTTCATCATCTCGATGTTCGCCTGGGCGAGTGTCTGATAGAGGTATTCGTTCCCTCCCCGCATGGCCGAGTCGCCGCAGCAGCTCTCCTCGTTTCCCAGGATGCCGAAGCTGACTCCCGCCGCCTGGAGAATTTTGGTGAACGCGACGGTGACCTTCTTGCCGCGGTCGTCAAAGGAGCCGGCACAGCCCACGTAGAAGAGGTATTCCACGTTGGCGTCCTCAGCCAGCGTCTTCACGCCAAGTTCCTTGGCCCAATCCGCCCGGAGGTGGGATCCCACGCCCCAGGGATTGGAGTTGTTTTCCATGTTACGGTAGGTCAACTGAAGCTCGGGGGCAAAGTCCGCCTCCATCAGGACCTTGTACTGCCGCATGCCGACGATCTTGGGTACATGCTCAATGGAAGACGAGCAGTTCTCCATGCAGTACATGCAGTTCGTGCAGTCCCACAACTCGTGGAGATCGATGGCTTCGCCCACGAGGGCCCGCTCCGCAGGCGGCTGGTATCCCTCTCCGGCCATTTTGACTTTCCCGATGAGGGAGGCCAGATCCAGTATCCTTCCCAGCTTGGCGAGCTTGCCGTCGCCGGCAGTGGCGTTCTTTGCCGCAACGGCGGCCGGTGCCTTCTCCAGCCAGTAGGTCTTGATGTCCTGAACCAGCTTCTTGGGCGAAAGGTGCTTGCCCGTCAGGTAAGCCGGGCATCCATCCTGGCATCGCCCGCAGCGGGTGCAGGCGTCGGAGTCAAAGATCTGCTTCCAGGTGAACTCCTCCAGGGTGCCCACACCAAAGCTCTCTGCATTCTCGAAGTCGCGGATGGGCTCCAGCTGGCCGACCGGTTTCAGGGTTGTCATGAAGTGGTTGGCCGGTGTCGTGATGATGTGCATCAGCCGCGAATAGGGGATGTAGGCGATGAATCCCAGGGCGATGAAGGTGTGGATCCACCAGGTCGCCGCATGCATCGCCTTTGCAGATCCCGGTTCAACTCCGGAAAAGGCCTTGGCCAGGTTCCAGCCCACAAACGACCAGGTCTCCCAGGGCGCCTCCTGCCAGGTGACATGGATCCGGAGAGCCTCGATGATGAATCCCGTTACGATGATACCGAGGATCAAAAGCAGGACGATGGCGTCATCGGGGGTCGTATCCGGATTCCCCTTGTAGGTCAGGCGGTCTGGTCTCTGGATGTAGCGTCTCCACAGGGCCATGAGGACACCGATCAGGACGAAGAGACCGAAGAGATCCATGATCATGGAGAACACGAGGTAGAACTTGCCCCTGAGGAAAGCGATGCCGAAAGGTTCGGTAATGTGAAACTCGGTCGCGTCGAAAGCGGCCCCGAAAATGAGAACGAAGAACCCGAAGAAGATCATGCCGTGCATGATGCCCGGGTACAGGTCTTGCCAAGTCTTGATCTGCAGGATTCCGTTTCTCCAGAGCAGCTTGAGCCGTTCGTTGCGGTTGTCCGTGCGGATTTCCGGTTTGCCCATGGCGGTCCACATCTGCCAGCGCCGGAACAAGCCGACTGCAAAGATGACCATGGCAATGCCGGTAAAAAGGAAGAGGAACAGCTCGAAGCTCTCGGCATTCCAGAATACCTGCCGGCCTTCGTTGCCGATTCCGATTGGTGCGATTCCGTGTGCCATAACTCCTCCAAGCGATATGTTCTTGCGTGATCAGCGAGGGGTGGCGAATGGGAAGCAAAGACAGCGGTGAAAGACGTACGCATGGGAAACGTGCAGGTAGCCGACGACCCTGACGGCCGCCGGCTACCCACTGCGACTTACCACTGAAGAAACCTGCTACCCAAGCAGCTTCTTGCACTCCTGCGTCAGGGCCGGCACGACCTTGAAGAGGTCATCCACGAGCCCGTAATCGGCCTTCTGGAAGATCGGGGCTTCCGGATCCTTGTTGACGGCCACGATGTACTTCGAGGAGCTCATGCCGGCGAGATGCTGGATGGCGCCCGAAATTCCACAGGCGATGTACAGGTTCGGAGACACGACCTTGCCGGTCTGTCCCACCTGGTCCGACTGGGCTCTCCAGCCGGCGTCCACGGCGGCACGCGAGGCACCCACCGCGGCTCCGAGAACGGCCGCCAGCTCTTCCAGGATGGCGAAGTTTTCCGGGCCCTTCATCCCGCGGCCGCCGGAGACGATGATGTTCGCTTCCGACACGTCGATCTTGCCCGACTGTTCCTTCTGCACTTCCAGGACCTTCGTCTTCAGGTCGCCCAAACCCGGGTCGAACGACTCGACGGCGCCGGCCTTTGCGGTCTCGACAATCGGGAAGACGTTCGGACGCAGGGCTGCGATCTGCGGCGTTGCGGACGTGACGATCTCACCAAAGCACTTGCCGGCGTACATGGGGCGAACCGCCAGGAGCTTGCCATCGGCAATCTTCACATCCGTGCAGTCCGAAGCCATGCCGGTGGCCAGCTTGCCGACCAGCCGGGGGGCCAGATCCTTGCCCTGAAAAGAGGCTGCCACCAGCAGGATGGCCGCATCGTTGTCCTTCACAACCTTGGCGACGGCCGCCGCATGGGCATCCGTCGTATAGGGCTCGAACGCGGCATTGTCGGCCACGTAAACCTTGTCGATTCCGTATTTTCCCAGCTCTCCGGCAATGCCCGACACGCCGGAGCCGCACACCACGGCGCAGGCTTCCTCGCCCAGCTGGTCCGCCAGTTTCCGGGCGGTGCTGGCCAACTCGAAAGTCACCTTCCGGAAGGCGCCGTCACGCAGTTCTGCAACAATCCATACACCTTTTGCCATGATCGATATCCTCCGTGATTCCGTATGTTTTTATAATTAGATGACCTTCGCCTCTTCCCGCAGAAGCTTCGCCAGTTCCGCCGCCTTGCCTTCGGGCGTATCGTCGGCGCAGAGAATCTTTCCAGGAGGACGGGCGGGCGGGGGGACCATCTTCGCCACTTTCGATTTGGCATCGGCGGAGACGCCGAGAGCGGCGGCGTTCTTCGCATCGACCGGCTTCTTCTTGGCTTTCATGATGCCGGGGAGCGAGGCGTAGCGGGGCTCGTTGAGACCCTTGGTCGCAGTAATCACGCAGGGCAGCGCCGTCTCGATGACCAGCTGGGCGCCCTCGATGGGCCGCACGGCCTTGACGGCCGTTCCGTCGATGTCCAGCTTCGTGACGAAGGTCACCTGGGGAATGCCCAGGAGTTCCGCCAGGATGGCACCGACCTGGGCGGAGTCATCGTCGATGGCCCGCTGGCCGCAGAAAATGATGTCATAGGGCATGCCCTTGATGGCCGCCGCCAGGGCCGCCGCCGTGGTGTAGGCATCGGCCGCGTTGAGGGCGGGGTCGTCGATGTGTACGCCCTTCTCGGCGCCCATGGCCAGCGCGGTGCGAATGGTTTCCATGGCCCGGGCGGGTCCGATGGACACGATCGTCACGTCGCCGCCGACCTTCTCCTTCAACTTCAGGGCTTCTTCAACACCAAACTCGTCATAGGGATTCATGACCCACTTGATGCCGCCCTCGTCGATCCCCGAACCATCGGCCTTGACCTTGATCTGGGCTTCCGTATCCGGAACCTGCTTTACACATGCAATGATATTCACGTTCTCCTCCTTCCCGAATGGGAGCCGGCCTTGTGCGGACGACCCCTCCATCCAGCATGTATTGGTTTCTTCATGCAAGAGGGCGGGGAGTCCCGCCCTCTTGTTACATCCTGTCGATTAGAGCCGGTTCTTCACGATGTCGTCGACAACGGAAGGATCGGCCAGCGTGGTGGTGTCGCCAAGGTCGTCGATCTGATTGGCGGCAACCTTCTTGAGGATACGCCGCATGATCTTGCCGCTCCGGGTCTTGGGCAGACCGTCGGCGAACTGGATCTTTTCCGGCGTGGCGATGGGACCGATCAGGGTCCGGACATGGGCAACCAGTTCCTTTTTGAGGGCATCGGACTTTTCGACACCACTCTTCACCGTCACGTAGGCATAGATCGACTGGCCCTTCAGGTCATGGGGATAGCCGACAACGGCCGCCTCGGCAACCTTGGCGTGGGCGACCAGCGCGCTCTCCACTTCCGCCGTTCCCATCCGGTGTCCGGAAACGTTGATGACGTCATCGATACGCCCGGTGATCTGGTAGTAGCCGTCCTTGTCGCGGCGGCAGCCGTCACCCGTCACGTAGTAGCCGGGGAACTGCTCGAAGTAGGTCTCGGCGAAGCGCTTGGGATCTCCATAGACGCCGCGCATGATGCCGGGCCAGGGGCGCTTGATGCAGAGGGCGCCGGAGGCCTCGGTGGTCGTGATTTCCTTGCCTTCGTCATCCAGGAGAACGGGCCAGACACCTGGGAAGGGCATGGTGGCCATGCCGGGCTTGATGTCGATGGCTCCGGGGAGCGGGGTGATGAGGATGCCGCCCGTCTCGGTCTGCCACCAGGTGTCCACGATGGGGCACTCGCCGCGGCCGATGATGTTGTAGTACCAGTTCCAGGCCTCGGGGTTGATGGGCTCGCCGACGGTTCCGAGGATCCGGAGGCTGGAGATGTCGGCCTTCTTGACCCACTCGTTGCCTTCCTTGGCGATGGCGCGGATGGCCGTGGGAGCGGTGTAGAAGATGTTGACCTTGTACTTCTCGACGATCTTCCAGAAGCGGCTGATGTCGGGGTAGTTGGGCACGCCCTCGAACATGACCGAGGTGGCGCCGTTGCAGAGGGGACCGTACACGATGTAGGAGTGTCCCGTGACCCAGCCGATGTCGGCGGTGCACCAGTAGACGTCCTCTTCCTTGTAGTCGAAGATCATCTTGTGGGTGTAGGCGACGAAGACGAGGTAGCCGCCCGTGGTGTGCATGACGCCCTTGGGCTTTCCGGTTGAGCCGGACGTGTAGAGAATGAAGAGGGGATCCTCGGCGTCCATCGGCTCCGCGGGACAATCGGCGGAGACCTTCGCCATGGCATCATCCCACCAGATGTCCTTCGCGGGATTCATGTTGCACTTGATCTTGTCGCCGACGCGCTTCACGACGATGATCTTCTCCACCGAGGGGCTCTCCGCCACGGCTGCGTCGGCGCTGTCCTTCTGGGGAACCGCCTTGGCGCCGCGGAAGGTGCCGTCGCAGGTGACCAGGATTTTCGAGGTGCTGTCCTGGAGCCGGTCACGCAGGGAGTCGGAGCTGAAGCCGCCGAACACGATGCTGTGGACGGCGCCGATGCGCGTGCAGGCCAGCATGGAGATGGCCAGTTCGGGGATCATGGGGAGGTACAGGCAGACACGGTCGCCCTTCTTGATGCCCAGGGACTTCAGAACGTTGGCGAACTTGCAGACTTCCTCGTGAAGCTGCTTGTAGGTGATGGCCCTGTCCTCGCCGGGCTCGTTGCCTTCAAACTGGATGGCAACCTTGTTGGCCCGGGTCTTGAGCTGCTTGTCGAGGCAGTTGTAGGACACGTTCAGCTTGCCGCCCTCGAAGAACTTCACGTAGATGTCGCCCTTCTTGATGTCGAAGTTGTAGTCCATGACCTTGTCAAACGGCTTGAACCACTCCACGTACTCCTTGGCGATCTCGGACCAGAATCCATCAGGGTCGTCGATGGAGCGTTTCCAGATCTTGTCGTACGCTTCCCGGCCGCTGATGTAGGCCATCTTCTTGATCTTCTCCGGTACCGGATAGACCTCTTTCAACTGAACCTTTTCTTCTGCCATGTGTTCTACGTACCTCCCTTGCTTGATGTTTTTTGAATTGATGGGTACCCGCCCTGTCCCTTTACGAAGCCTGAAGGAGCGTTTGCCAGCGCTCCTGGTTTGCCGGATTCAGGCTGGCCGTGCCCGCCGGGTCATGATCACAGTCATCATTTCGCGACCGTGCCGGAACCGTCGGAGGCGATCCGACCTGAACATGAAACCCGCCTGAATTCCAAAAGGGGATGGCCTGCGGCAAGATGCGTGGGGCCTGTGAACGGTGGTCATTCGCTGACTCCCGGTCATACGCTAACGCGCGATTTGCCCTATATCAATTATCCTCTTTCTGTCAAGCGTTATTTTGCCCCGGCAATGGGCCGCCACGGCCCGTCCGGCGGGTGTTCCACGGTGAATCGGAACGCCGGAAAGGGCTCCCGGAAGGCCCCCGGTCCTCCCCAGGCTGAGAGACCTGGAAACAGCAGACAGAGAATCTCCAGAGCGTGTGTTTTTTTTGCTACACTCTCGGCGGGCCGATCCCAAAAGGGAACACACCGGGGACAGGCCGCACCCTTGGCTGCTCCTGGGCAATGTTTCCAAATGGTGCCCGGACACAACGTACATTTCCTTTCATTTCGATAAGATAAAGAGATCCTTGAGGCACGATCCACACCGTACTGCCCTTCCGTGGTACACCCCTTGCAAGCTCAACGTTCATCAAGGTTGCCCGTTTGTCACAAATACAGACAGTCGCCTTGACAAAGGGTAGCGGGGGGTGATACCTTCCGCAAACCTTTTCAAAAAGGAAGGAGGTGACACGGGGGTCAGCAGGACGGGTCGGGAAGGCAAACGCCCGGCCGGTCATTTCCTTCCGCCGTCAGGCGGCAGGGAAGCAAGAGGGAGCGGAAGAAGGGTCCTTTCTGCCCGGAAGGACCGGACAAAATTCAGATTTTCTCTTTTGGAGGAAACAATGAAGAAACTTTGGATTGCTTTGCTGTCGGCCATGGTCGTCTTCGCGATCGCCATGCCGGCATCCGCCGTGGACGTAAAGTTCAGCGGCACCTACCACGTGTGGGGCGTGTTCGACAAGAACCACTCCCTGCTCGATAACGAGAACGCCGTTAACGCGGCGGGCGGTCTCCTCGGCAACGCGGCGACCGGTGCTGGCATCGGCCAGTACGGCTCCCAGGCGTTTTTCCAGCAGCGCCTGAGAATGCAGACCGAGTTCAAGGTCGTTGAAGGCCTCACGCTGGTGACCCGGTTCGACGCCCTGGAGAAGAAGTGGGGCGATCGGCGATGGGCAGGTGCAGTGGACAGCACCAGCCGCGCCGCGTGGAGCGGTCTCGGCGCTGACGCTCGTGTTCAGGAGAACATCGAATTCGAGCGGGCCTATGTCGACTTCAACACCGGCATCGGCAAATTCCTCGTGGGTTACCAGAACTTCCTCGCCTTCGGGACGCTCTTCGGCGACTCGAACGCGACCCGCCCCGGCATCAAGTACATCCTTCCCGTCGGCCCGGTGGCCATCATCGCGGCCTGGGAAAAGATGACGGAAGGCGACAGCGGGCGGCCGACCTCTCAGGCTGCCGCTGGTGTGGTTCCGGAGTTCTACAACGACACCGACGCGGACATCTTCGACCTCGGTTTCGTGTACAAGGGCCAGTCGGTTGAAGCCGGCGCCATCCTGCAGTGGGGTCGTACTGCCGGCGGTGCTACCGTCAACCGTGCGAACTATGTTTACACCACGAGAGCATGGGACGTGGGTACGTTCCAGAGCGCTTTCGTGCTGGATCCCTACTTCAAGGCGACCCTCGGTCCCGTCTACATCGAAGGCGAGGCGGCGGTCATCTACGGGAAGCTCTCCTGGGAAAACCCGATTCAGGCAGCGGCCATCGTGGGCGGTGCCGGATCGATGACGACGGACGTCGACTTGTTCGGCTACGGCCTCTACCTGGGTGCCCGCGCTGATTTCGCCCCGGTGTACTTCGGCCTCCAGTTCGCCTACATCACCGGTGACGATCCGGCGACCCCGGACAAGCGGGAAGGCGGCTTCATGGCCGGCCTGCTCGCCGGTCAGGCCTACAACCCGGCCCTCATGATGTTCAACGATGACTTCCACACCTGGGTCGGCGACCGCGGCAGCGCAAACTATCGCGGAGCCCTGACGGCGGGACGCGCGGCTGACTATGTCAGCACGTTCCTCGACAACTGCTGGTTCTATCACATCTACGTGGGCGTGAAGCCTGTTCCCAAGGCGGACATCAAGCTGGCCTTCACGTACGCCACCGCGCAGAAGAAGCCCTGGGCCTCCCCTGCCACAGCCGGATTCGCATGGCTTGCCGGGGGTACCCCCAACACGGGCAACCCTCTGTCCGAGTACAACTCCGACAAGTACGGGTACGAGCTTGACCTCGTGGCCTCGTACAAGATCTACGACAACCTGGAGTACATGATCGGCGCCGGTTACTTCTGGCCCGGTGACTACTTCAAGGGCAACTACAACGCACCCACAACGATTGCGGGTCTCAACTGGGCCAACAGCTACAACTTCGAGCCGGCCCTGTCCAACGACTACCTCTTGATGCACAAGCTGACACTGAGCTTCTAAGTTCAGCCGTCATCGACCCCCGTTTGCCGACGGCCCCGGAGGGGAAACCCTCCGGGGTTTTTTATTGACAAAATCCAGCCCGTGTCGCATAGAAGAACCATATCCGCCTGAATCAAAACCATTATAATCCCTTGTATTTTAAGGAACAGGAACCGCCATGCCCATCTATACATTCGAATGCAGCAAGTGTGAGACCGTCTACGACCACTTCCTGAAGATCGGGGAACCGTACGACGGGTTAGCCTGTCCCCAGTGCGGGGCCAGAAAGCCGAAGAAGCGCGTCACGGCGTTCAAGACGAATTCCTGGTCTTCCTTCCTGGACGGCATGGAGCGAAGGGTCAGCCCCGAGAAGTTCAAGTAGGTGCTTCCATCCGGAAAATTCACGGCAATCTCACGGGACTGAAACCGGACCAGATCCGGCGGATCGAGCAGCTCTACCGCCGCCGGATCCCGCCAGACCGCGTCGTCACCCAGGACGTCGCCCGGCATCTCACGGAGCCGTCCCGCGAACTGAACCGCCAGATCGGGATCCTCGTGAACCGCCGGGGGGACGTGGAGGAAGTGATCGTCGGCTCCCACCGGGACATCCTGATCCCCAGCCTGGACCGCTTCCGCTTCGCCGCCAGCCGCCTGCGGGGGCTTCGCCTCATCCACACCCACCTGAACGGAGAAAGCCTCACGGAAGACGATCTGACGGATCTGGCCCTCCTCCGGCTGGACCTGGTGTGCGCCGTGCTGGCGGACCTTGACGGGCTCCCCGGCATTGTCCACACGGCCCACTTGGTCCCGGAAAATCCCGAAGGCTCCTACTGGTCCTTCCTGAAACCCGTCCGGCCCCCCGACCTCGTCCTGAACTTCGCCTCCTTTATATCCGACCTGGAGGGAGCCATCGCAAAGCGCCAGACCTCCCGGCGGGTGGATGCCGCCGACCGGGCCATCCTGGTGCGGGTGGAGACGAATCCCATGGCGGACACGGAGGCGGCCCTCGTCGAATTGCGCGAGTTGTGCCGGACTTCCGGAGTGGAGGTCTTCGATGCCGCCGTCCAGCAGCGGCCCCAGCCGGACCCGCGCTACCTCCTGGGAAAGGGAAAACTGGCGGATGTCGTTATCCGTGCACTCCAGATGGGCGCCAACTGCCTTCTCTTCGACCACGAGCTGTCCCCTGCGCAGGCCCGTTCGATCGCCGATTTCACGGAGCTCAGGGTCATCGACCGGACCCAGGTCATTCTGGACATCTTCGCCCAGCGGGCTCACAGCCGTGAGGGCAAGATCCAGGTGGAGCTGGCCCAGCTCAAGTACCGCCTCCCGCGCCTGGCCCAGCGAAACACCGCATTTTCGCGCCTCGCCGGAGGAATCGGCGGCCGGGGTCCCGGTGAGCAGAAACTGGAGATCGACCGGCGCCGTGTCCGCGACCGCATCCACCGCCTCGAACGGGAGCTGAAGGAGATCGAGAAGGCCAGGGACCAGAGAAGAACAAGACGCCGGCGGGAGGGCCTGCCGGTCATCTCCATCGTGGGTTACACGAATGCCGGAAAATCAACGCTCCTGAACGCCCTCACGAAGAGCGACGTCCTCGCCGAGGACCGCCTCTTCGCCACCCTCGACCCGAAGAGCTCCCGCCTCCGCTTCCCGCGGGACACCGAGGCCATCATTACAGATACTGTCGGTTTCATCCGGAACTTGCCCCGGGAACTGATGGCGGCCTTCCGGGCAACCCTGGACGAGCTTCAGGAGGCGGACCTGCTCCTGCACGTCATCGACGTGAGCAACCCCGGCTTCGAGGAACAGATCGAGGCGGTGGATAACATCCTTCGGGAACTCGACATCGCCGGGAAGCCGCTGTTGAAGGTCCTGAACAAGGCGGACCGCATCGACGACCCGGCCCTGCTGGAGACCCTGTCCCGGAGGTACGAGGCGCCGGCCGTCTCGGCCCTCCATCCTGAGACCCTTCCCGCCCTCCTGATCCGTCTCGAATCCGTCATCGGCAGCCGTCGTTAAATAGGATTACACTTCCCATATTGAACCGGAAGCCCCTTCCCTTTCCGGGGAAAACCCGCTATAAGAAAGGCCGAAACCCTACAAGTAAGGTCGTCATTATGATCCCCTCCGGGCGATTCCCGTTTTTCCTCATCCTGTTATGTGCTGTGGCCCTGACCGGGTGGTGGTCCCTGTCGGTGGAAGCCGGTGCGGCCCGTAAAACCGGGAAAATCCACCTGGCGGTTCTCTATTTCGAAAACGAATGCATTGCTGACCGGGAAAAGCTCGACGCCTTTCAGAAAGGAATTGCGGAAACGCTCATCGCCGACCTGGGCCGCCTGGGTCGCCTGCAGGTCGTGGAGAGGGAACGGCTGGACGCCCTGCTGTCGGAGATGAAACTCCAGCAGTCGGGCCTGACGGACCCGGCCTCGGCGGTCCGGCTCGGCAGGATCCTCGGTGTCCAGGCCCTCCTGATGGGCAGTTACACGGCCATCGGAGACATGATCCGCATCGACGCCAGGATCGTGGAGGTGGAAACCGGCCTCATCCTGAAGGCCGAGGAAGTCACCGGACGAACGGACGACTTCTTCCAGTTGGAGACCTCCCTCGTGGAGAAAATCGCCGCTGGTCTGGACGCGCCGCTGACGACGGAGGAACGGAGCCTCTTGACGCGGGCGGGCGGACGATCCTTTGCCGCTTTCCTGGAATACTCCCGGGGGCTCGACGAAATGGACCGCCGCAAATGGCGGGAGGCGGAAAAGGCATTCACAGAGGCCCTCCGGATCGACCCGGGCTTCGAGCAGGCTGCTCAGAAACGAAGGGAACTGCAGTTGAAAAGGGGGGTGAAGCGGCCTTGAACGGAACCCGAAGGGCTTCCTGTCTGATTTACATCCTGGCGGCCGTCCTCCTTGTGGGATCCTTTGCATGCCACGCCGCGGAAGAGACCGTCCGGCAGCCGAAAGGCGGCTGGCTGGTCGCCGTCTTTCCCCTGGAGGACCTGTCGGCCTCGGAGGAGACGAGGGGCCTCGGGGAAAAAATTGCCGCGGCCCTCACGGATGGATTCGCCCGCTCCGGAAAGGTCCGGGTCGTGGAGCGGTCGCGGCTGCATGAGATCCTGAAGGGGATGAATCCGGGAGTATCGGGGGTTCCGGACGAGCGATACGCCGTTCGGGCGGGCCTGCTCCTGGGGGCAAACGCCGTGGTCCTCGGATCCTTTCACAAATACCGGGATTCGGTCAGAATCAGTGTCCGGGTTGTCAAGACGGAAACAGCCGAGATTCTATCCACGGGAAAGGGTACCGGGAAATTCACCCGGCTGCGAGAACTCGAGGAGAAGCTGACTGCGGATGTTCTGCTGCAGCTTTCGTCCCAGATTCCATAGGAGGTCATCATGGACAAGTCTGCACTCTCGAATCGGAGCACGCTCCTGCTGCTCCTGGCAGCGGTTTTCCTTTTGGCGGGCTGTGGCTCCGTTGCTCTCCAGGTAAAGGCCAACTCGGCGCTCCAGAACAAGCGTTACGACGAGGCGCTGGCGGCCTACCAGGAAATCCTGAAGTCGGATCCGAACAACGTGGAGGCCCTCAAGGGAATCGGCGAGACATACCTCAAAATGAAGAAAGGACCCGAGGCCGTCCCCGCCCTGGAGAAGGCCTACAAAGCCGACCCGGACCGGCGGACCATCATCAACCTCGGCCTGGCCTACGCGGAGACAGGGAATTACGGGAAGGCGATCGATACCTGGGACGTCCTCCTGGCCCGAGAACCCGACAGCAACATAGCCAACCTGGTGAAAAAGCAAAGATTGCTGGCAACCTACAAGGACGCATCCCAACAGGCGAAGAACGCCCTTGCCCAGGAGAGGGCACTGATATCGAGCGGACTCGTTGCGGAGCAGGAGGCAGTATCTTCCCCGGCCAAGCAGGAAACCGTCCGGGAGGCACCGCCCCCCAGGTCCTCCAAAAAGGCCACACGAAGCCGGACCAGTCGCAAGTCGCGGACCGCTACGAAGGAAAAGCCCCGGGCGGAAGTGAAAGCTGTCGCTCCATCGCCAAAGCCCGGCTCCACAGCCGCGACCAGGCCCAAGGCGGCAGCCATACCGAAGGAGAAGCTGGACAAGGCCTTCCCGGTGAATGATAACATCATTGCCGTGTCCCCCTTCGGGGACAAGGGAAACACGGAAAAGACGAAACACCTTCGGAAGGCCCTGGCGGCGATGATCATCACCGACCTGAGCAAGGCCAAGGGGATCCAGGTGGTGGAACGGATCAGGCTGCAGAAGCTGCTGGACGAGATGAAGCTCGGCCAGTCGGGGATTGTGGATCCGGCCACTTCGCCCCGGATCGGACGGCTCCTGGGGGCCGGCAAGATCGTCTCGGGCGGCATGCTCGGCGCCGGTGCCGACGACCTGCACATCCTTCGGATCCTGACCAGCGTCGCCACAGGGAAAGACCTGGGAGACCAGGACGCCCGCGGGAAAACGGAGGAGTTCTTCAAGCTTCAGAAGGCCATCGTCTTCGGCATCCTGAAGGATCTGGGGATCAAGCTGACGCCTGCCGACGAGCAGATCATCAACCGGTATGCAACACGCTCCTACCAGGGACTGCTGCTTTACGGTGAGGGGCTCGACTGGCAGGACCTGGGGGAATGGGATAAGGCGATCGACGCTTTCACCCGCTGCGTGAACGTCGATCCGACCGGCCCCTGCGGATCAGCCCTCGCGGGCTCGCCGTCGTCCGGAGAAGCAGCCTCCAGCGCGGAAGCGGTTGTCACATCCATCACGGTGGCGACCGAGGCCGACGTAGCGGCCGCTCAGGCTGCCGGTGTTGGGGGAGGCGGTGGTGGTGGCGGCCACTGAGGCCTGCAACTTACCGTATCGATAAGACAAGACAGGGGGCAGCTTCCAAAGCTGCCCCCTGTCAATTTTGGGAGGGGGCGGATTTCAAATCCGCCCTCTTTCGTTTGTTTACATGACCCCTTTGTACCAGCCGCCGTCGATCTGTATGGCGGCGCCGGTGATGTAGCCGGCGGACTCGGAGGCCAGGAAAGCCACCAGGGCCGCGAACTCCTCCGGCGTCCCCAGACGCTTCATGGGGATGTCCGCCTCCCACTTGGCGATCACCGCTTCGGGCGTCGTGCCCGTCTTTTCGGCAACGGTCCGGGAAAGGCTCCGGACGCGCTCCGTCAGTGTGTAGCCCGGGCAGACGCTGTTGACCGTGACGTTGAACGGCGCCAGCTCGTTGGATAGGGACTTGGCCAGGCCGATGACGCCCGAGCGGATCGTGTTGGACAGGATCAGGCCGTCAATGGGCTGCTTCACGGAGATGGAGGTCATGTTGATGATGCGTCCCCACCGCTTCTCCTTCATGACGGGGACGGCCTCCCGGGTCATGATGATGGTGGACAGCAGGTTCAGGTGGAAGCCCTTCTCCCACATCCCGTCATCGATATCCAGGAAAGGCACCGACGGCGGCCCCCCGGCGTTGTTCACAAGGATGTCCAGCGTGCCGTAACGTTCGACGGTCTTGCTGACAAAGGCCTTTGCCTGTGCGGGATCGGACACGTCCGCCGCCACGGCCAGGACTTCGGCCCCCGTTTCCCTCCGGATTTCATCCGCTGCCGCCGGCAGGGCCGGGTCGTCGAGGGCGCCGATGGCCAGGCGGACGCCTTCCCGCCCCAGCGCCTTTGCCACCGCCAGCCCCAGGCCCATGCTCCCTCCGGCCACCGCGGCCACCCGGTTCTTCAATCCTAAATCCATGGCTGTCTCCTTTCCGCCGTCAGGCTTCTTTGCCGTAATGCTCCTCGATCCAGGACCGGTATGCCCCGGTCCGGATCCCCTCGATCCACGGCCGGTTCGCCAGGTACCATGCCACCGTCTTCCGCAGGCCCTCCGCGAAGGACTGGCGGGGCCGCCATCCCAGCTCTCCGGCGAGTTTGGAAAAGTCGATGGCATAGCGGCGGTCGTGGCCCGGACGGTCCGCGACATACGTGATCAGCCGCTCCCGGGACTCCCCGTTTTCCGCCGGCGCCAGTTCATCCAAGAGCGCACAGATCAGGTGGACGATGGCGATGTTCTCCATCTCCGCGTTGCCTCCGATGTTGTACGTCTCCCCCCGCTTCCCTTCCCGCATGATCAGCCAGATGGCCTCGCAGTGGTCCTCCACGTACAGCCAGTCCCGGACGTTCCTGCCGTCGCCGTAGACCGGCAGGGGCTTGCCCTCCAGGCCGTTAAGAACCATCAGGGGGATCAGCTTCTCCGGAAACTGGTAGGGACCGTAGTTGTTGGAGCAGTTGGAGATCGTCGCGGGAAGTCCGAAGGTCTCCGAATAGGCCCGGACCAGGTGGTCCGAGGCGGCCTTCGAGGCCGAGTAGGGGCTGTTGGGACGGTAGGGCATGTCCTCGGTGAAGAGACCCGTCGGACCGAGGCTCCCGTAAACCTCGTCGGTGCTCACGTGATGGAAGAGCCGGAAGGCGGCCCCCCGGGCCTTGGCCCGCTCCAGGAGTTGGAAGGTCCCCAGGATGTTCGTGTGGATGAAGCTCTCGGGGCGACGGATCGACCGGTCCACGTGCGATTCGGCGGCAAAATGGCAGACCCCGTCGATGCCGTGCCGGTCGAAGAGGTCCTCCAGGCACGCGGCGTCGCAGACATCGCCGTGCTCGAAGACATAACGTCCCGGGTATCGCTCCGCGACTTCCGTCAGATTGTCCGGGTTGCCTGCGTAGGTCAGCTTGTCGAGGTTGACGATGCGGCCGGTAAAATCATTCCGTTCCAGGAGAAACCGGATGAAGTTGCTCCCGATGAATCCGCATCCTCCCGTCACGAGGAGATTTTCGAACATCATCGATGATCCTTTCAGGTTGCCGCCGGAACCGGCGAGCGGCGGATCAGCGCAGGAACCCCTGGATGATCCGGTTGACGGCCTCTTCGTAGCTCAGCCCCAGGCTCATGAGCTTCATGAGCTGGTCGTTGGCGATCTTGCCGATGGAGGCCTCGTGGGTCAGCTCCGCCTCGGGGTGAAAGGCCTTGAGGGAGGGGATCGTCTCGTTCCGGCCGTTTCCGATGAGGATGGCGTCGCACTCGATGTGGCCGAAGCACCGGGCCCGGGCCTCCAGCGTGGCAAAAAAGTCCTGCACCGAGTCGTCTTTGATGACGGACCGGGACACCAGGTTGGCCCGGCTGTCGTCCCCCTCCAGGACCAGGGAGTTTCGCGAGACGGCCCGCTGGCTCCCCTCGGTCATGACTCGTTCGGTCACCAGGAGCACGCTGCCGGGCCCCAGGACGGCCTCGTTGACGCGGTTCGCCTCGTCGACTCCGCCGATCTGGGTCAGCTCCATCTCCGCCTGGGCGCCCTCGGCGAGGACGACCCGGGTGGAGGGGTTCAGGGACCGCTTGCCCCGGCCGGGGCCGGTGGCGTAATGCTTCTCCACATAGCGGACCTTCGCCTTCCGGCCAACCTGGAACTCGTGGAGCCCCTCGTGGCCTTCCGGGTCGGCTCCGCCGCAGTGGATCCCGCAACCGGCGATGATCGTCACATCGGACTTCTCGCCGATGATGAAGCGGTTGTACACGACGTCGTTCAAGCCCGCCTGGCTTAAAATGACGGGGATATGAACCGATTCGTTCACCGTTCCGGGCTTGATGGTGACGACGATGCCCCGGTTGTCCTCGAGGCTCTCGATCTGGATGTTGGCGGATACCTCCCGGGCCAGGAGACGCCCGTTTTTTCGGATGTTGTAGGCCCCCTTCGGAAGCCCCTCCAGGTCCGCCACCGTCTTCAGCAGGTCTTTATCGAAAGCATCCAACATCGTCGATTCTCACGCATGCCTTGTAGTTGCAGATACTCATGTCACTCAGGAGAGGAAGGGCACCCTTCAGATCACCCTCGTAGGCGAAGCGGCCGCCGTTGACGATGAGAACCACGTCGGCTACCTCCAGGAAGGCTCGGTTGTGGCTCACCACCAGCGTCGTCGTCCCGTGCTCCGCCTGCTCCCGCTTGAGCAGGTTCACCATGGGCCCGATGGTCCACAGGTCGATTCCCGTGTCCGGCTCGTCGTAGATGGCCACCTTGGGGTTCCGGGCGATGGTCGTGGCCAGTTCGATCTTTTTGATCTCGCCGCCGGAGAGCTTGGAGTCCACCGGCTTGTCCAGGAACGACAGGGAGCAGATGCCCACGCGGCGGAGCAGGGCCAGAAGCTGGATTTCCTCGTCCGTGCCGGAAGCGATGGACAGGAGATCCCGGAAGGTGATTCCCTTGAACCGGGCTGGCTGCTGGAAGCTGTAGGATATCCCGGCTTTCGCACGCTCCGTGATGGAGTACCCGGTGATGTTCTCGCCCTGGAACAGGATGGAGCCTTCCGTTACGGGATTGATTCCCATGATGAGCTTCGCCAGCGTCGTTTTCCCACTCCCGTTGGGCCCCGTGATGGCGTAGAACTTGCCCCGTTCAAAGCTGTAATCGATCCCGTCGATGATGCGGCGGATGCCGCCGTTCCCCCCGTTTTCGTCGGGACCGTCCTCCACGGAAAAGACAATGTTTTTCAGATCCAGCATGACACTTCCCTCATTTGGCATTTCGGATCCCGCCGACCGGGGCGGACATCGGTGTGCCTATGATGGAATTCATCCACCCTGTCAACGGGAAATTTCCCCATCCAGGATTTCCGCCTCCTCCCGAACCGGCACTCCCTTGAGGAGGCTGTCGCTGACGGGGCAACGGGCCCTGACAAGCCCCAGGAAGGCCTCGACCTCCTCTCTGGGAGAAGACGAGCGGATGGTCATCGTCATACGGATTTCCTGGTATCCCGGACGCACCCCTTCCTTTCCCCGGATGAATCCGTCCGGGTCCAGGGTTCCCTCCACGGAGACGCGGAATTCCTGAAGGTCGATCCTGGAGGGACGGGCCAGGAACCGTGCCGTGATGCAGAGGCAGGAACCGAGAGCGCACAGGAGCATTTCCACGGGGTTCATGCCTGTGTCGGTCCCTCTCATCGTTTTCGGTTCGTCCGCCGTCAGGGTGAATCCCCGCACGGTGTTCGCCACTGCCATCCCCTCCTCCAGGACCGATTCGGCCCGGAACGTGTGCAATGCCATCGCGTCTCCTTTTGTCTCCAGGATACGAAACGGGAATACCCGGCCGCGCGGCGGCGCTCCCGCTCCATGCTTCCCGGGGGGTCGTGGCCTCTGCAACCGGCAGGCTGACCGCGGACCACCCCGGCGGAACAGGCTACAAGTATGTCCGGCCACCGAGAAACCGTTTCCGGTAGTAGTCCCTGGCCAGAGACTCGCGGCCGATCGCCTTGCCCTTTCCCGGAGCGTGGATGAAGACCCCCGACCCGACGTAGATCCCTACATGGGAAACGTTTCCGCTTCCGGACGTGGCGAAGAAGACAAGGTCCCCCTCCTGCAGATCATCCATCGACACGGTGGTCCCGTCTTCGAACTGCTCCCGGGAGGAACGGGGAAGATCCAGGCCGTTGAGCTGGTAGACCGTCATGGCGAGGCCGCTGCAGTCGAATCCCGTTTCCGCGGACGTTCCGCCCCAAAGGTAGGGAACGCCGATATAGCTCGCCGCCGTTTTGACCAGTTCCTTCCGCAGGTAAGCGTCTCCCAGGGCCTTCCTTTTGGAAACGGCGTAATCCTCCGGGGCGACGATGTAGAACTCTTCGATCACTTCCGAGCGCCGCAACGCTTCCGCGCGCTCACGGGCCGCCTCCCGGGTCTGGAAGTTCCCGAAGCGGACCTTGTACAGTCCCTCCCGGGCCTTGAAATAGGTAGCATCGAGACCCTGGCGCCGGAGACCTTCCGTGAGGCGAGCGGCGTTCTCCACGCGGGCGAACGCCCCGGCCTGGATGGTGTAATTCATCCGGGCCAGTTCTCGCCGCACGGGTTTCGCCTTCTCGGCAACAGGTCGCTCCCGCCAGACAACCCCCTTCCGGGCTCCGCATCCGGTCAGAATCCCGGGAAGGAAACACAAGGCCAACAGCACGGCGGCAAAGGGTTTCCAGGCAGGGACACAATGAAAGCGGCAAAGAGCCGTCATGTCGTAACCTCCGGCTGTCTTTTATCAGACTTGGTGCGATCTCTCAACGGGCGTTGTGACTGATTCCAATTCCCATCGGGGTCCAATGCGCTCCCGTTCATTTTCCCCTTATTTCTTCTTGCATTCCGGGCGCTGATATAATACTGATACCCCAATTTGTGGATCCCGATTCCAGAGGAGCAGCCCTTGCAGAGATTTCATTCTGACGAACCGCTCTTCATCAGGAGCCGTTGAGACCCGTGATCGAGACCCAGATCGATCATACCGGCGAAAAGCACCCGACGGAAAGCGACCACCGGGAAACCCCGTCCCTGTCTTCCTGGGTTTTCCGCAGCGACTTCCTGAAACGCAGGCGTTCGGCCGAGAAACTTTCCGCCAACCAGCTGATCAACATCATCAACCTGCACCACTTCAAAGGCACCCCCCTGCAGGTTCATCTCCGGGACGTCCGCTACGGAGAGGATTTTCTCGCCGAGGCGTTCCCGGAATGCTGCCAGGATCGGACCATCACCTGCAGGTGGAAGGGCGATCCTCCAAACGGGAGCGACCACCTCCGGCTTCTCAATCTCGTGATCCCCGACGGGCAGTCCGTCATCCTGGTCCCCATCCCGGAGATGGAGTCCATCAACGGCAATTTCACCATTCAAATCCCTGAAAAAGGGCTTGCCATCGGGAAACGCTGTGCCAGAAGGCACCCGGCCCCGGTGGAGATTGCCGCTGAGATCACCCAGAGCGGCTTCACCGCCCGAGGAAACCTCATCGATTTCAGCAATCAGGCGTTCCGCATCCAGGCACGGACGGACTATCCCGACTCATTTCACTGGTTTCAGCCGGACCGGCCCATTCTGACCCGCCTTTCAATCGACGGGAACGTCGTATATTCCAGTTCCTGCCGGTGCATCCGGCATACACCGGGGGTCCGCTCCCGGGAAATCGTCCTGACGGCCCTCCCGGAACCCCTCCCCCGCACCCGGAACAAACCGAAACGGAGTTTCCGCCACCGGATGAACCCCACGGCGTATATCACGTGCCGCCATCCCCTGTCGGGGGAGAGGATCCAGCGGGACATCCACGACCTTTCCCTCACGGGTTTTTCCGTCTTCGAGCGCCCCGACGACGGCGTTCTTCTCCAGGGTCTGGTGCTGCCCCAGGTGCAGATTCACTTTCCCGGCGGAGCCGTCATCGCTCCCCGGGCAAGAGTGGCATACCGCCAGGAAAAGGGATCCCGGGTCATCTGCGGGCTGGCTTTCCTGGACATGGACATCCAGGAATACAAGCAGTTGAGCCACATCCTGACGAACATGACGGATCCGCACCTTTTCGTCTCCCAGGAACCGGACCTGGACGCCCTGTGGAGTTTCCTGTTCCAGACAGGATTTCTCTATCCGAAGAAGTACCGGATGATCCAGGAGTATCGCGATCAGTTCAAGGAAACATACCGGAAACTGTACTGCAACCACCCGGAGATCGCAGAGCATTTCCTTTATCAGGAAGACGGCATCATCTACGGCCACCTTTCGATGGTGAAGGCCTACGAACGCTCGTGGATGGTGCATCACCTGGCGGCGCGACGCAAGGGATCGCTTCGGGTAGCCCTGGCCATGCTCAAGCTGATTGTGAATTACTTCGAGGGGATTCACCGGCTGCCCTCCGTCCGGATGGACCACCTCGTTTTTTACTTCCGGCCGGAAAACCGGTTCCCCAACCTCGTGGGGGACTTTGCCAAGGCCATCAAGGAACCCCGGGCCTGTTCCCAGGATCTTTTCGCTTTCATTGAATTCCCCACGAACGATGAGGAGGCGGGAAGCCTCCCACCCGGTTGGACCCTGGAAGAATTGACTCCCGCAAGGCAGAGGACCCTGGAAAGCTTCTACCGCCACTTCTCGGGGGGGCTCCTGATGGACGTGCTGAACGCCCGGCCGGGAGAGAAGGAACCCACCGTTGAAGAGTTCTACCGGAGGAACGGGATGGTCCGGCGGGTTTCGACACACGCCCTCCTGTACGACGGGCAGATGAAGGCCGCCCTCTGGAGGAACGAATCGGACCTGGGCCTGAACCTTTCAGAACTGCTCAACGGCTTCAAGGTGTTCATGCTGGACCCGGCCGGCACGCCCTGGAAAGCGATCCAGGCAGCCGTCGGGCAGTTGACCGCCGTGTACGGCATTCCCAAGGTCCCGGTCATGATCTACCCGGCCACCTACCCGGGTGAGCAGGGGATCAAGCAGGAAAAGCAGTACTCCATGTGGATCCTGGACGTCCAGTACGGTCGTGCCTTCATCAACTACATGGAGCGCAAGATACAGCGCAGCAAGCCGCTCCTGGCGCTGCTCCAGTGGGCCCAGAAAATGATCCAGAGATGAAAACGGACGCTCTTTACAACAGCCGGATCACCAAGAACTACGTCGAGTATCTCAAGACGCACCATCCCGCGGTGGATGTCCGCGCCCTGCTCGAATATGCGGGCATGACTCCGTATCAGGTCGAAGACGCCGGCCACTGGTTCACCCAGAACCAGGTGGATCGCTTCCACGAAGCCATCACCAAGGCCATTCCGAATCCCGACATCTCCCGGGAGGCCGGCCGCTTCTCGGCCCTCTCCGCCGCCGCCGGGGACGTTCAGCAGTATGCCCTGAGCTTTGTCAACCCCTCCATCGCCTACCGGATGCTCAGCCGGATCTTCACCCGGGCCTCCCGCTCCTGCATTGTCTCCACACGGAGCCTTGGCAGACAGCAGATCGAAATCATCGTCAAGATCAGGCCGGGGATCATCGAAAAACCCTACCAGTGTGACAATCGCCTCGGCACCCTCGAGGCCATCGGCAGGCTGTTCACGGACAAATTCGCCCGGATCGACCATGAAACCTGCATCCACAAAGGAGGAGACGTCTGCCGTTACGTCGTTTCCTGGGAGATTTCCGCCAGTCATCTCTGGAAACAGATCCGGAATGCATCCCTTCTCGTCGGAGCGGTCCTCGCGGGTGTTCTTTTCTTCTTCATGGACAAGACCGAATGGGTCGTGTTCACGCTGTCGGCCATCACCGTCGTCTCGCTCCTTTCGCTGGGCCTGGAACGGGTGGAAAAAACGGAGGTCGAGACAGCGCTCCGGAAAAAGGGCGAGCGGACCGGCGAACTGATGGACCGGATCAATACGAGCTACAACAATGCCCTCCTGGTGAACGAAATCGGGCAGGCGACCGCGAGCATCCTCAACACGAAGGATCTCCTCCGCTCTGTCATGGACTCCATGGAGCGGCTCCTGGATTTCGACCGCGGCATGGTGCTCCTGGCAAACCCGGAGGGCACGAAGCTCCAGTATGCCGACGGATACGGGTACAATTCCGACGAATCCTGGTTTCTCCAGAATACGTCCTTCCAGTTGGACAAGCCCCATTCCAGGGGCCCCTTCATCGTCTCCTTCCGGGAGCAGAAGCCGTTTCTCGTGGACGACATCGAACAGATCCGGCCCGAGCTGTCCGCCAAGAGCTATGAATATGCACGCTTCATGGGCGTCAAGGCATTCGCCTGCGTTCCCATCCTTTACGAAGGACACGCGGAGGGAATCCTGGCCGTGGACAACTACCGTTCCCAGCGCTCCATGAGCCAGAGCGACCTGAACCTGCTTCAGGGCATCGCCCCCCAGATCGGCGTCAGCATCAACCGGGTCCGGGATTACGAGAAAATCCGGGAAAGCGAGGAGCGATTCCGGAGCCTCGGTGAGAATGCCCCCGACATCATCTACACGCTGGACCCGGAAGGAACCTACACGTATGTCAATCCCGCCTGGGAGGCCCTGCTGGGACATGAGTCCGGGGAAGTCATCGGGAAATCCTTCACCGACTTCGTGAGGGAAGACGAGACCTCTTCCTATTCGCGGATCTTCAAGCGGATCCGGGAAAACGGGGAAACGGTGAAGAGCGAAATGGGGCGCATGATCGGCCGGGACGGAACGGAGCGGCTCTTCAGCATCAGTGCCTGTCCCAACGTGGATCCCTCGGGGCAGTTGACAGGAATCGTGGGGACGATGAAAGACATGACCGCCCTCGAAAAGAGCCACGCCATGCTGCAGGCGGCCTTGCAAAGCACCATCAAAGCCATCTCCGATATCGTCGAATCCCGGGACCCCTATACCGCGGGCCACCAGCGTCACGTCCGGGACCTGTCCGCGGCGATCGCGGAAGAGATGGGGCTGTCGGACGACCGCATCGAGGGTCTCCAGATGGCGGCCCTGATCCACGACATCGGCAAGATGCAGATCCCCGCCGAGATCCTGAGCAAACCTGGGCGGCTCAGCGCCATCGAGATGAGCCTCATCCAGACCCACCCGGACGTCGGCTTCCGGGTCCTCCGGAACATCGAATTTCATCACCCGGTGGCCCAGATCGTACACCAGCATCACGAACGGTACGACGGCTCCGGCTACCCGGGCAGCCTTTCCGGTAGGGAGATCCTGCTGGAGGCGCGAATCCTGGCCGTGGCCGACGTGGTGGAGGCGATGATGAACCACCGCCCCTATCGTCCGGCCTTGGGCATCGAGAAAGCCCTCGACGAAATCGTCACGAACCGGGGAAAGTACTACGACCCGGAAGTCGTGGACGCCTGCCTGCGCCTCTTCCGGGAGAAGTCCTTTACCCTCCGGTAGTCCCGGGATCCGCGGACGGTTTCCGCCCCTTGCAGAGGATCATGGGTGTATAGGTGAACCGGCGGGGATCATTGAAAAACGCATTGAAATCCGAAAAGAATCCCTGATAGCCGCCCGGGTAGTCATCGAAGGCGCCCTGGACCTGCACGGCGGCCACTTCCAGTTTTTTTGTCCAGTTGAAGAGGTCGGAGGACCGGACATCCCCGTAAATCAGGTGGTGGGCCTTCATACGGACCTCGACGTCCCTGTATTCCAGGTCGTAAAGATAGGAGTAGAGCTTGCGCCCGGCATAGGGATCGAAGTTCAGATCCCTTTGAAACAGCTTCATCCCCTTCTGCAGGGTCCTGTCCATGGATTCCGGGAGCGGATAGTGGCTCAGGCAGTTGTAATCCAGGTCCATGAGGCAGAGCCAGCCGTCCGGTTTCAGGCATGCAGTCAGGTTGCGCACGATATCGAGGCTTTCCCGCAGATTGTACTCCAGGACGAAACGAATCCAGATGAGGTCGAAGGGCTCCATCGGCGGCAGAGGTTGCCTCAGGTCGTGCAGCAGAAACTCCATCCCCGGCCGTTCGCCGTACTTCTCCCTTGCATCCCGGATCCGCGGCTCCATGTAGTCGATGCCCACCACCTCTCCTCCAGGCTGCAACAACTCCAGAAGGAGCGCGCTTGTGAGGCCCGGACCGCACCCGGCATCCATGACCCGCATTCCCGGTTTCACGCCGCACCAGCGAGCCTCTTCGCGAACAGCCTCCGGATCCGTCTTTACCTCCAGCCGGACCGACTCCTCCATATTATCCATCAGATAGAATCCGTTTTTCTCCATTTCTTCCTTTCCTTCTCCAGCCCCGAAACACGGGGGCCGATTGGTTCCTCTTTATCTCGGCAATCCCGCCTTACATTCCGCTGCAACGGGGTCAGGCGACGACAGGTTGACCTCCAGCAACCGTCCGCTTCTCGTCGCACGGTCACGGACGAAGCGGGAAGTCTCCCGGAAGATTGTGAAACGGTTACCGGCGCTGTCTCTATCACGTTTCGACACGCGGCAACACACAATATTGCAGATCCGGACGGAAACCGGTCCAGCTAAGAGCCCCGGGAAATCGGGACCGCCTCCGGATGCCCTGCATCCTCAAGGCTCCGATCCCGCCTCCGGTGGAACGGGTGCCTGCTATATCTCCGGCGCCCGCAGCAGTTCCCTGCGGATGGCCATCCCGAGCTGTTCCATGACATACGGCTTGCGAAGGTAAGCACCGGCACCCAGTGCCTGGGCTTCCCGCACACGCTCCGTCTGGGCATACCCGCTGACAATGATCGCTTTCTGGCGGGGATTCAGCCTGATGACCTTCCGCCAGGTTTCCAATCCGTCCCATCCCGGGTCCATGATCATGTCCAGCACCACAAGGTCCACTGGATTCGTTTTCAGGTATTCAACCGCTTCTTCGCCGCTGGCAACTGCATGAACCACGTAGTCAAGGCTTTCCAGCATTGAAACGGCAAGGCTGCGCTGCCCCTCGACATCGTCGACCACCAGGATCCGTTCCCCCCGGCCTTCGTACTCCGTCCGGGAAACGGCTTCCCTCTGCTCGGGAAGGGAATCGCGGCAGAGGGGGAAATACAGAATGAACGTGGTCCCCTTGCCGACCTCGCTCCTGATGTTGATATACCCGTCATGGTCCTTGACCGTGCCCCATACAACAGCCAGCCCCAGCCCGGTTCCGCTCCGGCCCATGACTTTCTTCGTATAGAAAGGCTCGAAAATATGGTCCAGGTCCTCCGGCGGAATCCCGACCCCTGAATCGGCTACCGTCAGGACCGCGTACTCGCCTTCCTTCGTACTCTCATATCCCGGAAGAGGTACATCGAGGTACACGTTTTCCGTCCGAACCGTTACCTTCCCCTCTCCGGAGATGGACTCGACGGCGTTCAGAAGCAGATTCATGAGGGTCTTGGTCAGGTGGATACTGGACCCCCGGATGTTCAGCAGTCCCTGGTCCAGCTGCATATCGAGCCGGACGCGCGGGTTGTAGGACCGGATCTTTTCCAGTTCGGCGGATCTCATGAAATCTGTGATGACAGGGTTGAGATTGAGCACCTCCGATACCGTCACCCCTCTCCGTGCCAGAGTCAGGAGATCCTGGATGATCGCCGCCGCCCGCTGTCCACCCTGAAGAATCTGCTCCGCATAGGTCTTCAGAGGGCTGCCCTCCGGGCTCTTCAGCAGGAGCAGCTCCGAGTATCCGACCAGGACTCCGATGACGTTGTTCAGATCATGGGCGACACCGCCTGCCAATGTGCCAAGCGCTTCCATCTTCTCGGAGCGCTGCAGGCGTTCCTGGAGTGCCTGCCGATCCTCTTCCGCCTGCACCTGGACGCTGATGTCGCGATGGCTGCTTACATAGTTGATGATGCGCCCCGTTCCGTCCCGGACCGGCGACAGGGTCGCTTCGACCGGAATAATGGTCCCGTCCTTCCGTTTGTTGAACGCCCTCCCCGTCCAGACCGCTCCCCGGGCCAGGGTCTCCTTGATGTTCCGGTAGAAGGTCCTGTCGTGCATACCGCTTTTTAGAAGCCGCGTGTGCCATCCGATGAGTTCCCCCGGTTCAAACCCGAGCATCCTGTTGAAGGCGGGATTCGTGTACAGAATGATCCAGTTCGGATCCGCCAGGTAGATCCCCTCCGCGGACTGCTCGATGGCCGTTGCCAGCCGCAGGAGGTCCTCTTCTGTCTGCTTGCGGTGCCGGAGCTCCTCCGTAAGGCGCCGGTTCACCTTCTCCAGGGCATCGGTCCGGATCTGCACCAGCCTCTCCAGGTTGTAGCGATGCTCCTCCAGTTCTTCATCCCGGACCTGGATCCTGGACAGCATCTCGTTCAGGTTCCCCGCGAGGAATCCGATCTCATCCTTTGAATCCGATTCCACACGCAGGCTGAAATCCTTCCGGGCCGCGACGAGCTTCATGACATCGGTGATCTGGAGGATCGGCCGGGCGATCAGCCTGCCTAGAAGGGTCGCCAGGCCGAAGCCGATGGCAACCGCGATGAGCATCGCGACCAAGCTCAGGATGATATAACCGATCAGGCGGTTGTAGAAAGGAACCAGGCTTGACCGGATCATGATCGACCCGATCGGTTCGCCGTCAACAACGACGGGCTCGACAATCTGGACAAATCCCCCGAACCAGTCGAAGACTTCATTCGGCACTCCCGACACATCAGGAGTGTCCTGTGACTTGTTCCTGCTGTACTGGACAAAAATCCTTCCCTGCCTGTCGTAGACGGCCACGGAAAGAATGTTCCGGTCGAGACCGAGGGCGGCGATGGCCTCCTCCGCATCCTTGCGGACATCGAATGCCAGCGCCGCCTTGACGCTGTATCCGGCCATGTCGGCTTGCGCCGTGAGCCGATCGAGGAAAGTTGTCCGGAACGTCACGATCTCGCGGACAAGAAGGAAGAGCGACATGATAGCTACGGCGACAACCATCGTGACAAGGCTGACGGCGATCAGTTTCTGCCGGATGGGCATCGATTGGAAGCGATCGAACGGCATGACGTTATCTTTCCGCGGGAATCCCCTGTTCCCGGATCACTCGCCCCAGTTTCAGCACCTGGGAACTTACGGTCAGCTTGGCGCGCCTGGCGGCTTCCAAGTTGATTTCAAAGCGAACCTTCCGATCCAGCAGGAAGAAGTTGACCATGACGCCCCTCTCCGCAAACCCGGTGGTATCGCCCACGACCAGCGTATGCATCGGCACGGCGGAACGGACAATCCTTTCCACCCGCTCCGACTCGGACCGCGCAATGAACAGGACGTCGCACTGCTTTAGTGCCTGGACGCTGCTTCCCCTGCGGATCACAACGATGCGCCGGCCGATCATCTTGTTCCTCAGCACCTCAATGGAGGCCCCAAAGGGGTCCTCCCCGAGAATCCCGATGACCAGATGGGGACGGGCCTGCACCTCGTCGGGCCAGTCGACGAACTTCAGAATGTTGTACAGGAAGGCCGCCTTGAGATCGTATTCGCGGACAGGCCCTTCCTCGGACAGGGTGGCGGACGGAGAGGAAAGGAATCCCAGGACGATCCATGCCGTCAGCATGAAGACGATGAGCCTGGGTGTACGATTTCCGGACATGTTTCTTTCCGATCAGAAGCGATACGTCAGTTTGACCCTGAATTCCCGTCCGTCCCGGGTGATCGTGTTCTGCACGTGTTCCTGGGATGCAGGATCTTCGTACCGCTTGTCGAACACGTTGTACACACTGACCGATCCCTCCAGGCCCCTGATCCATCCCTTGCCCAGTAGAGTGACGCTGGTCAGGAAATAAGGGGCCGCATCGGTTCCGGTGACCGTCCGGCGGCTGTCTGCATACTGCTCCTCCAGCGACAGGACGATCCTCTCGTTCAGAAAAGGGATCTGCAGGTTCATCTTGGCCAGGTGACGAGGGGATGAGACCGGAACGGTTCCATCCAGCCTGTTTTCAGACTCCTGGAATGTGTAGGCGATGCGTCCCCGAATTCCATTGCTCCATCGTTTTTCGAGTTCCAGGCCGGCTCCCACTGTTTCGACCTTGTCCACATTCCGGAAGACAAGCAGACCATCCGCCGGATCCGTCTGGAGCGCAATCAGGCTCCGGGTGGTATTGTGGAACAGCGAACCCGACAGCTTGATCTGTCCGGGGAAATACTGCTCCAGGACCAGCTCCCAGGACGTGATTGTCTCGGGCTGGAGGTCCGGGTTGGCCTTCGATGTCATGTTGCCGTCGCTGTAATAAAGCTCGTAGACGCTGGGTGCCCGGAAGGACTGGCCGTACAGGAGCTTGACATGAGTCGTCTCCCGGAGGGCGTAGATCAGCGCCAGCCGCGGATTGACCGTGTCGCCGAACGTGCCGTAGTGGTCATAACGGACGCCCAGATTAAGAAGCAGGCCCGGCAGTAACCTGATCTCGTCCTGAAGGTAGGCCGCCCACTGGTAGGTCGACCTCCGCTCGTTCAGGTAGTCGACTCGCGGGAATTCATCCCAGTTCATCTGGTCCTGCCGGAAATGATCCGTGTACTCCACGCCCGCCACGAGCCGATGGCGCTCGAAGAGCACACCAGTGACCTTCACTTCCCCGCCCCAGGACTGGCCGATCGCCTGGTCCCTGTTCAGACCGTACGGAAAGATGTAATCCCCGTCGTAACGATAATGGTCGTAATAAAGACGAGCCAGGAGGCCCAGCCCGTTGTCGAAGGTCCGGTCGAAACGCAGATCGGCATATCCCCGGTCATCGACGGATTTCGTCCCCGGCTGGTTGAAGACTGTCCCCCAGGACGCTGTCGGGATGTCCTTTTTCCTGCTTGAAAATGCGCCCTGGAGATTGAAAAATCCGTGCGACAGGTTCAGGAAAACGTTTCCATAGGCCTCGCCGTCTCCACCGTGCACGGTTCCGTAGGAAGTGTCCGGGCTGTTGAACTCCGGATAGAAAAGCTCCCTGCTGCCCTTGCTGCGAGATCGGGTCGCAGAGAGCAGGACTTCCGCATCTCTCTGGTCGAAACGCCCGCCCCAAGTCAACCGGCCCTTGAAGGTGTGCTGCGTCCCTGCCTCGCCGGACAGCTCTATGCCGTTCAACTGCCGTCCCTTCTTCGTCAGGACGTGAATGACGCCCAGAAAGGCATTGGTCCCGTAAAGGGAGGAACTGGCACCGCGAATCACCTCCACCCGGTCAATTAGATCCACATCCAGGGGAAAATCGTTTCCGATGGCCGCTTGTTCGTAAATGCCATCGTTGAGGCGATGCCCGTCGATCATCAGCAGAAAGCGGGTGTTGTAGTCCCCCGGACGCGAGAAGCCCCGGCTTCCGATATAGCTGTAGTTGCGATCATTGCTTACGTAGAAATCCCGGACACCGGAGAGAATATCCGCCAGGTTCCGGTAACCGAAGCGCTGGATGTCTTCCGCCGTGACGATGGTGACAGACGACGGCGCCCGGGTGACCTTCTGCATGAATCGGGACGCCCCGTACACCGTTTCGACCTCGATGCCCATCAGCTCGGTGAGGCTCCTGGCCGTCAAATCCTCGGCAGGCCCGTCAGGCTGCTGGCTTGCCCATGCCGGAACGACTGAGGCGAGCAGAAAAAGGAAACAAACACTGCAGATTATCTGTTTTATAAGGAAATATGATGAATAGCGACCACTTGCATGCGGCTTCATCATGTGTTTCATTCCTTTCGAGGGATGTTTTCATGCGTGTACCAGAACATCCCCATCCGTTCACAGCAAGAATGATACCGCCCCGAAGGTCGGGCATGTCCGTCCGGACGGCCCCGCTTTTTTGTGTCGGGCGAAGGCATTCCGCCTCGACATGTGGTACAGGAGACACGGCGCCGGGTCTGACGCACCTCATCGCCGGCCGTCGTTTTCGAGAAACCCGGCTCCATTCATGAAAGCAGGCTGCCAGGCCTATGTACGAAAGGCTTTTCCAATCGTGGGAGAAGACATGTATCCACCGGGATCCGGAGTGAAAAAGATCCTTGCCGGCCTTGCCCTCTTCCTGCTCGTCCTGGCCGTTTTCTGGCCCGTACAGCATTATGATTTCATCAATTATGACGACAGCCTCTACGTGCAGGACAACCCCCGCCTCGAAGAAGGGCTGACCGCGAAATCCATCCAGTGGATGCTGACGGCCACGGACGGGGGATCATGGCATCCGGTGACGTGGCTTTCCCTGTTCCTGGATTACCGCCTGTACGGCCCCGCACCCGGCGGTTACCACCGGACGAACATGCTGATCCATGCCATCTCGACGGTTCTTCTTTTCCTGGTGCTGTCGTCCATGACGGGTTCCCTTTGGAAAAGCGCCCTGGTGGCCGCCCTGTTCGGGATTCACCCCCTCCATGTCGAGTCCGTCGCCTGGATCGCCGAGCGAAAGGACGTCCTGTGCGGGCTGTTCTGGATGCTGACGATGGGATCCTACCTCTGGTACGCACGAAAACCGGAAACCGTCCGCTATCTTGCCGTCTGCTGCTTCTTTCTCCTGGGCCTGGCATCCAAAGCGATGATCGTGACGCTTCCCTTTCTCCTGCTTCTGATCGATTTCCACCCGCTCCGGCGGGTGGCAGGCAGCGGCCCGCCCCCCGAACCGCCGTCCCGATGGAAACAGTCAACCCTCTCCGCTCTGATCCTGGAAAAAGCGCCCCTGATTCTGCTCGCCGCCGCGGCAGGCGCGGCAGCGGTCTGGAGCCAGGAGAAGTCGGGCGCCCTCGTGCCGATCGACACGTACGGATTCGACTCCAGGCTGGCCAATGCGGTCGTTTCGTACGGAACCTATCTTGTCAAAACCCTCTGGCCGAAGGACCTGTCCGTCTTCTACCCGCTTCCGGCCGCCTGGCCCGTCGGCGACATCCTGGCAAGCGGTTTTGTGCTCGTCGGCATCAGCCTCGGTGCCCTGTTCGGATGGCGCCGCTATCCATACCTGGCCATGGGCTGGCTCTGGTATCTCGGCACCCTGATTCCCGTTATCGGGCTGGTGCATATCGGTTCCCAGGCCATGGCGGACCGCTACACCTACCTCCCCCTGATCGGCGTCTTCGTCATCCTCGTCTGGGGAGGCGCAGACCTTGCGGCGGCTTTTCGTCTCCGGCGGCCGCTCCTGCTGATCCTGTCTGCGGCACTGGTCCTTGTTCCATCGGCCCTCTCCGCCCGCCAGGTGCAGGTATGGAGAAACGACTGGACCCTGTTTTCACAGGCCGTGCGGGCCGTCCCGAACAACTATCTCGCCTACAACAACCTTGGCACAACTTTGAGGAAGCAGGGAAATTTCGACGCATCCATCGCCGCCATCCGGAAGGCCCTTTTCATCAGGCCGCACTACGCGGAGGGCTATAACAACCTCGGGAACACGCTGATGGCAACAGGAGCCCATGCAGAGGCTGCGGTGCAGTACCGAAGAGCCCTGGAATTCAAGCCGGAAATGGCCCAGGCCCACAGCAATCTCGCCAACAGCCTCATTGCTCTCGGGAAAACGGAAGAGGCGCTGGAGCATTACCGAACCGCCCTCAAGATCGATCCCTCCTTCGCAGAGGCCCATTACAATCTGGGAATCGCTCTCGTGAAACAGGGACGGATTGACGACGGGGTCCTGCACCTGGAGAGGTCCGTGTCCCTGCGGCCGAACAGTGCCGATGCATGGAACAACCTGGGGGTCGCCCAGGCACTGAAAGGAAAAGGGAAGGAAGCGGCGGCTTCAATCAGGCGGGCCCTTCTCCTGAATCCGGATCATCTCGAGGCGAAGAAGAACCTGTCGGCCCTCGGGGTCGAAACGGAGCACGCTCCGTAAGGAAGGCAAAAAAAACGGGAAAGGCGCCGTCTCCTGCGCCTTTCCCGTGAATGCCGTTCCTGAATCCGGATGCCTATTCGGCTTTCTTCTTTCTCAATGCCCTGGCGGCCGCCAGCTTTTCCGGGAGTCCCCGGTCGATGGCCATCTGGCGCCTTGCGGCGGCATACTTCGGGGCCACCAGGTCCACATCCTTGGGAATCTTGAACATTCTCTTGTACTGGCCGGGTTTCAACCCGTGTTCCGTCGACAGATGCTTTTTCAGGGTTTTCATGCCCCTCTTGCCGCAGATCATGCATCCTACTTCATCCGGCTGAAATGCTTCCTCAAACGACAACACCGGCCCTTGGGGGGCTGGAGCTTTCGCCGGTTCCGCAGGCTTTTCCTGCTTCGCCGGCTTCTCCGCTGCAACTTTGGTTCTCGGTCGTCCCCTCTTTCCTTTTCCCACGACGGCTGTTTTCGGCTCGGCCACGCCGGCCGGACCACCTTTTTCCAGCGCCTCCAGAGTGGAATAGACTTCCTTTATGGTTTCCAGAAGCTCATCCTTTGTCAAAGCTGCGCTGGATGCATGGGAAATTACAATTTCCGCTGTTAACTCGACGAGTGGGTTCGCCATTTTGACTGAATCCTCCTTCTTTGGAATAACGTTTTATTCCATTTTGCATGCTTTATCCTGGCTGTCAATCTTCCTTTTTGCTTTATTTCTTATAAAAGAATGTACGTCTCTTTTGTTGAATCATCCATTCATTTGGATGTCATATATCCATTATTGCATTTTAGTGGTTACAGGGGAAATTCAAATACCGGTCAGACTCTGTTCCCTTTGTTTGCGACGCCACATCCACTCAAAGTATTCATAATGATCAGGACAGACCAAGGATGTTTTCAGTCGACATAGAAAGAATTGGACAAGATGCCATTTCCCTGGCAGGGTTCGAGTGTCATGAATATTTAGTATTCGTTCATCGATACTATATAAGCTATGCTTGACATGTACATTTCAATCCAGTGAGATCATCAAAAGAGGAACCGCAACGCCTTTTGCACTCGTCAAGTTGCGATTTAAGAAAAGACCATGCCAAGCGGGATATCCGCCATCCTTCTTCCCGTTCCGGAACGTTACCGGGAAAAAAAGCACACATGAAACCCTGTCGACCCGCACAAAATCCGGTATACTTCGCTGCATGGCTTGCCCTGCTTCTTTGCCTCCTGTTCTCTTCGTGTTCGGCCGTCCCGGGGAAGATGCACCACCCGTATTCCCAGCCGGCGGAATGCCTGCCCGCATTTCCCGACGGGGACGGATGGTACGGCGGGGACGGCGCGTATTCCATCCGTCTGGACGACCGGCGTATTCTGTGGCTCTTCGGGGATTCCTTTGTTTCAGAGCAGGAAGGAAGGCAGGATCGCACGGGTATGAACGTGGTCCTGGGAACCACACTGGCTGTTTCAACATGCAAAGACGACTCCGGATTTCAAATCCGTTATCACCTGAAAAAGAAAAACGGGGAGTTTGTATCTTCCTTCGGGGAAAAGGAGTGGCTGTGGCCGCAGGCCCCCTTCATGGCCCATGGCACCCTTTACGTGCCGCTTCTATCCGTAAAGGCCGACCCGGAACTTCCGGGACCTTTCCAATTCAGGATTGTAGGACACAAACTCGCCCGGATCGGAGACTTCCGGGAGACCGACCCGAACCGGTGGGCCGTGGAGTATCTGGATCTGACACCCGGAATCCCGGAGGAAATCCGAGCATTTGCGACTACGGCGGTGGCCTTCCGGGATCACGTCTATTTCTACCCCCTCTATGGTGCAACGGTGGACGGACGGAGCATCCTGGGCAACATCCTGGCCCGCATCCCAGTCGAAAGGATTGACGATCCGGCCCGGTCCATCGAATACCTGAACGCGGATGGAGGGTGGACAAAAGAACTCAAGCCCGCGAAGGTCAGGATCGTCCTCGACGCCGCCGTCTCGGAGCTGAGCTTACGCTACCATCCGGGAATCGGGAAATGGATCTGCATTTACCTGTCGCTCCAGAACAACGGCGACCGGATGCTGTACCGGACGGCAGACGCCCTGGAGGGTCCCTGGTCCGTGCCGAGGATCCTCCTCGCTCCCGTCCCCGAGGTCGACCGGGACAGTCCCCGTTTCGACAGAAACAATTTCTGCTACGCCGGCAAGGAACATCCGGAATACGCCCGTAACGGAACCCTCGTCGTTACGTATGTGTGCAATTCGCATGAAGATTTCGAAAAAAAGACGAGTTTTATCCGCAGGAATCTGTTTCTCTATCGGCCCGTTGTGAACAGGGTCCGAATCTCCGATACAGGTGAGGGAAACAAGAAGCCGTTCGCTGCCCGCTAAGACGCATGACGGATCGACGGCAGGGTACCGCACCTATTGATAACGTTCATCACCACTTGTATCGGATTCCCGCCGTCCCGCCATGCTCCGTGCTGTCTCCCGACCAAATGGCATCATAGGACAGGGCAAGACGGAAGTGTTCGTCGATCTCCCAGCTCAGCCCGAAACCGATGGCCGCGCTGTCCCGCCGCCCCCTGTCACCCCTGACGCTGAAGGTGGAAACGGGATCACCCGCAAAAGAAGCATCGATCGTATAATCGCCGTTCACAAACTCGCGGCGCCATCGGACCCGGATCTCCGGGGTGATGGAGCTGCTTTCCATCCTGAATTCCTTCTTCAGCCCAATCCCCAGGGAACCGGTCAGCGACGACATCCGGTCGCCGTCCACGGCGAGATCGAGCGCTCCGGCGTCGGTCTCCGTGAAGGCATTGCGCCAGAGCGATCCCGCCTGCAAAGAGACCATCGGGATGACACTGACCCCACCGATCTGGTAGCGGTAACCCGCCTCGCCATAGCTGCCCAGGCTGTGACCGCCATAGCCGGCATGGGCAGTCCTGGCAATGGCTCCGAAGACGATGTTGCGGGCGGTGTCATAGCGGTTGTAACCATAGGCGACCAGGCCCTGAACATACCAGGGATCCATGTCGTATGCAGCATAAAGTGCCCACTGATAGCCCGCCACCCGGATGTTGTCCTTCAGATCCTTCATGTTCACCGTCGTACGGGAATAGCCGATGGATGCACCCAGCAGCAACGTTTTGCTCACCGTCCTGTCGAAGCCGACGATCAGCCCCCCGCCGCGATAGTCATACTTTGTCGGGATGTCATCTCCCCTGCGTTCCCCCAGGTTGCCGTATCCCTTTGCCCAGAGTCCCCAGGGCGATCCATCTCCGTCGTTCTCCTTTGTGTTTTCGCTCCTGGCACTCTTCCAGGCGGCCAAGAGGATGTTTCCCGCATCGCTTCCCGCGTCCTCCCGGAATGCCAGGAGCACGTTTCCCGAACCGGCAAGCGGCGATCCTCCCTTGCCGAAGCCATCCATGCGTCCGGAGAGGACGCCGGCATACCGGTTGAAGGAGAAGAAGGTCGCCTCCGTGAGGGATGCGTGTGAAAGGCCGCCCATCTGGTTGTAGGCGCGTCTTGCGCCCACAGCGGAAAGCCCCAGGAGGCTGTTGTACACCGTGGCCATATCGCCGGCGGCGGATGGAGTGCCGCGATCGAGGGCCGATGCAACAGCGAACTGATTGCGGGTGAGGGCCACATCGGCGAAGCGGGTGGAGTTCCTGGTCAAGAGCAGGTAGACGTTTGCGGCGTCATAGCTCAGCGACGGGGTTAGAAAGGCCAGGTTGCTCGTGACGCTGTCAAACGTACCCAAAACGGTCCCGGCGGTTAGGATCGTGTAGGTCGTATTCATGAAATACTGCCCTGAGCCGGCAAGCACGGATACCGTCCCGCCGTTCAGGGTGGCCGTCCCGGTAACGACGAGCCTGTCCGACCGGCCGGCCGCATCGACTTCCACGGCATAGACGGCGTCCATGTTGTGGGTGTAGTCGCCGGCGATGGTCAGCGTTCCGATGGAGTTCCCCGGGGCGAGGGTGCCTGAGATCACGGTGTTGCCGGTGATCGTGCCGTTGCCCATGAGGGTTCCCGATACGCCGACGGCGAGATCGCCCGTGATGCTGCCTTCCACGGCGAGGGCGCCGCGATTCACAGAGGTTCCCCCCGTATAGGTGTTGACGCCGGCAAGGACGAGGGTGCCGTCGCCGTCCTTGGTGAGGGAGCCCGTTCCGCTCATGCTCCCGGCGTACATGCCCGTCGATTCCTGGTCGAAGATAACCTGGCTGTTGTTGGTGATATCGCCCTGAAGGCTTGCCGCATCGCCCTGCAGAATGCCCCCGTTGACGGCAGTGCCGCCGGTGTAGGTGTTCGTACCGGTGAGAACGAGCCTGCCGCCGTCTTCCTTGGTGAGGGAGCCCGTACCCGAAATGTCCCCGTTGATGGTCAGGTCGTTGCCGTTCGTGTCGATGGTGCCGCCGCCTCCGCTGAGCGTAACGGACCGGTTCATCGTAAAGCCGCTTGTCACATCGAGGGTGCCGCCGCCGAAGGTGAGCGCCCCCGATTCATCGCCCAAGTTTTCGTCTCTGCTCACGCTGACGGTACCGCCGTTGATGCTTGTGCCGCCGGTGTAGGTGTTCGTGCCGGTGAGAATGAGCCTGCCGCCGTCTTCTTTGGCGAGGGAGCCCGCGCCGGAGATATCCCCTGTTATGGTTACATCATGGCCGTCCGTGTCGAGGGTGCCGCCGCCGCTGCCAAGCGTGACGGACCGGCCCGTCGCAAAACTGCCGGTCGCCTTGAGGGTGCCGCCGTCGAAGGCAAGTGCACCCGAAGCGTCGCCCAGACTTTCGTCTTTGCTCACACCGACGGTCCCTTCGTTGATGTTCGTGCCGCCGGTGTAGGTGTTCGTACCGGACAGGGTCAGTTCGCCCGGGCCTGTTTTCGTGAGGGTGCCCGTACCGGATAGAACGCCGTCCACCGTGCCGGCCTGCATGTCAAAGCTGGATGTGGCGGAGACCGTTGCATCGGACGAAAGCGTCCCGCCGGTCATCTGATAGGTTGTGACATTCATGGTTCCGTTCTGCACCGTTCCGCCGGACTGCCTGAGTTCCGCCTGCGTCTGGGTGGTCGTTCCCAGATCGAGGGTGCCTCCCGTCACCGTTGTACTCCCCGTCGCATCGCCCAGGGTGCCGGCCCCCGAGAGGGCGAGCGTTCCCGTGCTCACGGTCGTGCCCCCGGTGTAGGTGTTGGCTCTGGTGAGCGTGAGGGTGCCGTCGCCGCTTTTATGAAGGGAGCCCGTGCCGGAGGCGACCCCGGACAGGGTCAGGCTGTTGCCGTTCGTATCAAACGTGCCGCCGCCGCTGTCCAGCGCAACGGACCGGTTCGTCGTAAAACTGTTTGTCACCTTGAGGGTGCCGCCGCCGAAGGTAAGCCCTCCTGAAGCGTCGCCGAGATTGCCGTCGCTGCCCACACGGATCGTCCCGCCAAGGATGTTCGTACCCCCGGTATACGTGTTGGCACCGGATAGGATGAGGGTGCCCGTTCCCGTCTTGGTGAGGGATTCCGTACCGGAGAGAATCGCGGTGACATGAAGCGTTCCGTCCACAGCGGCCGCGGTCAGCCCGACGGGTCCCGTGCCCCCGATGGTGCCCGTGAAGCCGCCGGCAACGGCTGCGGTTCCAATGCTCACACCGCCGCTGCCGTTGTTGTTGAAGACGCCGCCGTCAAGGTTGAGCGTGGTAAAAGAGATGCCGCCACTCCCCGTATGGTTCAGGGTGCCGCTCACATTGCCCGTTGTGACGGAGGTCGCGCTTGAACCGGTGACGACGCCCGTTTTGCCCGTATTCACGACCAGGGTCGTGATGGACATGGATGTGCCGGAATGGTCAATGGTGCCCCCGTCGTTGACGATGGTTCCCGAGCCGCCAAAGACGCCGAGGTTGGTCAACGTCCCGGAATTGTTTATCGTACCTTGGTTGGTCAGCGTCCCGGTTGCATCGTTGGTCAGCGTGGCACCGGAGCCGTTGTTCAGCGTCCCGTGCAGCTTGTTCGTCAAATCGCCCGAGTTGACCAGCCCGCCGGAGTTGGTCACCGTGCTGTTGTTGACGAACTCGCCGGAGTTGTTCAGTGTACTGCCCGTACTGTTGATCAGCGTACCGCCTGATTCATTGAACAGCCTGCCTCCCGACCGGTTGTGCAGCGTGGCGCCGGTATCGTTGCGCAGCGTGCCGTAGTTGCGCAGCAGGGCATCCGGCTCATTGCGAAACGTGCCGTAGTTGTCCAGTGTGCTGTAGACGTTAATGATCCCTTGATTTGTATAAGGATCATCGTCCGCGTAACTGTCGTCATAAATGTTCATCATAATATCGGAGTAATTTGTGTCCGGGACGAGCTTCGTAGCGGCATGCGCCGTCATGACCGTCCCGGCCAGCATGAGGAGAACGGCGCAAAGGATTTGCACCCCCGGCCGGCTCCCCGGTCTCGGGAATAAGACGTTTCGGCCCACGCGCTTCCGAAGATGAAGAACATCCATAATTCTACCCCCGGTTTATCGAACGGTCACAAAACGAGCTTTTCAGCATACCGATAGACAGAATCTTTCGTCGCGGCAGACACTGCAGGGTTGCCTTGTCTTCGCGATCGTTCTTCTTCGTTTTGAAAACTCAAATGAGAACTCGGCCGGACCCGTCGCTGGAAACGGAAACATCACTGGTAGCTGTCGGCCATGGTTGTACATCGGGCAGAGACCACGCGGTGAAACGATCACCGCCAGGGGAAAGCGGTGTGCCGGCGGCCTGCGGGCGAAGGAAGCCTATGAAAAAAGGACGAGGATGTCAATGCAGGGTGAAACAATTTCGGGAACGAATCGAGTGAAGCCGCTGACATTCACGATCCGGCGGTGATTCCAGGACTGGGGGAACCGGCCGGAAGGATGAGCCGCATTTTTCGATGATCGGGAAGGCCGAAAGAGGGACACCCGGCAGCAGGATGGCAGCACGGACAAATCAAAGGGGGTTAAGCGTCTCGCCTAACCCCCTGATTTGATTGGTAGCGGGGGGTGGATTCGAACCACCGACCTTTGGGTTATGAGCCCAACGAGCTACCGGACTGCTCCACCCCGCGTCGTGTCGTTCCGGAAAAGAGTCCGTTTCTTACGCTCCGGAGCGCGGTTTTGTCAAGCAGTTTTATCCCCCTCCCCCTGCACCTCGTATATTGCCACGCTTCGCTTGATCCCCCGGATGGGGAAGGGATCCAGACGGACGGCATCCACGGCGTCCCGGACCTGCTCCCATGTGCGCTCGCAGATCAGGATCTGGCTTCTCCTGGCCGAGCCGATCAGCCGGGCGGCCAGGTTCACGGCGGCGCCGAAGACGGTGTACTCCTTCTTCCGGTGAGATCCGAAGATGCCCGCCATCACCTCACCCGTCGCGATGCCGATGCCGATGGCCAGCTCTTTCGGACAACCCCCGAGCTGCCTGTTTATGCGGGCAATTTCGTCCCGCATGCCAAGGGCGCTGCGGACCGCCCGGAGGGCGTCGTCGGGACCCGCCACCGGGGCGCCGAAGAGGCTCATGATTCCGTCTCCGATATGCTTGTCCAAGGTCCCGTTGTGCTCCAGGATGATCCCGTCCAGCGGGGCGAAATAGTACGTGTTGAGAAAATGGGCGACCTCCTCCGGCGTCATCCCCTCGGCGATCTCGGTAAAACCGCGGATATCGGTGAACACAACCGTCACGGTCTGGCTGATGGGCCGGATGCCCCTTCCCCGTTTCTGAAGCTCCCCGAGAACCTGCTCCGGAACGAACTGCTTGAGCCTCTTCTTGACGTTGAACTCCCGGATCTTGGCCCGGAGTTCGCTGTTTTCGAAGGGCTTCGTCAGAAACCCGTCGATCCCCTGGTTCACCGCCTCGATGGCGCTCTCCATCGTGGCATATCCCGTCAGCATGATCCGGGTGATCTCGGGGTTGATCCGCCCGATGGCGACCAGCGTCTCCATTCCGTCCATACCGGGCATCCGGTAGTCGGAGATGACCGTCTCGATGGCATCCCCCCGCTCCCGGACCATCTGGATCGCCTCCCCGCCGTTTTCCACCGTACAGATCTCGTAGCCGTCCCGCTCCAGAACCTTTTTCAGAGATCTGCGCACTCCCTCCTCGTCGTCAACAATGAGCACTCCGTTCATGGCATTCTCCTTGCCGGCAGGAGGACCGTCACCTCCGTCCCCCGCCCCTCTTCGCTGCGGACGAGGATCTCGCCCCCGTGCCGCCTGATGATCTCGTGGGAAATGTAAAGCCCGAGACCCGTTCCCCGTCCGACCTCTTTGGTGGTGAAGAAGGGCTTGAAGATGTCCACCAGACGGCCGTCGGGAATCCCGTGTCCTGTGTCGCGGAACGACACGGACACCCGGTTGCCATCCCTGTCGCCATCGGTGGTTGTGGTGATGGTGATCGCTCCCCCTTCCCCCGGCAGAGCATCGAGGGCATTCTTGACGATGTTGACGAAGACCTGCCCGAGGTTGGCGAAATTCCCCTCCACCCGCGGCAGGTCCGCAGCATATCGTCGCTCAATGTGTATCGGCAGGAGCTTGTAGCTGTTATACAGGATCCGGAGGGCGTCGTCCACCGCGGCGTGAATGTCCACCGGCTCCGTGTAGGTCTGGGTCTGGCGGGAAAGGTCCAGGAGGCTCCGGACGATCGCCCCCGCCCGGTGAAGCTCCTTCAGGGAAAACCGGAGATCCTCCAGCACGTCTGCGAACACGCCGCCCGGCCGCTCCCGGAGCTCCTCGATGGAGGATTCGACGAGGCTGGCGGCGCCGGCCAGCGGATTGTTCAGTTCGTGGGCCGTTCCCGCTACAAGCTGGCCAATGGCGGCCAGGCTCTCGGATCGGATGAGCTGCTGCTGGGTCCGTTCCTTCTCCTCCAGCGCCTTCCGGAGGTCGGCGGTCCGCTCTTCGACCCGCTGCTCCAGTTCCCGGTTCATCCGCTCGATCTCTTCGTACCCGGCAGCGTTCTCCAGCGCGACGGCCGCCTGGTTGGCGATGGTGCCGAGCAGCTCCAGGTCTTCATGGACGAACAGCGCTCCCGATCGCTTCTGCCCCAGCAGCATCGCACCGATCAGCCGGTTCCGCGACAGCATGGGCACGGCGAGGTCAATCCCGTACGAGTCGAGATACGCCGGAGGGAGATCCGCTCCAGAGGATGTTCCGGCACTGTCCTCCAGTTGGAAACGGCTGACCGGTCCTCCCGCCCGTTCCAGAAACGGAATCATGGGATGGTACATCGGCATTTCATCCAGTCCCGCGGCATCGCCTTCCCGGCTGTATGCACGGAATCGGCCGGTCCCCGCGTCCCGGACGAGAAGGATAAACCGTTCGACCGGGATGGCCTCCGGGATGGACGCAAACAGCAGAGTCCGGACCTCTTCGGAGCGCTTCAGGCTCGCCAGTTCGCCGCTCAGGTCCCGGAGCAGCCTGCGGGCATCGTAGCGGCCCCGGAAGAAGAGGCGGTCCAGAAACGCCTGGACCCGCTCCCGCATCGGCTGGAACAGGAACACCATCATCAGGGCCAGCAGGAGGGAAGTCCCGGCGACGTCGCGGAAACCGCTCCGGACAAACAGCATGTGGGTCATGAAAAGGAAGGCTGCCGAGAGAACCGCCAGGAGAATCACCAGGACCGAATAGACGATTCCCTTGCGGATCGCCGCCCCGGCATCCAGAAGATCATAGCGCAGGACACCGTAGGCCAGGATCGCCGCCGGCACGAAGCTGAATCCGCCCACGGGGGGCACATCCAGCCCGATGACCGGCAGGATGTTCAGGGCGATCAGGAGGGAGCTGAATCCCACGCCGGCCGTGACGTATTTCAGGCGATTGCGCTCGCGGTTGTCCGTAGTCCCCCTCATGCCCTGAACAAGGAGCAGGAGGCAGTAGATCACCGTACAGCCCGCCAGGACGGAGAAGACCTGGAACGCAGGACCCGCATCGGCGATGAAACCGTGGGGCCCCCGATGGAGCCCCTGGATGAACAGGTCCGTCTGCGTCAGCGGCAGCAGTCCGAGACCGACCATCCAGGCGAGGCGCTCCAGCCACCGCCGCCCCGTGATTTCCAGCAGGCGGTGGACGAACTGGACATACACGGGCAGGCTGAACACGAAGATGACATAAATCAGCCGCTCGAAGGAGAGCACCCGATCGTTGTCCGCGACGAGGCTCAACGCCGCCAGGTCCGCGTTATTCAGAACGCCCATCAGGCACAGGACGGCGAAGAGGCGGTTGGCGGACGTGCGCCGTCCCTTAAGAACCGTGATCGCGGCAAGAAAAACAAGGACAAAGATACCGAGGACGGGGGGGATGGCAACGGCCGGAAAGGTGGAATAGGGATCGGGAAGCATGCCTCAGGCCGGCGCGGTGCCGGCTTTTGCAATGCCTCACCCCCCCGCAGGGTGCCCCTGAGGGCGAGACGGGAACGATAGATCCGCGGGCCGGGCCGCCCCGAAAAGGCTTCCCGCTCCGCACGGTGTCGCCGGCCGTCTCAGAAAAGGAACACGGCGGCCGCCAGAACGGTGGTGTAGCTGTTGGCCTTCACAATACTCGACTGCGTGCTGTTCAGGGTTCGGACGATCTTTCCGCTGATCTTGAAGATTTCCTTTTTTTCGTCCCAGCTCTCATCGACGTTGAAGTCGATGCCGAGGGTAGAGGCCAGCATGGCCGCCGCCAGGTCCTCGGCATACTCCCCGGCCTGTTTCTCGGTCTGGCCGAAGGCATGGTGCTCGCTGATGTACCCGTAGGCGCTCTTGTCGGCGGGAACGGCGCAGCCCACGGAGGCGGCGAGCAGACGTCGCATCTCGTTGCTGCAGCAGCGGCTCATGACGCAGAATGTAATGGCCCCGGGCTTGAGCTCCTTGAGGCCGCTCTGCCTGGAGACCACCTTGCACCCGGGCGGCATGATGCTGGACACCTGCACCAGGTTGCATTTCTCGATGCCCGCGTCCCGAAGAGCCAGCTCGAACGAATGGAGTTCTTCCCGGTGGACGCCCACCCCTTTCGTGAAAAATATCTTCTTGGGTACGTATCCTATCATTGCCCCGCTCCTTCAGGCTGAAATCTGTTCCGGCTGCGCCGAAAGGCTTCATGCTCCATTTTTTGTTTTTTTTCAAGTTGAATCAGCCGGCACGGTCCCTCGCCCGATTCGCCATCGCTTTCAAGAATTTACAGATATACAGGCATATCCCATCAACCGGTAGACAAGCTTAGCCGCCAGGAAATCGGGGGCCACAAGACCCGGAAGAGGGGAAAGCTCCACCACGTCGATGCCCCGGATCCGGGTCCGCTTTGCGACCCGTCGGAGGAGTCCCGTGAGGGCTCTCCAGTCGATGCCGCCGGGCTCGGGAGTTCCCGTTGCGGGCATGAAGGCCGGGTCGAGGGCGTCCAGATCCACCGTGATGTACAGGTCCCCGTCCAGAAGTTCACTGATCCGGTCCAGGTTCGCATCCCCCGCCATGACAAAATCGGCGCTGAACGAATGGATGCCGGACTCCTTCCGGTAGAGCGCCTCCGGCGCACTCATGCTGCGGATGCCCGCCTGGACGAGGGGGCAGATCTCCACGATCCGGCGGGCGATGCAGGCATGGCTGTACGGCGTACCCTGGTAGGACTCCCGGAGATCGGCGTGGGCATCCAACTGAAGGACCTTCAGGTCGGGATACTTCCTCTTGAGCGCCTGGACGGCGCCCAGGGAGATGCTGTGCTCCCCTCCCAGGAGGACGGGGATCTTCTCCAGACCGACGGCTTCCTCCACCCGCTCCCTTACGGCATGGACCATGGATTCCGGCCCCGACGCATCCGCCTCGACGGCGGGAGCGGTATGAATCCCGACACGGTATGTCTCCCGGTCCAGTTCCTCGTCGTAAAGCTCCATGTTGCCCGACGCCTCCAGGATCGCCAGCGGCCCCCGCCGGGACCCCGACTGGTAAGTCGAGGTCAGGTCGTAGGGAACGGGGATCACGACGAAGGCGGACCGCTCCAGGCCGGTATATTCAGGTTCCAGACCTCCGAAATTCATAGGCATCTCCAAAAAAAGAAGCGGACCATAGCACACGGCCCCACCGATGTCGAGACCGAGGGACCTTTCAGGGTCTGAAAAACGACAGGGAAAACGAGCCGTCCTCGAATACGCCGTAGGAGCAGTGCCGGATCCAGTCGCCCAGGGTCATGAAGGTCCGGGCTCGCCCGGCCGTCTCGTGGATCTCGATGACAGGACGGTGACTGTGGCCGCAGATGACGGCGTCGTATCCCTCCCCGAACTTGTTGAGGGCAAAGCGGCGCATGGAATCCACGATACGGTTCTCCATCTCCCCGGAGAAGCGCCGGCTCGTCAGGGAGGTCAGGCGGGCGGCACGCCAGACGAACGGGGCCGGCAGGATCCGCTGGAGCCGGAAGAGGAATCGGCTCCGGAGGATTTTTCGGACCAGGGCGGCCCCGGAATCGGGCGGATCGATGATGTCCCCGTGGGTCAGGAGGATTCGCTTCCCGTCCAGGTCGAGCTCCGCCCAGTCGGGGAAGACCTCCATGCCCAGGACGTCCGTGAAGTAGTCCTCCAGGAAGAAATCGTGATTCCCCTCGCAGAGTCCGATGCGGACCCCCTGGTCCCGAAGGGCCGTCAGCCGTTCGATGACCGGCAGGAAATCGGGAAAGATCCGGCCCTCCCGGCCGAACCAGAAATCAAAGAAGTCCCCGGCGAGAAACAGGGCATCGCACCGCCCCGCTCCCTCACCGGGGACCTGACGTCCTCCGGACCCGGACACCCTGCGTGGTCCCTCCAGCCCTTCCAGGAACCGCATCACCGCCCTGTAGGCCGCCTCGTGCCGGTCGATCAGGTGCGCGTCGGAAAGGAAGATGGCCCTCATGGATTTCCCCAGGCAGGATCGGAGTCCTGGAAATGGGGCAGATTTTGAATCCGTCCCTCTGTCTTGCATCCGCCGGGGTGCGGCCGGGGGTCTCCGGCGGAAACCGCCGCGAAAGCCCCCACCCCCCGAAGGGATTGTCCCTTTGTCAGGGGTATCCGCCTCTCGCTCAGCCGAAGCTCTCGTCGGCGATCTCCAGCATGGAGAGGTCTTCGCTGCGGATGGACTGCGCCGCGGCCTCCACCTCCGGCAGGACGTGCCGGATGAAGTATTTCGCCGCCGCGATCTTTCCCTGGTAGAACGCCGCGTCTCCGTTGTTTTTAAGGAGATCGTGGACCTCGAACATCTTGAACAGGTCCGCCGGATCGACGCCGTTTTCCCGGCATAGGGCCTGGAGCTTTTCCTCCGCGACGCCGGCCTCCCAGAGAAGGAGCCACCCCAGGACAACCTTGCCCATCATCATGAGAAACGGATAGGCGTTGGCGACGGGAATCATGAATTTTCCCGCCTTGCCGCTGGCGGCGAAAAACATGGCCATCTCACCCAGCACGTTGGCGGCCCCCTGGACGCTGTCGGACAGCCCGTTCAGGAGCGGCCGGTCCTTGTATCGGGCCGTGACGGCTCCGATCTCACCCAGGAGGCTGATGAAGTAGAGGCCCTTCTTCATGCCCAGTTTCCGTCCCACCAGGTCCAGGGCCTGGATGCCGTTCGTCCCTTCATACAGGGAAGCGATCTTCTCGTCCCGCATGAATTGCTCCACGGGATACTCCTGGCAGAAGCCGTATCCGCCGTAGACCTGGATGGCCTGCTCGGTGACGCGGAATGCCGTGTCGGAGCAATAGGCCTTGCAGATCGGCGTGAGGACTTCCAGGAGGCCCATCCACTTGTCCTGCTCGGCCGCGTCGGACGCCGTGCGGGCCTTGTCGACGCAAAAAGCCGTGTAGTACATCAGGGCCCGCATCCCTTCCACCTGGGCCTTCATCCACAGGAGCATCCGGCGGACGTCGGGGTGCTGGATGATGGGAACCCGCGGCGCCTCGGGGTTCTTCATGTTCATGAGCGAAGAGCCCTGGAACCGATCCCTGGCGTACTGGAGGGCGTGCAGGTACGCGATGGAGCCGCTGGACAGCCCCTGGAGGCCGACGCCGATGCGGGCTTCGTTCATCATCTGGAACATGACGCGCATGCCCTGGCGCTCCTGGCCGAGGAGCTCCGCGTAGCAGTCCCCGTTGTCGCCGAAGTTGATCAGGCAGGTCGCCGATCCCTTGAGCCCCATTTTGTGCTCGATGCTGCCGATGGTGTAATCGTTTCTCTTCCCCAGCGTCCCGTCATCGTTCACGAGGAATTTCGGAACCAGGAAGATGGAGATGCCCGCCGTCCCCGGGGGATCCCCCTCGATACGCGCCAGGACCGGATGGACGATGTTTTCCGTCAGGTCGCTGTCCCCGCCGGTGATGAAGATCTTCGTGCCGGAGATCCGGAAGGTCCCGTCGGGCATGCGGACGGCTTTCGTCTTGAGGTTCCCCACGTCGGAACCCGCCCCCGGCTCCGTCAGGGCCATGGTGCCTCCCCAGGCGCCGGAATACATCTTTTCCATGTATTTTCGCTTCTGCTCGTCCGTCCCGAAGGTCTCGACGAGGTGGGCCGCCCCCTCGGTGAGGCCGGGATAGGCGTGAAAGGCGAAGTTGTGCATGAACCATTCCTTCGCCGCCGAGCTGATCACGATGGGCAGCCCCTGCCCGCCGTGCTCGGCCGGTCTGCTCATCCCCATCCATCCGCCCTCGCAGTACAGCCTGTAGGGACGGTGGAAGACCTCCGGAACGGCGACGTTGCCGTCCTTAAGGGAGCACTCGGCGCGATCCGCCGTGGCGAGGGTGGGCAGGATCTCCTCGGTGGACAACTTCCGCGCCTCGGTGAGAATCATGTCAAACAGATCCGCCGAGAGATCCTGAAAACGCTCCGCCGCACACAGCTTCTCCACGTCCAGGAGCTCGTGGAGCAGAAACTTCTGATCCCGTTCGTCAACGATCAAGCTTCCCATGATTTTGCTTTCTCCTTCCCAAGAGAGGTTCGGGTCCGGGGGGAGGCGCCTTCCGCCTCCGGCCGGCGGAGTCGCGGACCGGCGTCTCATTCCGGGACACGGGGGATTGCATAACACAATCGATACGGCAGGGAAAGCGGTTCCTGACCTGCGAATCAACATTTTCAGCTTGTTAATCGGCTAGTTATAAAACCCGTTGACAACCTTTTCCACCCTCCGGTACAAGCGTGGAACTGTCGCCGCAAACCAATCCCGGAGCCTCTCTTGACCGGAACCATCGTCAACACCGGAGCCGTCGTCGCCGGAAGCCTCATCGGCCTTGCCGCAGGGAAACGCCTCCCTGAGCGCATGAAGAAGCTCCTTCTCCAGTGCCTCGGCCTCTCGACCCTGCTGATCGGCCTCCAGATGGCCCTCTCCGGCAAGGAACTGATGGCCGTCATCGCCTGCCTGCTCCTCGGCGCCATCATCGGCGAGGGGGTGAACCTGGAACGGTGGATCGAGCGGCTCGGCGAATGGCTCAAGACCAAAGCCCGCTCCGGCTCCTCCACGTTTGTGGAGGGCTTCGTGACCTCCTCCCTTCTTTACGTGACGGGGGCCATGGTCATCGTCGGCTCCATCCAGGACGGCGTGGCGGGGGATCCCCGGACGCTCTACATCAAGGCCATGCTCGACGGCGTGGCCTCCATCGCCCTGGCCTCCACGCTGGGTCCCGGCGTCCTGTTCTCCGCCCTCTCGGTCTTCGCCGTCCAGGGAAGCCTGACGCTCCTGGCGTCGCGGCTCGTTTTCCTGCAGGCGCCCGCTGTCCTCGACGCGGTCACCGCCACGGGAGGGCTCCTCATTGTGGCCATCGGGATCAACCTCCTGGAACTCACCAAAATCCGGATCGGCAACCTGATCCCGGCCCTGGTTCTGGCCATTCTCTGGGGAGCGTGGAAATAGCAGCGGCAGGAACGGCGCGCAGGGAATATCATGTCAAATCCTGACGCCATGCGTGAAATGTGTCCCAACACCGCAAGGAGGTATTTCATGGAAAAGAAGCATGAGCGCCTGATCGTCCGGAAACCCATCCTGGTCCAGGAACTGCCGTCCCACGAAATCGGCGACGTCCTCCCTTATCCCGTCCTCATGTGCCGGGACCTCGTCCCGGAGGCCAGAGCCTGGGCTCTCTACATGTTCATCAAGGAGATCACGCAGGAGATGGTGGACCTGATCGACATCGTGGGAAAGGCGACTCCCCACCGGCACGACTTCGATGAGATGTACCTCATGATCGGCGAGGAGGGGGCCATTACGTTCGAGATCATGCTGGATGGGGAAATATACGAAGTCGCAACGCCCGCCGCCGTGTACCTGCCCGCCGGGCTGGCCCACGCAATCCGGCCCGTCCGTGCTGCTGTCGGCAAGACCGGAGGCCTCATCCCCGTCTGCCTGAGCGGATCCTACACCACCATTCCGGCCTGACGGCCCGTACCGTCCCCGGAAGAACCGGGCGTCGGCCCGTCCGGAATGGTCGCCCATCACGAAAGGAGTTGAACCGATCATGTACGAGTACGAGACCTATGCAGTGGAAAAGCGGCCGGAGCAGAAGACCGCCATTCTCTACCTGAACCGGCCGGAAAAGATGAACGCCATGAACTGGCCGTTCTGGCGGGACCTTGAGCTGGTGGTGGACGAACTGGAGAAGGATCCCGAGGTGGAGGCGGTCGTGGTTGCCGGAAAAGGCAGGGCCTTCAGCGTCGGCATCGATATCTTCGGCTTCGCCTCGGAGTTCCTGGAGACCATCAGCGCCGCGACCCCCGCGAACCGGGAGGACTTCCGCCGCCTGATTCTCCGGATGCAGAAGGGATTCAGCCGGATGCACGGCGGCGACAACGTCTATATTGCCGCCATCCATCATTACTGCCTCGGCGGAGGGCTCGACCTGGCCGCCGCCTGCGACATTCGCCTGGCGTCGAGGGATGCCGTCATCTCCCTGCGGGAAGCGCGGGTCGCCATCGTGGCCGACATGGGTAGCCTGAACCGGCTCCCCGGGATCATCGGCCAGGGCAACGCCCGGCTCATGGCCTTCACAGCCCGGGACTTCACCGCCGCCGAGTGCCTCCGGATGGGCCTGCTCAGCGAGATCTACGAAACGCCGGAAGCATTGCTGGAGGGAGCCTTGAACCTGGCGGCGGAGATCACCGCCAACGCCCGCTCCGCCGTGAGGGGCTCCAAGCGGCTCCTGAACTTCATGGAAAACCACAGCGTCGAAGAGGGACTGGATTACGTGGCCCTCTGGAACTCCTCTTTTTTCAGCATCCAGGAGGTCCAGGAAGTGGCCATGAAGTCCGCCGGCCGCGGAAAGAAGGCGGACTGACCCGCTCAGGTGCGCCGGCCGCCGATGATCCGGTGGAACCGGGTGGAGAAGAGGGACTTCAGCTCGGCGTGGACAGAGCGGTACGTCCGCCTTCCCGCCAGGAGCTCCTCGAAGAAGCGGACGGCCTGCCGGCTCCGGACCCCAATGCGGTAGGATACGCCGGGAAACCGGTAGAACAGGGCGGCGAGGCGGGCGGCATACTGCAGGTCCTGACGGATCTCGTCGTTCACCTGCTCCTCGTATTCCCGGATCGGCCTCCCTTCGGCGATGACCCGGGCGGCCATCCGGCCGCTCAAGACGGCGAAGTGGATCCCCTCTCCCGTCAGGGGGTCCACGAGACCGGCCGCGTCACCTGCAAGCAGGGTCCGGCGGGATACGAGCGCAGGCATGCCGTCGCAGTAGGGGAGAGGGTGTCCCTGGATCCGGACACCCGTTCGTCTTCGGGTCGCGGGGATCCGGTCCAGGAAATCCTGCAACCGTGCCCGGATGTCCGGCAGCCGCGGCGTCATGGTGGCCACCCCGCAGGAGAGGCCACTTTTCTTGGGGAACACCCACCCGTACCCGGAGGGAACGACTCCGAAATCGATGCAGGCCTTCCCGCTCCATTTCTCCAGGTCCTCCACCGGGACCGACGTTTCAGCGGACAGCCCGATGCCGGCGGTACGGCAGGAATAGAGGCCCACGGACCGGCCGACCCGCCCCATGGGTCCGTCGGCGCCGATGAGCCACCGGGAACGCCAAGTCTCGCCGCAATCCGTCACAACCTCCACAGTCCCGTCCCTCTCCGCAACTCCTTTCACCGCCCGCTCCTCCCGGACCTCACAGCCTGCCAGCCTCGCACACTGCAGGAGGTGATCGTCGAAGCGGTCCCGCATCACCATGACAATCCCGGGCTCCCCCAGGGCCACTTCGAACGGCCGCCCCCCGGCATAGGAAAAGCGGATGTGCCGGACGGACGCCTCCAGGACCGTTTCGGGGAGGGGTCCCACAAGGGGCATGATGTGAGGCGGCAGGCCGCCACCGCAGGGCTTCGGGCGGGGGAACCGGGCCTTGTCCAGGATCAGGACGCGGGCTCCCGATTCGGCCAGCATCCGGCCCGCCGACGTCCCTGCGGGGCCGGCTCCGGCGATGATCACGTCATAGGGTTTCCCGTTTTCCACGAACCTGATCCTTGTATCCGGTGAATAAAGGGGTGGATGGAGATCCCCCCCTTGCACCCCGTGACAGCCCCCGCGCCACGGATAAACCAAATTTCGCGGGGGCGCGGCCGGGGGCTGGAAGCACGGGAAAGCTATAAACGACAACCCCGGTAAAGTCAAAACCGGGCTCCCGCCCGCGGCATCCCGGACCAGATCCGGGAGGGGAGAATACCGCCGCAGGAAAAGGCGCGCGGGCCATCCGCAACACCCGATTCCAATTGAAAAATAAGGCGTTCTGATGTAAGGTTCCGCGTCACTTCGGGGAGGCCCTCACCGTGTACTATCATACCGACGGAAACAACGGATACGACGAACGGAAGACCCTGGTCATCGCTTCCCTTTTCCGGGACGATTTCTGCATCGACTGGCTGGTGGACCTGCTGACGGACCTGAAGCCGTCCCAGATTCTAGGCCAGTTGGAACAGGGGGTTACGGACGGCAGCCTCGTGCGGAAGGAGCCCGGCTACTACGGCTTCGCCAGCGACAGGAAACGCAAGCGCCTGCGGGCCAGCCTCGATCCCCGGGAGGAGAAACATCTCCACGGCTGCATCGCCGACATCCTGATGCGGCAGTTGCCGGACAACGAACAGAAGGCTCACGCCGTCGCCCACCACCTGATCCACATCCTCAACGACGCCAACCGCTGCCGCTACTTGATCAAGGCCGGGGACCTGCATCTCGACGCCTTTCGTCCGGAAGAGGCCCTCCAGTGTTACAGCAAGGCCCTGGAGGATCTCGCCGCCCTGTCGGGGCGCGAGGCGGACGGCCTCTTCAGCGAGACGGCCATCAAGTACTCCAAGATTTCCACGGCGCGTCACGACACGACGAAGGTCCTCTCCATCCTGGAGTCGGCCCTGGAAAAAGCGACCCGCTGGAAGGTGGACCGCGCCCGGGCCCTCCTGAAGATGCACATGGCCAAGAATGAGTGGCTCCGCTCCCGCTACGACAGCGCTCTCAAGTATTTTGAGGAGGGATGGGCCCTGGCCCAGGAGGTGAACGATCCCCGGCTGCTGCACTCGGCGACCACCTTCAGCGCCTTCTTCCTCTTCTGGCAGGGCCGTTTCCGGGAGGCCGTCCGGATGTATGAAAAGGCCGTTCCGGACATCGAGCGCTATCCCCAGGGGGGGTTTCCCCTGCTGGCGGTCATGACCGTGGGCTACTGCTATGCCCAGATCGGCCAGGTGACCCAGGGCCTGGGTATGCTCGACGCCCTCCGGAGCCACGGGCTGGGCAAGGGAGACCTGTACCTGGGGGCCTACACGGAAGGCAACATCGGCAACGTCATGCTGGAAATCGGACGGGTGGACGAGGCCGTCCAGTACCTGGAAGAATCCGCGAAAATAGCCAAGCGGGCCCACAACGACTGGGTCTGGATCACCGGAAAGATGTCCCTGGCCTACGCGTACTACCTCAAGGGGGATACCGAACAGTCCCTCCAGAACCTCCGGGAGTTCCTTCACCACACCCGGAAGGTCCACACGACGGTGTACCTCTATCCCTACCTCCTGGAGCTTGGCTTCGCGATGGAAAAGGGGGAACTCCCCGCCGTGGAGGGCCTCTCCCTGGAGAGGGAAATCCAGAGCACGATCAGCGGCCACAATATCTTTCTCAAGGGCGTCGCCTGCCGCTTCCAGGCGCAGCAGTGGCAGCGGGAAGGCCGACCCCGGGAAGAGGTGATCCGGTCGCTCCGGGACTCCATCACGAACCTGGAGGAGTCGGGACAGCAGATCGAGCTCGCGAAATCCCGACTGGAGCTGGCCCGCCAGTATCTGGCCGCCGGCGACCGGGAAGCGGCCCGGGAACTCACCGTCACGGCCACGCAAACACCGGATGCGTTCAGCGACAAGCTCATCCCCGACGAGCTCAGGATGCTCGTGGGGGACCGTCCCGCCGGTGAATCCCTCCTGAAGGAGATTCTGAACCTGGGCCAGAAAGTGGTCACGATCCGGGACAACCGCGACTTGGTCCAGCACATCCTGTCCACCCTGAACCGGATCACCGGTGCCGAGCGGAGCGCCATCTTTCTGCTCGAGGAGGAGGACGGCACGCCGCGGCCGGTGCTTCGGGCCTCGAAGAACCTGACCTCGGAGCAGGTGACACACCACTCGTTCGCCTCGTCCCTGAAGATCATCGGCGAGGTTGCCCGGGCGGGAAAAGGCCGGATTCTCGCCGACGGACCCGCCGGGGAAGGGGGCGGCATCGAGGCCGACGTCATCCGGTCCCGCATCTGCGTGCCCATGATCCTTCGGGACAAGACCGTTGGGGTCCTCTATCACGACAACCGGCTCCTCTCCAGCGCCTTCCGGGAATCGGACCTGGACCTCCTGTCCTATTTCGCGGCCCTGGCGGCCTTCGCCCTGGACAACATCCGGGCCTACGAGGAGATCCAGCGGCTCAACCGCAAGCTGTGCGAGGAAAACCTCTACTACAAGGAAGAACACCTCCAGAACCTGCACTTCGACGACATCATCGGCGAGAGCCCCGGGATCCGCCGCGTCCTGGCCCAGATCGACCAGGTCACCGGGACGGACGCGACGGTGATGATCATCGGCGAGACCGGCGTGGGCAAGGAGCTCGTGGCGAGGGCCATCCACCGCCACAGCACCCGGCGGGACAAGCCGTTCATCAAGGTGAACTGCAGCGCCCTCCCGGAAAGCCTGATCCCCAGCGAGCTCTTCGGCCACGAGAAGGGGGCATTCACCGGGGCGATCCGCCGGCGCCTCGGCCGCTTCGAGTTGGCCGACGGTGGGACGCTCTTTCTCGACGAAATCGGCGAGATCAGCCTGGATCTCCAGGTTCGGCTCCTCCGGGTGCTCCAGACCCGGGAGTTCGAAAGGGTCGGGGGCGCCGAGACCATCCGCTCCGACTTCCGGCTCCTGGTGGCGACAAACCGGAACCTGGAGCTGGACGTGAAGACCCAGAAGTTCCGCCCGGACCTTTACTACCGCCTCGCCGTCTTCCCCATCTACGTGCCGCCTCTCCGGGAGCGCCGCGAGGACATTCCTCTCCTGGCCATCCATTTTCTCAAGATCTACGCCCAGAAGCGGGGCAAGGAATTCAACAAGATCCCCGAGGCGGAGATGGAGAAGCTGCTGGATTACGAATGGCCGGGAAACGTGCGGGAGATGGAAAACATCATCGAGCGCGGAACGATTCTCAACCCCGGTCCGGTGTTCCGGGTTCCGGAACTGGGGTCGCGCCTGGCCGAGGCCCCGCCCCCGGGGGAAGGGGTGAGCCTGATGGACAACGAGCGGAGGCACATTCTCTGGGCCCTGCAGAAGACGAACTGGAAGGTCCGGGGAAAGGGAGGAGCGGCGGAACTCCTGGAGCTGCCCCCCTCGACCCTTGCCTTCCGGATGAAAAAGCTGGGGATCCGGAGACCCGAGACCCAATCCTGAAGGTCATCCGGGGAAAAGATGGCAGGCCGCGCCGACTCCGTCTTGGAGGGGGAACGGAACACCGGCCGCGGCCTGCCGACGGAAAGGAACCAATGATGGGGGGAACGGCCCGCGGACGATCCGCAAGCCGCTCCTCCCTGAATGAAAAGCCTTCCCCGCTTCAGGCCTTCTCGTGCGCTGCCTTGTAGATCGGGTCGTTTTCCTGCAGTTCCCGCCGCATCACCTTCCCCACCAGGGTCTTGGGAATCTCCTTGATGAACTCGACGTGCTTCGGCGCCTTGTAATGGGTCAGGTTCGCCCTGCACCAGTCCTTGAGTCCGTCCTCCGTAATCCTGCCGATCCAGGACTCCTTCAGGACCACCCAGGCCTTGATGGCCTCTCCCGTGTCCGGATCCGGAAGGCCCGCCACGGCCACTTCGCTGACGCCCTCGTGAGCTCCCATGAGCTGCTCCACCTCCGTCGGGAAGACCGAGTAGCCCTTCACCTTGATGAGCTGCTTCTTCCGGTCGTTCAGGGTCACCCGTCCGTGGGCGTCCATGAAGCCGATGTCGCCCGTGTAAAGCCAGCGTTTCCCGTCCTCCCGGACGCGGACCGTATCGGCGGTCTCCTCCGGGTTGTTCAGGTACCCCTGCATGACCGTGGGACCCGCCACGATGAGCTCGCCGCTCTCGCCCACCGGCATTTCCCTCTCGCCCGTGAACATGTCGACGATCTTCCAGTCGAGGCCGGGCAGAGCCAGCCCGATGCTTCCCGTCGTGTCCACGTCGCTGATGGGCCCCCCCGCCACGACCGGCGACGCTTCCGAGAGGCCGTACCCCTCCAGAAGCCGCGATTTCGTCACCTGCTCGAAGCTGTCCTTGACATTCCGGTGCAGGGGACCGGCCCCGGAGATGCTGCCCTTGAGCTTGTTCGCAATGGGGTACTTGCCGATATCCGGGAAGTCGGCGATTCTCTTGAACATCACTTCCGCCCCCGGGAAATAGGTCTGCCCGTCCGGGGCGATCTCGCAGATCGTCTTCAGGAGCACCTCCGTCTCCGGCGGACGAGGGAAGAGCATCATCCACATCCCGCAGTAAAGCACCGTGTTCATGATGGCCGTCATGCCGAAGGAGTGGAAAAGGGGCAGGATCCCGACCATGCAGGCACCGGGCTCCAGCGTCCACAGCCAGGCGCCCACCTGGATGGCGTTGCACGCGCAGTTGTAGTGGCTGAGAACCGCCGCCTTCGGGACGCCCGTCGTCCCGCCGGTCATGATGTAGGTGGCCACGTCGTCGGGGCTCACGGTCGTCCGCAGCGGCTCCGGCTTCGCTTTCAGGAGGTCGAGAAAGCAGAGGGATTCGGGGGGCACCGGACCGGTGGGGATCTTTTTGAGCTTCTTGGCCATCCACTTCTTCCAGTCGGCGATTTTGAGCATGTCCGCCACGTTCGTCTCGATCCAGTGGTGGATATGGAGATCCTGCTCAATGGGCTTGAGGAGCGGCTCATAAAGGGCGTCCAGGAAGATCACCGTCCGCGCGCCGGTGATGTTCAGCTGATGGAGGATCTCCCCCGGCTTGTAGGTGGGGTTGATGCCCGTCACGATGACCCCGAGCTTGGCGCAGGCATAATAGGCAATGACATACTGGAAGCAGCTCGGCAGGACGAGGGCGAGCACGTCGCCCTTCCTCAGGCCCAGCCTGCGGAGGCTTTGGGCCAGGGCGTCCACGTGGCCGAGGATCTCCCGGTATGTCATGAAGGAGTCAAGAAACCAGGCCGCCCTGCTGTCCGCGTATTTCTCCGCCGACACCGACAACATCTCGTAGAGGGTGATCCTGGGGAAGTCGATGTTCTTCGGAATCTTCTCGGGCCATCCGGCCTCGGGCTGCAGCCAGGGTTTCGATTCGTCCACGCGCAGTTGATTCTGTTCCGCCATAGGGTCTCCTTTCCCGTTCTCCCGGAATTTGCTCACGTTTCCTGCGGATACGTGCAGGCAACACTCCTCCGTCGGCGCCATCCCGGGGAGGCGCCCGGGGACCCGGGGTCCGTGCCCGTGCCGGCTGTCACCCGGCATCAGGCGATGTGAATTGCTGGTTTCTCCTTCTTCCCGCAGGGTGAAGACAATCACCATTGATTGCGGGCGGCTTGAAAGACGCTATTTCTCTGGTTAACCCAGTTCCAGGAGCTTCCCGAGGTCTTCCCGGAGCATCTCCTGCGGGCCCGCACCGCCGAGCAGGACCATGGCGTCCCGCACGTAGCGCTGGGCATCGTACTCCATGGTATATCCATATCCTCCGAGCACCTGAACACAGTCCATGGAGGCCTTCCGGGCCGTCTCCACGGCCAGGATCCGAGCCGTCGCCGCCTCCGCGGCACAGCGCTTCTCCTCGTCGGCCAGGCAGGCGGCCTGCCGGGCGACCAGGCGGGTCGCCCGGATCCGTACGGCCATGTCGACGAGCATGTCCTTCACGGCGCTGAAGGCAATGATGGGCCGGCCGAACTGGACCCGCTCCTTTGCATACTGAACGGCATAGTCGTACGCCCCCTGGGCAATCCCCAGGCCGCATGCGGAGACATCCAGGTCTTCCGCTTCCCGGAGAACCCCCCACTGTTGCCGGCCCTGATTCAGCCCTTCCGGGCCTCCCAGCACATCCTCGCGGGACAAAGCGACGTTTTCGAAGCGAACCTCGCCGATGCCGAGGCTCGCGGTTCCGACCAGATCCGTCGCCCCGGCCGTAACGCCCGGGGTTTTTGCGTCCACCAGGAAGAAAGACAGACCGCCGCTGTCCGCGTCCGTCCTCGCCAGGGTCAGGATCGTCGTGGCGCTGCCGGCCAGGCGGACGAACTGTTTCACCCCGGAGAGCAGGAACCCGTCCCCCTTCAGGGTGGCCATCATCCCGACGGCCAGCGGATCATACCCTGCTTCCGGCTCCAGGATGGCATTGGCAAACAGCACCGAGCCTTCGGCCACAGAGGGTAGATGGCGCTCCTTCTGTTCCGTACTGCCCAGATCGCCCAGGTTCTTGCCGCCTCCGAGGGCGCAGGCGGCAAAGGCACCCGCCAGGGCCGGGTAAACGGCCGACAGTTCCTCGACGATGAGCGTCGCCGCCAGAACGTTTCGGCCTCCTCCGCCGTACGCCTCGGGAACCACGAGGCCGCAGAACCCGTTGTCGGCAAGCGGGCGGTAGAGTTTCTCCGGAAAGTCCCCCTTCTGATCCGCCTCCCGGGCCGCTTCGCGCGTGCATTCCCGGGCAATGAACCGGCGGATGGTATCCCTGATCACTTCCTGTTCTTCCGTCAGTCTGAAATCCATCTTGAATTCCTTTCAGGCTCTCCCTCCGCCCCTCATGGCCGGGACGCCCCGGGATGCTCTTCCGTTCCTCAGACCCTGCGCTCGTACCCCTTCCAGTAGCGCTCCCGGATCTTCTTCTTGTCGACTTTCCCCAAGTTGGTCAGCGGGATGGCATCCCAGAACTCGACCGTCTTGGGACAGATGAGGCTCCCCTTGCGCTCCTTCACGAAGTTGATCAACTCCTTCTCCGTGGCGGTCTTCCCCTCATGGAGGACGACGATCGCCTTGACCGCCTCCCCCCACCGCTCGTCGGGAACGCCGATCACCGCGGCGCCTTTCACTGCCGGGTGCTCAAAGAGCATGTCCTCGATCTCCCGGGGGAAGATGTTGAATCCGCCGCTGACGACCATGTCCTTGGAGCGGTCGACGATGTAGAGGAAGCCCTCCTCGTCCATCTTCGCCATGTCGCCCGTCCAGAGCCAGCCATCGCGGATGGTCTCCGCCGTGGCCTCGGGGTTCTTCAGGTAGCCGCTCATGACGTTGATGTGCCGGCAGATGATGTCCCCCACTTCGCCCGGGGGCACGTCGTTCCCGTCGGCGTCGACGAGCCGGACGGTCGCCGGAAACGTCGGCCTTCCGCAGGAGCTGAAGATCCGCCGCTCCCTCTCCGGATCCTCGATCACATGCTCTTCCCTCGGCAGGGCGCTTATCATCATGGGGGCCTCGGTCTGGCCGTAGAGCTGCGTGAAGATGGGCCCGAAGGTGTTGATGGCCTGCTTGAGGCGCTCCGGGGCGATGGCGGCGGCCCCGTAGACGATGTTCCGGAGGCTCGACACATCGTACTTCTTAAGGTCCGGGTAATCGAGAAGGACGTAGATCATGGTCGGGACGACGAACGTGGAGGTGACCCCGTGCCTCTGGACGGCATCGAGGAAGCTCTTCGGGTCGAACCCGTCGAGGATGACGCAGACCCCCCGGCGGATCATGATGGGGATCATCAGGCACCCGCCCGCATGGGTCAGCGGCGTCGCAAAGGCGAAGACTTCATCGTAGCCGAAGCCCAGCTCCAGCATCTCGGTGATGTACGTGCCGATCCAGGAACGGTGGGAGAGCATCACGCCTTTGGGAAGCCCCGTGGTACCTCCGGTGAAGAAGATCCCCGCCAGGTCCTCCTCGTCGATGTCCACGTGTGGAACCTCCGGCGGGTTTTCCCGGATGAGCGTCTGGAGGTGCAGATGGCCCTCGGCGATCTTCCCCGGGTCCTTGCCGACACAGATGAAGTGCTTGACCGTCTTGAGGCGGGGGATCATCTCCATCACGCGGGATGCCATTTTTTCGTGGTAGATGATCGCCTTGCACTCCGCGTGGTTCATCATGAACACGTGGTCGTCATTGGTCAGCAGGACGGCCAGGGGCACCCGGATGACGCCGATCTTCGCCAGGCCGTACTCGCAGGAGATGTACTCGGGACAGTTGGCCATCAGGAACGCCGTCGTGTCTCCTTTTTTCAGCCCCAGTTTCGTCAGGGCGTTGGCCAGGCTGTAGGCCGATTTCTGCATGTCATCATAGGTGTACGATTCGTCGTGGTACTTCATGGCCACCCGGTGCCTGAAGTTCATGACGCACCGGTCATACATCTCTCCGACCGTCGTGCCGAATATCATCGCTCAACCTCCTCCGTTTTCCCCGGTGGGGAGTTTCCTGATCGTTCCGGTCCCTGCACGGGGCCGGCTTCAACCCTTGTAGAAGCTTTTTTTGTATAGCTTCTCACTCAGGCCCGTCAAGTCGGCCCATTTCAAGGGGCCTCCCTTGTCGGCGGGGAAGCCGATTCCCCAGATGGCGCCGATGTCGACGGCCCGCGGCCCCTTGACGACGCCCTTCTCCAGCAGTTCCTTGCCCGTCTCCACGAAGGGGAGAAACAGCATTTCCTGGAGGGACTCGACAGTCATCTCTTTCTTCAGCCCCTGCGGATTGACGAGAGGAAGCGCCTCCGGATCGACGGCCCCTTCCTTCGTGTAAAATCCCTTTCCGTTCTTGTTGCGGCCGAAGCGGCCCGCCTTGTAGACGTTCTCCAGCGCCATCGGCGCCTTCCGCCCGAGTGACTTGGTCAGGACCAGGTAGGACACGTCGATCCCGACTTCGTCGGTGAGGCGGATCGGGCCGACAGGAAGGCCGAACCGCATCATGGCATTGTCCACGGCGTCCATGGGCACGCCCTCCCCCAGCAATTCGTAAGCCTTGATGAAGTAGGGAAACAGCATGGCGTTGACGACGAATCCGGGGTTGTCGTTGCAGACGATGGGGCGCTTGCGCAGGCCCGCCGCGAAATTCAGGAGGTTGTACACCGCCTCGTCCGTGGTCTCCTTTCCCCGGATGATCTCCAGGAGCTCCATTCGCCAGACGGGGGAAAAGAAATGGGTGCCCAGAAAGCGCTTCGGGGACGTCACGCTCCGGGCCAGCCGATCCACCGGCAGGCTCGAGGTGTTGCTGACGATCAGGCAGTCCTCCGGCACGGCCCGGCAGAGGTCCCCGTAGACCTCGTCCTTCACGGCGGGATCCTCGAAAACCGCCTCGACGACGAGATCGACGTCGGCGAAATCGGCCGTCCACCCCGAGACGGGCTTGAGCAGACCCATGAGGTCATCGACGGATTTTTTCAGCTGGCCCTTCTCCGCCATGCCCTCCAGGATTTTTTTCACAAAGGCTTTTCCAGGCTCCAGGGTCTCGGGGAGGTCCTTTACCACGACCGGCACCTGGAGGCGCCGGAGCATGTCGATGATGATCCCCCGCCCCATGGTGCCGAAGCCCAGGACGGCCAGTTTCTTCAGGGGCCGGGGATGGAAGCCCTTGGGGATCATGGTCAGGGGCTTGTCCGAGTACGTCTTCAGGAAAAAGGTGTTGATGGAGCCCTTGCACTCCGGCGTCGCCAGAACCTCGAGAAAGCACTCCGTTTCGATCTTCAGCCCTTCCGAGAGGGAGGCGCACTTCAGTCCCTCCTCAACGGCCCTGATCGCGAGGCGGGGCGCCGGCAGGTCCCGGCCCCGGGACGCCTTCCGGGCTAGGGCGCGGGCCGCGGCGACGGCTTCGTCCAGGCCGGAGAGGTCCGGCGCACTCCTCCGGAGCGTCAACGCATCACGGGCGATCTCTTCCGCAAAGGCCTTGGCCCGCTCCACCAGATCGTCCTTTTCCGGGCAGACCCGGTCCACGAGGCCCGCTTCCAGGGCCTTGCCGGCGGGAACAACGGCCCCGCGGACAATCATCTGCAGGGCGGAAAGCCCGATCAGCCTGGGCAGGCGCTGGGTGCCGCCGCCGCCCGGGATGACCCCGACGTTGCACTCCGGAAGGCCGATCAGGGTCCGGGGACCGTTTGCGCTGATCCGGGCGGTCATGGCCAGGGCGAACTCGTACCCGCCACCCATGCAGGGACCGCTGATGGCGGCCACGGTGGGAATGCCGAGGTTCTCCAGGCGGCCGAACAGGTCGTTGAAATGGGCCAGCCGGGCGCGGAAGGCCTCGATGTCCGTCTGCCCTCCCAGCATGTCCAGGTTGGCGCCGGCATGAAAACCCGTCGCCTTCCCGGAATAGAAGACCACACCGCGATAGCACGACCGGTTTTTCTCCAGCTCGGCAAGGGTCTCCTCGAAGCCGGAGATGGCCTCGTTCGTCCACGTGTTGACGGCCTCTCCGGGCACGTCGATCCGGATGACGGCGATGCCGCCCTGATCCTCGCTGGTAAACGCCTTTGCCATGTCCTTCATCCTTTCGCGCTTCCTTGGTGCGGATCGTCCAGGGACGATCCGCACCCGGGAAACCGGTTTATTTTTTCTCCTGCTCCGCCAGGAGCCGCCTCAGGATCTTTCCGGCTCCGCTCTTGGGCAGGCTGTCCACAAAGACCACCGACGCGGGAACCTTGTAGGCGGCCATCTTGTCCTTGCACCAGCCGATGATCTCCTCTCCGGTGACCTTCCCCTTGAAATCGGGCTTCAGGACGACATAGGCCCTGGGCTCCTCGCCCCGGTAGGGATGGGGAACGCCGATGGCCGCCGCCTCGGCGATCGCCGGGTGCTGGTACAGGAAGGCGTCGATCTCCGCCAGGAAGACGGAAAAGCCGGAGACCTTGATCATCTCCTTCGCGCGGCCCACGATGCGGAACCAGCCGTCCTTGTCCACCGTGACCATGTCCCCCGTCTTGAGGTAGCCGTCGGGGGTGACGGTGTTCTTCGTCTGCTCCGGGGCGTTCCAGTACCCCTTCATGACGCAGGGCCCTTTGATCCAGAGCTCGCCCTCCTCGCCGATACCGGCTTCCTTGTCCGGCGTGTTTGGATGGACGATCTTCACGTCGTGCCAGTACACGGGACTGCCGATGGTTCCCGGCGAGAAGTTCTGGCAGTTGTTTCCCACGATGCCGCCCGTGCACTCACTGAGACCGTAGCCTTCCACGATGTGGGTCCCCGTCAGCTCCTTCCAGCGCTTGTGGATCTCCAGGGGCACCGGGGCGCCGCCGGAGAGGACGAAACGGAGGGACTTCAGGTTGTAGTTGCCGATGATGGGCAGGTTGCAGACGGCCACGTTGATGGGCGCAATGGTGACCCAGCCGGTGACCTTGTAGTTCTGGATCACGTCCAGCATGGGCAGGAGGTCGAAGCGGGCGAAGAGGATCAAGGTGCTCCCCACGGCCAGGGCCGGGTTCATGGCGATGTCCAGGCCGGTGATGTGGAACAGGGGCAGGATGATCAGGTGGACGTCGTTCTCCGTGTACTCGTAATAGTGGCGCACCGCCAGGTTGTGGACCGCCATGTTGCCGTGGGTCAGCATGGCCCCCTTGGGGGATCCCGTCGTTCCCGCCGTGTACTGGAGCAGGGCCACGTCGTTTTCCAGGTCGATGTCCACTTTGGGCGGGTTGGGAGGCGTCTTCTCGATGAGGCTCTTGAAGTCGATGGTGCCGGGAATGGTCTTCTTCTCCGTGGACATGGAGGCGTGAAGAGGGATCGCCGGCTTCTCCGGCAGGTAGTCGGCAAAGCTCGTGACGAGAATGTTTTTCAGACCGCACCTGTCCTTGACGGGCTCCAGGACGGGCCAGAAGAAGTCCTCCATGATGATCGTCTCGACGCCCGCGTCCTCCAGCTCGTACTGAAGCTCGTCCGGCTTGTACATGGGGCTCACGTTGACGACGATGCCGCCCATTTTCAGGATGCCGTAAAAGCCGATGACGAACTGGGGGCAGTTCTCGAAGTAGAGGCCGATCCGGTCGCCCTTCTTGAGACCCATGTTGACGAGGGCCGTGGCCAGGCGATCGGTGGCGTCGTCCAGTTCGCGGAAGGTCGTCTCATGTCCGTAAAACAGGATCGCCGTCTTGTCGGGCCGGATCTTCGCCTGCCTCCGGATCAGCTCGAAAATGGGCTCATTGGGAAGGGGCGGGACTACGGGGTCCTGCTTGGGCCAGTTGTGTTCCCAGATTCTCTGCATCGTTCCTCTCCTTTTTCGTTCGATGGTGAATCCCGGTGATTGTATCGATCCTTTCCTCACCGCCGGGGGCCCCGCGGGTACGCCATTCGTCCTGGTCCCCCCCACACCCGTACGGCCTGTTCCGCGTCTTTCCCTGCTTCTCGTCTCCTTTTCTCTTCTCGAATCCGCCGGAAATGCTTCTCCCCCTCCGGCAAACCAGTATGACCCCGGACGAACTTACATCCCCAGGACCTTGCTCAAGATGTTTTTCTGGATCTGGGACGTTCCCCCGCCGATGGCCAGGATCAGGATGTCCCGGAAATAGCGCTGCATGTCGTGGGCCATCAGGGAACCCGACTCCCCCATGACGTTGATACCGCGCAGGCAGATCTTCTTCGCCGTCTCGGCGCAGAAGTACTTGGACATGGAGGTCTCCAGGACCGGCTGCATCTTCTGCACTTCCTTCCAGGCGGCGGAATAGGCAAGCTGGCGCATCGCCTCCAGGTCCGTGGCCATCTCCGCCAGGGTGTGCTGGAGGGACTGGGTGTCGGTCCCGGCGCTCCGCCTGATCTTTTCGGCGGCGAAGGCAAGGGCGTCCCGGAGGGCCGCCTCGGCGATGCCGATGCAGCAGGACGACAGGACGAGCCGCTCCTGGTTGAGGAGCTTCATCTCCTGCTTCCAGCCGTTGTTGAGGCCCTTCTCACCGCCCAGGATGTCCTCCTGCCGGACCCGCACGTTGTCGTAGTTGACCTCGCAGGTGTTGGAGCCGTGGTAGCCCAGCTTCTCGACGGGCCGCGTACTGTATCCCCGCAGCTTCGTGTCGACGATGAAGGCGGTGATCCCGTTGTACTTGGACTCGGCCGTCCGGGTGAAGGTGATGGTGTAGTCCGTCACGCCGGCGCCGGTGATGAACATCTTGTTGCCGTTGATCACCCAGCCGCCGTCCTCCGGGACGGCCTTGGTCCGGATGCTCGCCGCGTCGGACCCGGCGTTGGGCTCCGTGAGGCCGAAGCTGAACATGATCTCGCCCTTCGCAAGTCGCGGGAGGTAATTCGCCCTCTGCTCGTCGCTGCCGTTCACGGAGATGATCTCGTTGCCGTAGAGGAGGATGTTTCCCAGGGACCAGGAGAGGACCGCCAGGCGCTTGGAGATCTCCTCGAAGAGGATCATCAGGTCCAGGACATCGCCGCCCTTTCCGCCGTATTCCTTCGGGATGTTGATCCGCGCCAGGTCCAGGTCGCAGAATTTCCGGACGAGGTCATGGGGAAACTCGTCCCTGCCGTCGAAGGCCCGGACCCATTCCCGGGGCATCTCCCGTTCCACGAAGTCGCGGACGGTTTTCCTCAAGGCGTTCTGCTGTTCTGTAAAGCTCAAATCCATCGCACCGTCTCCTTTTCCGCCTGCGCTCCCCGATTCCTCATCCCGCCTGGGACCGCCGGTGCATGAGGAAGTTCATGTCCAGGGACATGACCTTCTCGTCCCGCTGGTTGCGGACTTCGTAATGCCAGACCTGGAACCCCTGGCTTGGCTTGCCCGTTTCCTTCTTGTCCTTTACGGTAATATGGACCGTGATCGTGTCGCCCAGCTTCACGGGGGCGAACATGCGCATGTTGTCCGTCCCCATCCAGGCGATCATGGCGCCGCCCTCGATTTTGGCCTGTGCCGCCAGCCCCACCGCGAGCCCGAAGATCAGCGGGCCGTGGGCGATCCTCCCCTTGAAGACGGTCTTCTGAGCGTAGACCTCGTCGGTGTGGAGGGGATAGAAGTCCATGGTGAGGCCCGCCCAGTTCACCACGTGGGTCTCTGTGACGGTGATCGAGGGGGTCTGGAAGTGGAACCCCGGGTCGAAATCTTCCCAGTATTTTTCAGGCATCGCGTTCTCCTTTCCCTTCACTTCGCCGCAGGGCGGAACTTGGGCAGCTTGAAGTCTTCGTTCAGTGTCTCGAAGACGACCTCCACGGGCATGTCGCAGCGGACCTCCTCGGGCCTGCAGCCCACGATGTTGGTGAGCATCTGGACCCCTCCCTCCTCCAGCCGGACCACGGCGATGACGTAGGGCATGTCGGCGATGAAGGCCGAGGGGGCGTTGCTCTCGACGACGGTGTAGGTGTAGACGGTCGCCCGGCCCGAGGCGGGAACCCACTCGACGGCGTCGGAAAAGCAGTGGGGACAGGCGATCCGCGGATAGAAGATGTATTTTCCACAGTCCGAGCACTTCTGGATGATGAACCGCTCTTCCTTCGCGGCGTCCCAGAAAGGCTTCGCCCAGGGGTTCACCACGGGAACGGGTTTCTTCGGTGCGTCCATATCAGTCCTCCTCCCCGGCGAGTTGCCGGACAAGTCATTTCCCGGTTTACAGAAAAACGCGGCAGCGGCCCTTTCTCAGGCAGGTATCGGTCCCCTTATTGGGACAGTTTCTGCAGATTTCGCCCCCGGACCGCTCAAAAATGCCTGGATGAAAGGCCCCCGACGTTCCGGACCATGGGGCTTACTTCCCTTCTCAAAGGGCTGTTCAAAATGGGCTGGATGCAAGGCCCCTGAAATCCTGGGCCGCGAGGCGTACTTTGAAGTACGTTGAGCGGTGCAGGATGAAGGAAACGCAGCAGACGGCCCATTTTCAGCAGCCCGCTAAGGTATTTCAGTACCCAGGATCGATACCTGAGCGTCCATATAGGTCCCGCCCACGGCCGTCTCCACAGCAAAGCGGGCGTTCGGCACCTGGCGCTCCCCCGCTTTTCCCATGAGCTGCCGGGCAGTCTCCACCAGGAGCGCCACGGCGCCGCCGGCTCCCGTGTGGCCCTGGGAGAGCATGCCGCCGTTGGTTGTGCAGGGGATGCGGCCGCCCGGCCACGTATCGCCCCGGAGGAAGATTTCCCCGGCCTCGCCGCGCTTGCAGAAGCCCAACTCCTCGAAGCCGATGATCTGGAAGATCGGGTAGGAGTCGTAGATCTCGGCAAGGTCCATGTCCGCCGGGGAGAGCCCCGCCTCCTCGAAGGCCATCTTTCCTGCCTTGGCCCAGCCGAACCGGGACACGTCAGGCTCCTGGGAGTAGACGAAATGGGTGACCACCCCGCCCTCCCCCAGCAGGTAGACGGGCTTCTCCACGAGGTCCCGCGCCCGCTCCGCGGAGGTCACGATGAAGGCCGCCCCGCCGTCGAAGAGCATGTTCGACTGCTTGGCCCGAAGCGGCGTGGAGAGCATCTTCGACTTGACGACCTCCTCGATGGTGAGGGGCTTGCGGAAGAAGGCGTTCGGATTCAGCTCCGCCCACTTCCGGTTGGAGACGCAGACCGCCGCCATGTGCTCATCGGTGCAGCCCGTCTCGTACATGTAGCGCATGGTCGAGAGGGCCGTGACGGCGGAATAGTGCTGGCCGTAAGGAACCTCCCACTCGGCGGAGATGCCCGCCGTGGAGAAGAGGTCGATGGCCCCCTGGGCAGTGACACCGGTGCCCAGCTTTTCCGCGTGGACGAACAGGATCATCGAGGCGGCGCCGCTGTAGATCAGTGCTGCCGCGATCTCGAGGGCGCAGGTGCTGCTGGAGCCACCGGCGAAGATCTGGCAGTTCTTCTTCACGTTCTTGAGTCCCAGCTCCTCGGCGATGCGGCAGGTGACCAGCTCCGTGTTGAAGGCGGGGCTGTAGAGGGCCCCTGTCGGCATCACGTAGTCGATCTCGTCCTTGTTGATCCCGGCGTCTTTGATGGCCATCTTGGCCGAGGCCATGCCGTGGTAGATGGCCGCCGTTTCTGGGAAACGGCCTGTGGGCACCTCGCCGATCCCGATGATGGCGACCTTTCCTTTCAGCTTGCTCATGCTTTCCTCCTTGCTTCGCGTCGCGCCGGAGCCCGCCGACGACGGACCCGCCGGTCCGAGCGGCCGCCCCTCACCGCGAGACGTCCCGTCACCCGTGATTTCAAGAGCACGCGGGCGGGGGAAAGGGACCCCGCCCGCCGTCCGGTTATTTCCTGATGCCCGCCAGGTTCTCGGCGATACCCTTGCACCGACCGATGATCTTCCTGGCTTCCATGAAGATCGTCATCCGCTCGGCGAAGGGAGAGCCCTCGCCGTGGAGGCAGATCGTCTCCAGGTCCGCCGAGGTGATGCGGCGGATCAGGTCGAACATCCGCAGCCGGTCCTCTGTCGGAACGGAGGCCTTCCCCTGCAGGTACTTCTTGATGTCCTCCTGGGTCTCGGGGTTCTGCCAGTCCTTGTAGGTCGGAGCCGTCACGAGGAGACCGCCGGCCAGGTCCTGGATGATCTCGCAGACCTTGTGGTAGTTGTGGGCGAAGTGGTACTTGGCGATGTTCGTCGTGATGGGGTTCGGCACCGGGATGCCCGCGTGGTCCACGAAATCCAGGCAGGCCGAGCGGGAGAGGGCCGAGAGCGTCTCCAGATAGATGACCAGCTCGGTGATCTTCTCCCGGACATGGGGCGCGTCAAGCACACCGTTGTAGTCCGCAATGGCCACGGCGACGCCCAGGAGCTGCTCGCTCAGCGGGATGCGGTAGGCGCAGCCCGTACGGCGGTGCATCAGGGCGAAGTTGTAGACCATCGTGGCGGCCATCTTCCACTCGCCGCACAGGAAGACGCGGTCCCAGGGGACAAGGACGTCGTCGAAGATGATCAGGGAATCCGTGTGCATGCGACGGAGGGGGCTCTCGAGGGGGAACTCCATATCGCTGATCCGCCCGTGGAAAGGCCGGACGATCTGGCGGATCCCCTTGGTGTTCGCCGGGATGGCGAAGGCGATCGCGTAGGGAGCGTCTTCCGGCCCGCTCATGGCCCGGCAGGGGATTACGAAGAACTCGTTGCAGTAAGCGGCCCCGGTGATGTGAACCTTGGCGCCCCGGACGATGACGCCCTCGTCATTCTTGTCGACAACCCGGACATGGAAGTCAGGATGGGCCTGGCCCGCGTCGGAGGGCCGGAGCCTGCGGTCGCCCTTCACGTCGGTGACGCCGGCGACGACGCACTTGTCGGTCTTCTTCAGGTACTTCCGGTAGTTCTCGATCCGCTCCAGGTAGACCTTCCCCGCATCGCCCATCGTCCGTGCCGTGATGGAGATGGCGTTCATCGCATCGGCACCGATGTCGTGGGCCAGGGGAATGTAGCCGTCGCCCAGCTCCGTCGCCTTGATGATAAGCTCCAGGTGCTTGAGCAGGTCTTCCCCGTTCTTCGGCACGTGGTTGTAGCGGCTGATGTTCTCTCCCAGCTCCTCGTCATAGACGAGGGCCAGGTCCTTGTATTGCGGATCGTGGGCCATCAGGTAGTCGACGGCGACGGTCTCGACGCAGGCCATCAGATCGGGATCCGTTGCCACGTTCTCGATCTTCCGGCCCTTGTAGTAGACGATGCGTCCGTCGTTCAGACTGTCCCGGTACTCCTGTGCTGTCATCAAACCCATTTCGAATTGCCTCCTTTGATTGGCCGGCCTTGTCGCAGGCCGGTCCCCGATTGTTTTTTTCCGCCCCGGGGCCGGGCGCCGGATGTTGAATGCAAAGCCGGGAAGCGGTTTGGCCTCCGCGACCTTTCTGGTTTCACCGACTGGAATGCGGGCGCAGGGGCTGCCGGAACGGGATGGGAAGGATTCCCGCCGCAGCCGCCCGCCCGTCTGGACCGGCTTCCCGGTCTCGATCCCTAAATGGAGCCGCCGCCGTCGGCCACGAGGATCTGGCCGGTCATGTAGGACGAGGCGTCCGAGGCCAGGAACAGGGCGACTCGGCCTACTTCTTCCGGCTGGGAGATCCGCCCGAGGGGCGTGTGACCCATTTCCTGCTTCAGCAGGGGCTCGTTCGTCCAGAGGGCCTGGCTGAACTTGGTCTGTACGACGCCGGGAGCGATGCAGTTGACTCGGATCCCATAGGGCCCCAATTCCTTCGCCATCGCCCGGGTCAGCATGTTGATGCCGGCCTTGCTGATGCAGTAGAGGCCCAGTCCGATATCGGGCGATACGCCGCCCACGGAGGAGATGTTGATGATGTTGCCGCTCTTCTGGCCCTGCATGATCTTGCCCACCAGAATGCTCGTCATGGTGTATCCCTTGAGGTTGGTGACCATGATCTGGTCGTACATCTTCTCTTCCATGTCGACGAGGAGCCCCATGCCGGGATTCGTGGCGGCGTTGTTCACCAGGATGTCGATCCGGCCGAATTCCTTCATGACGGTGTCCACCATGTTGCGAATGGCGTCCATCTCCCGGACGTGGGCCGAGACGGCGAGGGCGCGCCGCCCCTTGGCGCGGATCTCCTCCGCCACCTTCTCCAGGTCCGGCAGCTTCCGGGCGCTGACCGCCACATCCGCCCCCGCGTCGGCCAGCGCCAGGGCGATGGCCTTGCCGATTCCGCGGCTGCCTCCCGTTACGAGGGCTACCTTTCCTTCCAGGGCCAAGTAAGAAGTATCCAAAGCTGTTCTCCTTTCTGCGTGGATTTGCCGGTCGGCGGGTGCGGCGTCGGATCCGCTCCCCTTTGATCGATGAGGACCGATGAACGGTCACTCCTCATGATTTTGCAAGATCGGTGCCATTGGCCGGAAGGATAATTTGTTAATTATATCAATGCGATTGAACGCTCAGAGGGGAACAGCGCTCTCTCCTTGCACAACATGTTGCGCAAGACCGCCTACATGTTGCGCGCACGCGTTTCAGGGGAACACAGCACCTTTCCGATCGTACAAGAAATCCTAAAAGGGGACCGGGATGAAACCAATCGCTACCGGTGGCATCCTGGCGGCAGCCCACGCGCCCCGGATAAACCAAACTCCGCGGGGGCAAGTGAATCAGCGGCTATCCCGCAAGCGTCCCATCGAGGAGGCGGACCGTCTTGACATAGGAAGCCGCCATCTCCCGGATGATCTCTCCGGCAGGCCGGATCTCCTCCACCTGGGCCACGCTTCGTCCGGCGCTCCAGAAATCCCGCCAGCGTTTCGAGGCGGGATCGGGCCGCTCCTCGAAGGCCCGGATGCTGTCGGCCAGCCAGTTGGCCGGGTTGCCGGTGATCCGGTCGCTCAGGACGATGTCGTCGGGATCGGCCCGGACAATCGCCTCCTTGTAGGTCTCGGCCGTCCTGGCCTCCGGGGTGGCGATCAGCCGCGTCCCCACGACGACGCCGCATGCCCCTACGGCGAGAGCCGCCGCCATCTGGGCGCCCGTGCTGATGCCGCCGGCGGCTACAACGGGCAGCCCGGTTTTTTCTCTCAGATAAGGGACAAGAACCAGGGTGGGGGTCGTTCCGGCGTGCCCTCCCGCGGCGGATCCCACCGCCACCAGGCCATCGACGCCCTTTTCCCGGGCGCGGACGGCCTGGCGGAGCGAAACCACGTCGGCAAACACGACACCGCCCTTCCCGTGGACGGCTTCGAGGATAAGCTGGGGGTCTCCGAGGGACGTCAGGAAAAATCGAACGCCGTAATCCAGGCAGACCGCCAGTTGCTCCCGCCAGGCAAACTTGCCCGACAGGTGGATGTTCACTCCGATGGGCCGGTCGGTGGCGCGGCGAACCGCTTCGAGGGTCCGCTTCAGATCCTCGACGGTCCGGAAATTCGGCAGCGGCAGCGTTCCCAACCCTCCGGCCAGGGAGACCGCCGCCGCCAGTTCCTCATAGGAGACAAGGAACATCGGCGCCCCGATGATGGGATAGTCGATGTCCAGCATCTCCGTGAGTTCCGTCCGGATTTTCGCCGGTTCCTTCATCTTCATCCCTCCATCATGCCCTGGAGTGCAGCCGCCTCCGTCCACCCATCGCGATGCCGTGATCGCCCTTCTCCCGCCGGCCGCTCGAAACCGGCGCCGGGCGGTCCGACCCGCCCGGCGCATCCGTGTCTACCGGGGCGTCTTCGGTTCGCGGATCGGATCGACAATGACAAAACGCTTCTTTTTCCCGTCCGCCTTCAGGATCAGGCTGGAAAAGCTGCTGACGTGCCGCTTCGGCCCGAAGGTGATATTCGGGCACAGGCCGCCCATGTCGTGATTCTGGATGCTCTCCAGGCCCCTGACGAAGGAATCCGGCGTCAGGTCGCGGCCGGCCTTGCGGAGCCCTTCGCCGAACGACTCGATGTAACCCCAGGCGGCAAGGTAGAGATAATCTGGATAGGCCGGGTTGCCGAGTGTTTTCTTCGGATCGCCATACTTTGCGTTGATCTTCTTGATCCGCCGGATGCCTGGCAGATCCATCCACCCCGGCGCGTAGGGTGTGACGAGCATGTAGCCGTCGGCCTGCTCGCCAGCCAGGGCGAAAAGAGGCGGAACCCCGGTGGTGTTGTTGGAGATCAGGCTGACGTTCCAGCCCATCCTGGCCTTCTGCTTGATGATGGCCGCCGACTGGGGCAGGTAAGTCCACAGGACGATCGTGTCCACCTTCGCTTCCCTCATGGCATTCATGTGAGGCGTGAAGTCGATGGTGCCGGTCTTGTAGGGAGCCTCTTTCACGAGAGCCGTTTTTTTGAAGGACGCTGCCGCCCGGGCGCCTTCCAGGCCTTCCCGGCCGAAGTCGTCATCCTGGTAGATGATGCCGATTCGTGCCTTCGGGGTCTTCTCCAGGACATACTCAACCGCCCGGGTCGCCATGTCGTACTGCGCCGTGTGGGGGACAAAGACCCACTTGTTGCCCGGGTGGTAGAACTTCTTGTTCGCACCGTGGGGCATCAGGACGGCCTTGTTCTCCTGGCAGATGGGAACGATCGCGCTGGCTCCGGCGCTCCCGAGGTTGAAGGCGATGGCGAAAACACCATCCTTCAGGAGCACCTTTCGGGCGGCCGCCATGGTGGTGTTCGGAAGAATTCCGTTGTCCTCCACGACCAGCTCGATCTTCCGGCCGTTGATGCCGCCGGTGTCGTTGACCCAGGCGACGTAATCCCGGAAGGCATCGGCCACCGGAGGTCCTCCGTATTTGCCCGGCCCGGACAGGTCGACCAGGCACGCGATCTTGACGGACTTGTCGGTGACGCCCCGCACATCGGCGGCCCATGAACCGGACGCAACGATCAGGCCGATCAGCATTCCCGCCACAAGGGCGGACAGGACGGTTCTCTTCTTCATGGCGTTCCTCCTTTTTTTCCTGGTTGGATTCCCTTCCCGGCCCGCCCCCTGCAGACCCGAAAGGCCCGGTTTCCGGACACTCGCAGCCTCAATAACGGAAAGGCCACGTCTTCCAGTACGTCTTTGCCCGCTGGTAGATTCCGAAGAGGCCCCGCGGCTCGAAGAGGAGCGTGAGCACGATGATCAGGCCGAAGATTCCCAGCTTGAAGTCCACGATCAGTCCGCTCAACGCCGGGTGGGTCTCCTTGAAGGCGTCCACCGCGTACGTGATGCCGTGGGGAATCCCCGATATCAGAAGCGCCCCGAGGATCGACCCCAGGATGGTTCCGAGACCTCCCAGCACGATCATGGCGATATAGGCAAGAGAGAGCGAAAGATCGAAGAGGCCTGGAACAATCCATTTCTGGTAGTGGGCCACCAGGCAGCCGGCAGCCCCGGCATAGAAGGCGCTGATGCCGAAGGCCATGATCTTGTATCGGGCCAGCGGAATGCCCATGGCCTCCGCCGCGATGTCCCGGTCCCGGATCGCGCAGAAGCTCCGGCCGATCTTCGTCCGGGCGATGTTCTTTGCCGCCAGGACAGCCAGGATGGCGAGGACGGTGAGGACAAGGAACACCTCCCGCTCCGTATCGGCGGCAAATCCCCCCAGGCTCATGGGCGGCACAGGCAGCCCCCGGTCCCCCTGGGTCAGATCCCAGTGAAATAGAATATACTCGACGATGAAACCAAAGGCCAGGGTGCCCAGGGCCAGGTACAGCCCCTTCAGCCGCAGGGAGGGAATCCCCACGACCAATCCAAGGAGGGCCGCCATGCACCCGGACAGGGGCAGGGAAACGACAAACGGAACGCCGAGCTCGCCCGTCAGGAGGGCCGTCGTGTAGGCCCCGATGGCCAGGAAGGCGCCGTGGCCCAGCGAGATCTGGCCGGTGAATCCCGTCAGGAGGTTCAGGCCCAGCGCCCCAATGACGGCGATCAGGATCTCGTTGAGGATGCTGAGCTGGTATCGTGTCAGAAGGAACGGGACGGTGGCGAGGATCAGCAGCAACAGGGCCAGCCAAATCTTCACCCAGAGGTTCTGGAGCAGGGCCATGTCGGCTCCGTAGCTCGTCTTGAAGGATCGTCCCATGTCGTTACACGCGCTCCACCTTCTTCCGGCCGAAGATTCCGTGGGGACGGATCATCAGGACCAGGATCATGATCGCAAAGGCGGCGACGTCCTTGATATCCCCGAAATGAAAGTTCCCCAGCTCCAGTCCGCTCAGGTAACTGGCCGCCAGGCTCTCGATGATCCCGATGAGAAGCCCTCCCAGGATGGCGCCGCCGACGCTCTCCATCCCGCCGAGGATGGCCGCCGCCATGGCCTTGATCCCCGTGTGGCTCATGGAGAGGCGGACGAAGCTCTGCTCCGCCAGGAAGATCCCCGCCACGGCGGCCAGCACCGCTCCGAGGATCCAGGCCAGGGCGTGGATCCGTTTCACATTGATGCCCATCAGGCCCGCCGTGTCCGCATCCTCCGCCGTTCCCTTCATGGCGATCCCCAGGAGCGAACGGTTGAAGAAGAGGAGAAGCAGGAGGAAGAGGACAACCGATACGGCCATGGTGTACAGGGATCCCTGGGAGACGACCAGGCCGCCCAGGTCCGCCGTTTTGTCCGTGAAGGGGGAGACGATGGAGTAGACGTCATGCCCCCAGAGGAATCCCGCCATGGAGGTGAGGATGCTGGCCAGCCCGACGGTGACCATGATCGTCGAAAAGACCGGCTCCCCCACCATGCGCCGGAAGAAGACGACGTCCACGATGCATCCCAGAACGGCAGCGGCGCCCAGCGCGAGGAGAAAGGACAGGACATAGGGGAGTTGTGCCAGCGTGGCGAAGGTAAAGCATAGAAAGGCCCCCGCCATGGCCAGTTCCCCCTGGGCAAAGTTCAGAACGCCCGTGGACTTGAAGATCATGACGAATCCGAGCGCCAGCAGCGCATAGATTGCGCCCATGGACATTCCGTTGAATGCGATTTCCAGCACCTTCTCCATCCGCACCTCCCCGCCTTTTCGTCTTCCCGCCTGCCGTGCCTTCCCCTCCGCCTATGCCCCCGGACCGCTTTTCCCGGCCTCGCCGTACATCCGCTCGATCTCCCGGCAGAACCGCTCGTCGATGATCTTCCGCTTCACCTTCTGCGTTGCCGTCACTTCCTCGTCATCCTGGTCGAGCTCCTTGACGAGAATGTGGAATTTCTTGACCCGCTCCACCTGGGCCAAATGCACATTCACGGCTTCCACTTCGTCCTGGATCAGCCGGTACACGTCCGGGTTCTCCGCCAGGCTCCGGTACGTCGTGTAGGGAACCCGTTTGCGCTGGGCCCAGTTGCCCACATTGTCGTAGTCGATCTGGATCAGGGCGGTCAGGTACTTGCGGCCTTCGCCCACGATGATGGCCTCCTTGATGTAGCTGCTGCACTTGAGGCGGTTCTCGATCTCCGAGGGGGAGATGTTCTTGCCGCCGGAGGTGACGATGATGTCCTTTTTGCGGTCCACGATGAAGAGGTGGCCGTCCTCGTCGAACTGGCCGATGTCGCCGGTATGGAGCCAGCCGCCATGGATCACGTTGGCCGTAGCGTCCTCGTCGCGATAGTACCCGGCAAAGATCGAGTCGCCTTTCAGCAGGATCTCCCCGTCGGGGGCCAGGCGGCACTCCAGGGCACGGCAGGGCTCGCCCACCGATCCGTGCTTGATCCGTCCACGGGGACCCGTGGCCCCGCCGGCGGTCTCCGTCAGGCCGTACATCTCGACCGTCCGGATCCCCAGGGACCGGAAAAAGGCCAGGATCTCCGGCGCGATGGGCGCGCCGCCGCTCATGATGCACCGGCAGTCGGCAAGTCCGATCCGGTCGCGGAGCGGGCGGTAGCTCCAGAAGTACCCCAGGGTGTACGCCAGCCGGAGTAGCGGCGGCACCGGCCGCAGGTTCATCCGGCACTGGGCGACGGCCTTTCCCGGGGGCTCCCAGAGGCGGACCTGGAACCGCTTGAAGCGCGTCGAGTCCTCCATCTTGATCCGCACCGTCGAATGGATCTTCTCCAGGATCCGCGGCACCGCAGCGAAGAACGTCGGGGAGATCTCCCGCAGGTTCTCCTGGACCGTGTCGATGGACTCGGCAAAGTTGACCGTGTAGCCCAGAACCAGCGGCATCGCCATGGCCAGGTTCCGCTCGAAGATGTGGCACAGCGGGAGATAGGAGAGGATCGAATCCTTCTCTCCCAGGTGGAGCACCGGCTGCAGGGCATAAAGGATCTGATGGATGATGTTGCGGTGGGTGATCATGGCCCCCTTGGGGGCGCCCGTTGTACCGGAGGTGTAGACGATAAAGGACACGTCGTCGGGCTGCGTCCGGGAAACGGCCTCAACAAAGGACCCGGGGGTCCTCCGGACCTCCTCGCGCCCTTCCTCTTCCACCTGCGAAAAAGGGATGATCCGCCGGTCCGGGTGGTTCCGGAGGCCCTTCATGTCGATGACGACGATTTTCACAAGAAGAGGCAGCCGGTCCGCCACGAGGAGGACCTTGTCAGCCTGCTACTGGTCCTTGACGACGACGAACCTCGACCGGGAGTGATCCAGGATGTAGTGCACCTGCTCCGCCGAGTTGGTGGGATAGACGCCCACGGAGACGCCGCCCAGGCTCTGGATCGCCAGGTCAGCGATGACCCACTCCGGGCAGTTCTCCCCCAGGATGGAAGCGTGGTCGCCCCGCTCCATCCCCAGTTTCGCCAGTCCCGCGGCCAGTGCCTGTACCCGTTCGAGGTAGGTCCGCCAGGAAATCTCCTGCCAGATGCCCTTGTACTTCCGCCGCATGGCGACCCGGTCACCGTAACGGTCCGTCTTTTCAATCAGAAGCCGGGGCAGGGTCGTGTCCGTCGTTTCCATGGTCCGCTACGCTCCCAGGTACGCCTGGATCACCTCGGGATTCCCGGCGATTTCGTCGGGTGTCCCCTCGGCGATCCGCGTTCCGAAATTCAGAACGGAGACCCGGTCGGACAGGTCCATCACAAGTCCCATGTCATGCTCGATCAGCACGATGGTGATGTTCATCTCCTCATTGATGTCGATGAGATAGCGCGCCATGTCCTCCCGCTCCTCCAGGTTCATGCCGCTCACCGGCTCGTCGACCAGCAGGATCCTGGGGCTCATGGCCAGCGCCCGGGCCAGTTCCACACGCTTCTGGACTCCGTAGGGGAGGCTCCCCACGGGCAGCTTCCGAACCGCCTGGAGATCGAGGAATTCGACAATCTCCTCGACGGCGTCGCGGCTCCGGATCTCTTCCCGCCGGCATCTTCCCCAGAACAGGGCGGCTTCGACCAGGCCGTAGCGGAGGATCGGCTCCCGGGCCGACAACAGGTTGTCCAGGACTGTCATGCCCCGGAAGAGGGCAATGTTCTGGAAGGCACGGCCGACGCCCAGGCGGGCTATCTCATGAGGCTTCCGGCCGGTGATCGATTCCCCGGCGAAGCGGATGGTCCCCCGCTGGTACCGGTAGATTCCGCTGATGCAGTTGAAGAGGGTCGTTTTTCCGGCCCCGTTGGGGCCGATGATGGAGTAGATCTCCCCTTCCCGCACGGAGAGGGAGACGTTCTCGAGGGCCCGGATGCCGCCGAAATGTATCGACAGGTCCTCCAGCGCCAGAAGTTCCGCACCCGCGTCCTTCACGAAAGCCATCGCTTTTTCCGCCGGTAGTGCTTCACGTCCCGGAAGCTCTTCCGGGTCCCCACCTCCGTCAGGCCCAGGTAGAACTCGCGGATATCCCTGCTCTCCCGGAGTTCCGCCGCCGACCCTTCCATGACGATGCGCCCGTTCTCCATGATGTAGCCGTAACCGGCGACGGACAGGGCCGCGTTTGCATTCTGCTCAACAAGGAGAATCGTGGTCCCCTCCTCCACGTTGATCCGGTGGATGATCTCAAAGATCTCCCGGACCACGATCGGTGCGATCCCCAGGGAGGGCTCGTCCATGATGAGAAGCCGGGGCTCCGCCACCAGGGCCCTTGCGATGGCCAGCATCTGCTGCTCGCCGCCGCTCAGGTATCCCGCCAGTTGCCGCCCCCGCTCCCGGAGGACCGGGAAATGCCGGAGCACGCGCTCGCGGTTCTCCGGGTAGCGCCTGCGGTCGATCCGCCACGACCCGATCCGGATGTTCTCCTCCACGGTCAGCTCCGCGAAGATCCGCCTTCCCTCGGGAACCTGCGAGATCCCCAGGGCCACGATCTCGTGGGGCGCCCGGTCGTTGATGATCGACCCCGCAAACTCCATCGTCCCGTCCTCGACTTCCAGGTTCAGGGTCTTCCTGATCCCGCAGACGGTATTGATGGTCGTCGTCTTTCCCGCCCCGTTGGAGCCGAGAAGAGCGACGATCGCACCTGCCGGGACCGTGAGCGAGATGCCCTTCAGCGCCAGGATGACATCATGGTAGGTTGTCTCGAGATTGGTGATCTTGAGCATCGTCTTGTCCGGACCTGTTGGAGGTGGAGGGGGAAAAGACGTCTGCCCCGGCTGCATGGGCCGGGTACATGCCGGATGCTTCAGGACAGCAGCCGCAAGAAAGGTGCCATCCGTCGAAATGGATTTACCGCAATGATTTCATGGTAATGAGAAATAGCCACCCCATTCGCACGAACGTCATGCGCAACATGCCGAACAAGGAATCCATATGTTGTTCACTGCAAGAGACAGACAGCCGTTGTGGCAAGATGAATAATTGATGTCGGAGGGCGCAACAGATGGCGCCTCTATCGAATGGAATGCCCGCTGCCGTTTTGGCAAACATTCTTCCGCGGCGGGCCGGAAATCTTGACACGGGACGCGCCACGGCGGGGCGCTCCCGGGATGGTTGTCAGACCTCGATCCTGAGGCCGTCGTAGGCCGCCATGATCTCCAGGGGAGGCAACTCGGCCTCGGCGTGGATCTTCAGGTATTTCCGCGTGTCCCGGCAGAACTGTTCGATCACCTCGTCGGAATAGCTGTGTTCCGTGTGGAACAGGCACAGTCGTTTCACTCCCGCCAGCACGGCGATCTCCACGGCCGTCAGGTTGCTCGAGTGCCCCCAGTTCTCCTTGGTGTCGATCGCGTCCAGCAGGGTGTACTGGGCATCGAAGATCAGCAGGTCGGCGTTGCGGAAGAATTCCACAATTCCGTCCGCACCCGGGCTGTTCTCCCTTTTGTGCTCCGCGTCGGTGGCAAAGACGATCTTCCTGCCGTTTCCGGTGAACGAGTACCCGTAGGAGTCTCCCGGGTGATTCTGCTGGATCGCCCGAACCGTCAGTCCGGCGATCTCGTAGTCCCTGTCCTCCTCGATGGTGACGAACCGGATGTCCCCCCTCATGGATGAAAGCGGCGCCGGGAAAAAAGGTGGATCCTGCTGGTGCGTGAAGGAGCGCCTGAGGTCCCGGTGAACACCGTAAATGACGATCTGGTTCCCCGGCAGGTAAGCCGGGACGAAGAACGGGAACCCCTGGATATGATCCCAGTGGACATGGGTGATGAACAGGTGAAAAATGGCGTTATGGTTTCCGGAGCCTCGACCGGACTTTAAAAAGGCATTGCCGAAGTCCCGGAGCCCCGTGCCGGCGTCACAGAGAACGGTCTCCTTCCCCCCTCCGATCTCCACGCAGGACGTATTGCCGCCATAGGTGCCCCGGACGGGAAAGGGCAGCGTCTCCAGAAACGCCTCCACGTCGCGATCGGTCTCGATCTTGTGTTTCCTGCTCTCCAGCAGGGCTCGGCGGATCTTGCCGCGGACCGCCTCCGCCGTCATGGAAACCGGCAGGGATCCGCGCGTTCCCCAGAAGTGGACGTACATGGATGACCCCTCCCCTTAGAACGGTCGGACTATAGCAGACTGACGATTGGATTGGCAATCATCCCCTGTTGTTTCCGTAATGATTATTCGAGGTCACGCAGGTGCCTCTCCCCCATCCGCATGGGCAGGATGACGGCGAGGATGCAGAGGACCAGGGAGACCGCAAAGGATACGACGAGCCAGGTCCACTGAAGAACGGAAAGAGAGCCGCCATGGAGGCCCTTCATGAACACCTGGTACACCGGGCCGGCCTCCAGGATGATGACCGCGCCGATGAACCCGGCGCTTGAGATCATGAACAGAAGTCCCCCGAAGCTGGTCACCGCCTGGGCGGGATTCTCGGACTTGAAATCCGGGTAGGCCGCCCCCAGGCCGACCGCCAGGGCCACGACACCGGGGACCATGGCGAACACGGTGGACGTCGACAGGCCCATCATGAACGGTGTCACATCCAGGAGCAGGTTGGAAACGACGATCAGGATCTCCGCAAGGATCACGAGGGGCACATAATAAAGGAAGAACTTGACCCACAGAAAGGTCCGGATCGAGACGGGCGCTGCGCGGAGAATCCAGAAGGCTTCCGCTTCCATGCTCACGGCGGGAAAGACGAAGCGGGACGCAATCGCGATGAGCACAAATGACGCCAGCCCCATGTTCAGGAAGGAGAACAGGTTCTGGAGGTAGACCGTCCGGATGGGCGTCTTGTCCAGGGGAAGGACCGAGAAATTGTAGAGATACACCGCGATGAGGGCCGCGATCATGAACAGCTGCGGCCAGGCGGTCTGGTCCCGAAAGAAACTCCGGGTCTCCTTGAATGCCAGGGCCCGAACCGGGGGCGGCAGGAAGCGGAGCAGGAGGGGGCGCCTTCCCGGACGGAGCCAGCGGGTCGGGAACAGGCGCTCGGCCGCCGTCTGGGCCCTTGAAAAACCGGGGAAATACAGGACGCCGGCCAGCCCCGTTGCGACGAAGACGAAGGAGGACGCACAGCTCCAGGACAGGGCCTGGTGAAACAGGGATTCCCGCCACGCTCCCTTCAGCGACGCCATCATGGCGTCCATCATCCAGGTTGTGGGGAGGAGAGGCGATCCCGGCGTCTCCATGGACTTCAGGTAGGCCATCACCGTCTGGAACTGCTCGGGGTTGACCAGCCGCTCCGGCCTCATGAGGCGGAAGGCCAGGACGAGCCCCAGCGTGATGATGACCGCGAGAAACAGGAACACCGTCCGCAGGCGCCCCGCCGGCAGTACGACGGCTGCAATGAGCACGGCCAGGGCACTGACACCCGATGCGATCAGGCACATGGACAGGAGGGAAAGCCCTGCGGTGGCGTAGAATCCCGGGCCTGCCGAATAGACGATCCCGTAGGAAAGGAACACCGGCAGGCTGAACACGATCACCATCCAGGAGCTGTCGGCGGTACTCTCGATCCAGCGGGACAGGAAGATGCGCGCCGGCGAAACCGGAAGGGCATGGACGAGAATGAGGTCGCGGCTCAGGTAGAGTTTGGATAAGCTTGTAATAATACTGCTGAAGACGAGGATCGCAAAGAACGTCACCAGCACCATGGAGAGGAGCTTGGCGGCAAGGATGTCGCCGAACCCCTCGGCGCCCCGAAAATATCGCAGGACCCGATAGAAAACGGCGAAGATGCCCGCCCAGAAGACAAGGCCCAGGGAGCCGAACAGGGCGGCACGGATCCGGTAACGCTGGGCATCGGCGACGGCGCCGTTGCGGAAGGTCAGAATCCGTGGAGTGAGCAGGAGCCGGACGGCGTTCATGGATTACTTCGCTTCCTCTGCCGTCAGGACCAGGAAGACCGATTCGAGGTCGGCTTCACCGGCGCCCGATGTTTTCTGCAGTTCACCCGTCGTCCCCAGGGCAATGAGGCGGCCCCGGTGGATGACGCCGATTCGATGGCACACGTCCTGGGCCACCTGGAGGGTGTGGGTCGACATGAAGACGGTGGTTCCCCGCCCGGCCAGATCCCGGAGCAGGTCCTTCACCATCTTGATGCCTCCCGGGTCCAGGCCAACCATGGGCTCGTCGACGATGAGGACCCGGGGATCGTGGAGAAGCGCCGCGGCGATGATCAGCCGCTGCTTCATCCCGTGGGAGTACGCCTCCACCAGTTCGTCCGCCCAGCCGGCAAGGGAGAACTGCTCCAGGAGCGCCCCGGCCTTCTGACGGAAGCCCGTACCCGCCGCACCGTAGAGATCGGCGGAGAAGCGGAGAAACTCCATTCCCGTGAGCTTCTCGTACAGATAGGGACGGTCGGGAATGAAGCCGATGGCCCGCTTGGCACGCACGGGATCCTCCGCCATGGAGATCCCCCCGATCCGCACGGACCCCCCGGTGGGGGCCAGGATTCCGCCCATCATGCGGATCGTCGTGGTCTTGCCGGCCCCGTTGGGCCCAATGAAGCCGAAGATTTCCCCCGGCGGCACCGACAGGTCGAGCCGGTCCACCGCCAGGGTCTGGCCGTACCGCTTGGAGAGCTGTTTCAATTCGATCATGTGTCCCTACGATGCGGAAAGGATCTCGATGCGCAACCGTCCGATCAGGCCCAGGAGGTCCATCTGCCGATCCATGTCGCCCCGGATGAGGCGGAGATGGGTCACATCGGCGGGCACCTGGTTGAACACGGCGTCGGCGGTGATCCATCGGTCCCATTCCCGGATGTAGAAGGCGTTCCAGGCATGGTAGTAAAACCGCCCCCGCTGGTACACCAGTCCCGCCTCGACCACCGTGGGAATACCCGAGGCGCGTCCCAGGGCCGCCACGAGGACGGCATGCTCGTTGCAATCTCCAACCCGGTTCTGGAGGGTCTCGAGGGCATTCGGAATGGAGAGGACAGGCTTCTTCTCAATGTTCCGGAAGACCCAGTCGACGATCTTGAGGATCTTGATGGAATCGGGAACCTTCGGATCGACGATTTCGCGGGCCTGAGCCAGGATCAACCGGTCGTCCGACTGGATGAAGGGATCGCTCCCCAGGTAGGCACCCCGGACCACGAATGCCCGTTCCGTCGGTCCGGCCGGCTGAAGGGCCTCCTTCGCCACCGTGACGGCGCCGCCCTTGAAACTCTGCCGGTCTCCGTCAAGGGCGAGGTTCGGCACATCCGCCCCGCTCAGGCGGATCTGGAGCCGGTTCAAGTCGGCAGGATGATTCAGCGGCCGGTCGGGCATTACGGAGGCTACATCGGTCAGGTCCGCCGACGCATCCGGGGAAAGGTCCTCCAGTGCCCGCTCCCGGGTGGTCCGCTCCAGGGTAATGCCCAGCACCCCCGATTCCTTCAGCACGTCTCCCTGGTTCCCGATCCAGGCGGTCTGGCGGGCGCCCATGAAATCGACATCGTATCGCCTCGCCCGGTGCCTCGCTCCCCCGATCTCCACATTTTCCTCCCCACCGGCGGTCACCGTCACGGGACGCTGCCCCATCGCCACAGGGTCGAAGACATGGAACGTGCGCTGCTCGCCTTCCCCGAGCTTCGCCGCCCAGACTGCTTCCAGGATTCCCGCCGACAGGCGCGGGGCCGACTGGAGTTGATAACGAGCTCCTTTTCCCTCACCCGGCGGCCCGGCGGTGACGACAAGGGTGTCTCCCTCCACGGAACCCCGGGCGGAAAAGCGGAACAGGCTGGACTGGAGATCGAACGTGAACGCCTTCATGGTCAGGTCGGTATGGAGATCGCCGGTCGTGCGGAAACGGATGTTCTGGCGATATCCCATGGTGTTGATCCGCATGGATACGTCTTCCCGAACCTTCCACCCCTCCGGGGAAGACTCTGTGACCCGATGGGTGTAGCCGATCTTCCGGCCGTTCTGGAGGATGCTCATCCAGAGATCCCGCTCGACCATGCCGCCTGCCTGCCCTGCCTGGATGCCGGCCGGTTTGAGGGACCGGGGGATCCAGTCCATCCGGACGGCCAGCAGAATCAGGAACAGCGCCAGGACGAGCGCCCCCGCCGCCCAGGGCCAGCGGGCCGGAAGCGAAGAGCGCGGATTTCCATCCGGGGTGCGATCGGGGCTCATGGGGAGTTGCTCCGAAGAAATCGGGGTTTCATAGGTAGATTCATACATCAGGCTTCTCAGCCATGTCAATGAAACCCCGTGAAACCCGGAGGCGGCCGCCGGGCTGGCCGGGCCGACGTCGAACGGATTCTTCCGTTCCGCCGGCAAGATACCGGACATTCATTGATATTGCATGATATTGCTTGACAATTGCTCCCTGTGACCCTTTATAATTGAGCCACAACATTTCTCTTATTCCTTCCTTCCGAGGGCATTTCATCCCGGAAGAAGGATCGGACAGCAGTCGGCCACCCATTCACAGCCAACAACGCGTCGAACGGCAGGCAATCGTCACTCCATCGAAACCAGAATCCCCACGAAGTCCGGACATACACCCGGTGTTCATCGCAGTCAGGCCCGCGGCCGCAACCGTTGCAGCCACGGACAGACAAGCCCCAGGGTCCGTTTTCGGAAAGGAGGGTGAATCATGAGCGATTTTCAAGTCGACAAGCGCTGGCTGAATCACTATGACCCGAACGTGCCGCAGACCATGAATTACGAAACCATGACCTATGTCGAGCAGTTCCGGAAGGTGGTGGAGGCATACCCGGACAAGCCGGCGATCATCTACATGGGAAAGCGGATCACCTTCCGTGAACTGGACGATCTGTCCGACCGGGTCGCCCGCTACCTCGTCCGGGGCGGGCTGAAACCCGACGACGTCATCGGCCTGCACCTGCCGAACATTCCCGCCCACTACATCAGCATCGTCGGCATTCAGAAGGCGGGGTGCGTCTCCACCGGGCTGAGCCCGCTCCTGACGCCGGGCGAACTGGTCAACCAGATCCGGGACTCCGGCACGAAAATGATCTTCACGATCGACCTGCTCTACGGGAAGATCGCCGAGATCGCCGACCGGATCGACACGAGGACGGTCGTGGTATCCGGAATCGCCGACTTTCTGCCGGGGGTGAAACGGGTCCTGGGAAACCTCCTGAAAAAGATCCCCACCGCGGAAGTCGCACCGCTGGCCGGGAAAGTGACGGTGAAATTCACGGACGTCATCCGGGAGACGCCCCCGGGACCCGTGAGCGTGCCCCGCAGCCTCGACGACGCGATCTTCATCATGTACACGGGCGGCACAACGGGCCCGGCCAAGGGTGCGGTTCTCACCCATCGGAGCTACATGTGCAACCGGCAGCAGGTCCTCGCCTGGACCGACATCCTGGCGGAGGACACGATCCTGTCGGCGTTCCCCCTGTTCCATATCGCCGGACTCGCCCTGGGCGGTTTCTCCATGGCCCACGGCACCACGCAGGTGTGCGTGCCCAACCCCCGGGACACGCACTTCATCATCGAGGCGATCAAGGCCTACCAGCCGCACTACATCGTCAACGTCCCGACGGTCTTTTACGAACTCATGAAGAACCCCGAATTCAAGCGCCTGGACATGAAGAACCTGAAGTGGTGCCTCAGCGCCGCCGCTCCGTTTCCGAAGGAGAGCATCGGAGAACTGGAGTCCATCATCGGGAAGGGGAATTTCATCGAGCTCTACGGGATGACGGAAACATCCCCGGTGACCAGTTGCAATCCCCGTTACGGGGTGAAAAAGGCCGGCTCCATCGGCATGCCGCTGTCGGACACCGAGTTTGTCCTCCTCGACCCGGGGACAGGGCAGCCGGTCAAGCAGGGCGAGCCCGGGGAGATCGTCGTCCGGGGTCCGCAGCTCATGAAAGAGTATTTCAAAAAGCCCGAGGAGACAGCCGGAACGATCCGGAACGGCTGGCTTTACACCGGCGACATCGCGGTCATGGACGAGGACGGTTATTTTTCCATCGTGGACCGGTTGAAGGACATGGTCATCGTCTCCGGGTTCAAGGTGTTCACCCGGGAGCTGGACGAAGTGCTCGCGAAGCACCCCGATGTCGCCCAGGCGGCCTCGGTGGGCATCCCGGACCCGGAGCGCCCCGGATCAGAGCGCGTCGCCTCCGCCATCGTCCTGAAGGCGGGCGTCGAAAAGAGCGAAACGCAGAGGGCCGCCATTGTCCAGTATCTGAAGGAGCAGGTGGCGTCGTACAAGATCCCGAAGCAGATCGAATTCATGGACGAGCTTCCCACGAGCGGCGTCGGCAAGGTCCTCAAGCGGGAGATCAAGGCCATGATGACCGAAAAGAGAGAAGATTAATGCGGTTCCGAGCCGCCCTTTATCCTTCTCCCGATGGCAAAGAGAACCGGAATGGAAGCGACAAGACCCAGGCATACCGGCACCGCATAGTACGCAAACGTCGGGAGTTTCACATATCCCTCGGCAAAGGCGGCCTGCAGCAATCCGGCCGTCACCGGAAGGTTGAAGAGCAACGCCGTCGCCAGCCCGGGGACATAGCGGCGCAGGGCCACCGTAGCCAAGAGGTGCGGCAGGAAGACGTTGAGGAGCATAGCCAGGGCATACCCGGAAAGAAGGTAGGCGCCAATGCTCTCCGGCCCCCCGGCGACACTCCAGGCCGCTGCGGCGTACGCCAGGACCGTCAGGACGGCCACGGCAAAACGAAAGGCGAACGGCTCCACCGGGCGATGCCACCGGCCGGCCCGCTGCGACCAGGCAGGCAGCCAGACCGCCTCCTCGAGGTTGTGCACGGTGACGGCCAGCGGGAAGAGCCACTGCCAATGAACAAAGGTCATATTATGATTCCCCCTGGTCGGTCCCAGGTTAGAACAAATTCTTCATATCCGGGATGTACCCGGACCTCCGGCTTCAGCGGTGAGGGGGCTCATCTGCCTCGTGCACTCTCCGGTCTTCTCCATAGAGCCTCCTGGCCCGTTCGGTAACTCTCCTGACAAAGTCTCCCTTGGCCGTCGTATAGGCCACACGGTCATGAACATGAACACGGGAGAGCCTGATTTTGATATCGCCATACTCCCGGGCTGCATCCGGATGCTCCCGGAGGTAGTCCCGGAACAGAAGCCCGTCCCACTGCTCGAAGCCGGACTCGAGCATATGGATGTGATGTGTCCTTTTCCCGCCTGCATCCCGCTTGATGAACCAGGCATAAAAGGGAGGCGTGTCATCTCCCCAGGAGGGTCTCCAGAAGTAATCATATCCCTGCGCCTCCAGAACGGGCGCGATGCGCCGCTTTGTTTCGTCCAGGCTCGTCACCTCGACCAGCATGTCGACAATGGGCTTGGCCGGAAGACCGGGAACGGCGGTGCTTCCGAAATGCTCGATCCTCCCGAGCAGATCCGCCGGCAGGCAGGACCGAAGATGGCGCCGCTCCCGCTCGAACGCCTTCACCCAGCAGGGATCGTGCGGCACAACGGCCACCACCTCTCTCACCACCCGTGCTACTTTATCGGCGAGTGTTTCCATTTCTTCTCTTCTGTCGCCCGGACACACGGGTCCGGCAGGACGGCCTCCGGAACAGGCATTCTTCCCGGGATAAGCCGGGGATTCATCCTCCGTCCGGCCTATCCCAGGAGGGCAAGCAGGCCGAACGCCGCAATGATCGCGCCGGCACCCCGGTTGACCCACTGCATCCCCCGGGGAGTGACCTTCTCCCGCAGTGCACCGACGCCGCCGCTGAGGAGTAGCCACCAGAGAGCGGAGCCGCTGAAAACGCCCAGGACCAGAGCACCCGCCGCCCCATAGTCCCCGCCGGCTCCTGCGATCCCCAGCCCTGCGAATATCCCCACAAACGAGAGAATCGTCATCGGGTTGGTGAGAGTCAGGAGAAACGTCGAGACGAATGCGCCGGCCAGGCTTCTCCCGGCGGCAGGGGCGGCCTTTTCGGCAGGTCCGGACAGGAAGGTTCGGATGCCCAGGAAGCAGAGAAATACTCCTCCGACAATACGAAGCCACGCCTGCCCGCCGATCAGGAAACCGGAGACGAACGTCAGGCCGAAACCGGCGATGCAGCCGTAAACCGCATCCGCCACAGCGGCCCCGAGGCCTGAGACAAGGCCCGAAACCCGCCCGTCGGCCAGCGTCCGCCGGATGCACAGAACGCCGATCGGCCCGACGGGCGCGGCGATTGAAAATCCGATGATGATTCCTTTGATCAGGAAAGATGTTTCCATCCAAACCTTGTTTACCGGAATCCGCAGGACAATTCTCGCAAATCGAAGAAAGCCGCTTGCGCGCCTATTTCAGCCTTGCCGCCACATCGTCGGGAAGGATGCGGCCCAGGTACTTCTTCTGGATCTCCACGATAGCCCGGTCGTAGCTCTTCACCCATTCATCGGCGCCGCCGTACCGGAAACCGACGTAGGGGACGGGACCGCTCCCGAAGACCCTCTCCAGTTCGTCCACATGCTTCTTTTTATCGTCGGCGAAGACAATCTTTGCGGGCTTCATCCCCGTTGCAGCCAGGAAGCCCTTCAGCGCCTCGCCCTTGCTGTTCTGCTCTCCGACAAACAGGATACCGTTCTCGTAACGGGCGGCATCTTTCAGGTTCACGTTCAAGGGCTCGCTCCTGGGTTCCCCCCGGCGGAGATCGATGTCGATGGACGCCAGTTGCCTGTAAGTGAGGGATGCGATCATGGAGGGGCGGGCCGTGAGTCCCAGCACCTTGACGCCCCGCTCCTGGAGGCCGCGCACGACCGCCGGGCCGTCCGGCTGCACCGGGATGAACCGGCCGGCGGTCTGGAGCGGCAGCCAGATCCGGTACGCCTTGATGGTTGCTTCCCGCCCGGACAGACCGGACGCCGCCAGTTCATAGACAACGTCGTCCCACCACTGGTCGCTCCCCAGCATCTGCTCGGCCCGGATCAGGGTGTTGTCGAGGTCGAAACAGACCAGCGTGCCTGCGGTCACTTCCTTCTCCAGGATTTTCAGGTCCGCCGTCTCCCGAACCTCAGCTCCCGCGGAAACAGGAAGGACAAGGACGAACAGAAGCAACAAGATCACCACGGCATATCGAATCCGCCCGTACGTCCGTGCATGCTGTCTTCCATCAACTCGTTTCATGTCGTTACCTCCATTTTCGCGGGATGGGCTTGATCTGCCGCCCGCACATGTTAGAAATTCCCTGCTTGAAGGCGTCACGGTCCAAGCAAGGCCATGATCGCATCCAAGAAGCAACTCTCACCTTTCCGGCACTCACCGGCCCGCCTCGCCTTTCAGGGCGGCAATCTCCTCCCTGGCCAGGACCAGCTCTTCACTGGTCGTTCTCAACCGGACGGCCAGGATCTCCGCCAGGAGCTGATAAAGCATGGCCGTGAACGCCAGCCGGTCTTCGCCGGTCAGGCGATCCATGAACGAGATGTCCGTCGCCAGGCAGATGGTCTTTTCAAGGGCGGAGACGGAGGCGGACCGGGCCGAACCATCGATGATCCCCATCTCCCCGAAGATATCGCCGGTGCGGCTCAGAACGCTGATCTCCCTGTCATGCCGCACGACGCGCACCTTCCCCGAGATGATAAAGAAAATCCAGTTGTCGTAGCTCCCTTCCTCCAGGATCGTCTCACCCGGTTCGTATTCCCTGATCTTGCTGAAATTGAGGATCCGGTAGAAATCTTTCTTTTCAAAAGACCGGAATGTGGCCATTTTTTTCACCTTCTGAATCAGCTCGTCATGGTTCTGAAGAGAATGTGTATCCATCTCTCGTCCTCCCCTTCATGATTGATCGTGATTTTCATGCCTTCTCTGTGATAAATGGCCATCCGGATTGATTCATCTCCACCCCGTATTCTGTCAAGCGAAAAACACCGCAGAGGGAAACAGGCAATGGGAAAGCATGACGAAAAGCAGACCGGCAAATGGAAAACCTGTACACGAAGGACATTTCTCGCCGGTTCAGCCGGAGCCGCGGCGGCCATAAGTCTGAACGGATGCACGAGGGAAACCATTCCCGATTCGAAAATACCGCTAAAATCCACACAGCCCCGGACGGCGCTTGTCCTCTGGTACAGCCAGGCGGGCCACACGGAGCGGAACGGCAGGCTGATCGGAAAGGTTCTCGAGCAGAACGGACTGACGGTGACGGCCCTGGACATCCGCGGGTTCGATCCGTCCGCGATGAAGGGCTACGATCTGATCGTCCTGGGAACGCCGGTGTATTACCTGGACACGCCGGGCAACGTGCGATCATGGCTGGCGTCCATTCCGGATATTCAGGGCATCCCGGTGGCAGCCTATTCGACCTTCGGCGGCCCCGGGGACAATCAGTACAACACCGCCTTCTCCACGCTCCAGCTGCTGTGCGCGAAGGGAGGCGTCCCGGTGGGGATCGCCGCCTTCGGCAACATGTCCACCTTCGCCCCGACCTGGTCGTCCGGGAAAGAGGCGCGCATCCTCAAATACAGGGACCGGCCGAACGAGGAAACCTACACGCAGGTCCGGGAGTTCGCCAAAAAGTTTCTTCAGATGGTCCGGAGCGGAGGAACGATTTCTCCCGTGCGGAAGGAGTTTCATTACGGCGATGTCTTCAAGGGATCCGTGATGATGAAATTCACGAAACTGCTGATCTCCCGGCATACCATCGACGCGGCGAAATGCATCGGCTGCGGCACCTGCGTCCGGGTATGCCCGGTCGGAGCCACACACCCTGCACAGCACAGGGTGGACCAGGACCGCTGCATTGGCTGCATGGGCTGCGTCAACAACTGCCCAGCCCAGGCAATCGACATGGTCTTCATGGGGAAAAAAGTCTACGGCTTCAAGGATTTTCTGCGGAAATACGATATTCACATTCAGGAACCCAAGGAACTGAAAGGATGAAACCAGAGAAACCTCCCAGGCTGTAAAATCGGAGGATTCAACAGCATTACAAGCCATTCCCTTTTCCACTCCCCTTCCCCCCATAGCATCGTACCCAACCATTTTCACACCTGAATACGAATCAGCACCTATTCTGCTTACGAGATGATCAAGCATTGTCGCAGGCATGAAATGCTCTATTCTGTAATCGCATCGGGTAAGTTGAGTTTGTAAAAGGGAAGACAAATCATTGGAAAGGAGGATTGAGCCATGAAGAATGCGTTGACAACAGACAGCGACAGCCGGTTGGAAAGAAAGCAATGGGTGTGTGCGATGATCGTTGTCATGGCCATTGTTGTCGGAATCGGACTCGCGCCGCAAGTCAGTGATGCATGCTGCTTCTATAACCTGGTGGACAAGGGAGGCATCGTCGCTGAGTTCAGTTGTGGGGTTTTCTGTGGGAATGCATGGGATTTAGGGCCTGGGGAGCATAAGTGCCGCCCGGGGAAGGGGGGAAGCGGGACGATCAGGCGGGGAGGACAGTCCTGCGATATCGAAACAGTCAAGAAACACGGTTGGGTTGAAGTAACCCGTACAGGAAACAAAGGCCTTGTCGTCAGCAAAAATGAGAACGCTGAAATCATCGATTCCTGTACCTTCGACTGGGTGAAATGAGCGGTTGCCCCGGGTGCTTTCGGATCGTAACCGGAGAGTGTGAAAAGACGGCGAAGAGATGCAGTCCAGACTGATACAGTCAGATCGTGCAATGGAATGACGATGTTCACTGCAGGAACTTCCAGGCCATCCAATGACAAATGATCCGGAAAGGTTGAGGTACAACGAAGAAGATTGCTTGTGCCGTCACCGGAGCACCCGAATTGTCATGATCTGTTGAGGGGATTGAAATCGGCGCACCAGGCCATATGAGGTGCGCCGATTTTACCTGCATCCGAATGAATCATGGATCTCTCTATCTATTAGCCATCGGAACAACAGGATCGAGACAAAGGACTTCCAAGATGAAACGAAATCGAGCAGCCTGGCCACAGGATCACCGGATTCAACAGTATAACGATCCTTTCTTTCTTCGATTTCTCTATCCACCCCCAAATTGTATCTCTCCAACTTTGCGCCACAAATCGGATGGGCACCTATTCTACCTATCAGATGAACAAGCATTGCCACCGGCATGAAATGATCTATTCTAAAATCGCAGCACGGAGATTGAGTTTGTCTGACAGGAGTTACGAGAACAACAAAGGAGGATTGAGCCATGAAGAGTGTGTTGATGACAAAGAGCGACAGCCGTTTGGAAAGAAAGCAATGGGTGTATGCGATGATCGTTGTCATGACCCTTGTTGCCGGAATCGGTCTTATGCCGCGGGTCAGCGAAGCAAGCTGCTTCTATAACATGGCAGACGACAAGGGAGACATCACCGTCGAGTTCGATTGCGGGATTTTCTGTAGTAATACATGGGTTTTAGGGCAGGGAGAGCACAAGTGTCGCCCGGGGAAAGGGGGAGTCGCGAACATCAAGCGGAACGGACTGTTCTGCGATAGAGGTTTAGATGTCCAGAAACATGGTTGGATTGAAGTAACCCATCCAGGGAGCAAGTGCCGTGCCGTCAGCAAAAATGAGTACGGCCAAGTTATTGATTTCTGTGAGTTCGACTGGGTTCAGTGAGCAGCGACCGTCGGTGTTTTCGGATCGTAACCGGAAAGTGGGAAAAGATGGCAACGAGCTGCAGTCTTGATCGTACCGTCATCTCCGCAAGATGGGCAAAGAAAATTCGCAGGCAGTGATGCTGGCTTTCCAAAGCGCCGCAGTTCGGATGAGCATAGTGAACCTGCTTGATACGGAACAAAGCGGCGGAAAGGGAGATTGAGCCATGAAGAACATAATGTCGAAACGGATCTGCGGAGGGCTCCGAAACAGGGGAGCGATGTGGACGGTTATCATCGCCACGGCTTTGATCGCAGGAACCGTAATGCTTCCCAAGAACACGGAAGCATGCTGTTTCTATAACCATACCGACGAGAAGATTCACGTTTCTTTTGTCTGCGGTGTATTCTGCGGGAACGACTGGGATATTGAACCCGGAGATCACGCCTGCCGGCCGGGAAAGGGAGGAAACGCCACGTCGATCTCGCGAGTCAAAAGTAAAAGCTTCGAAGCATGCAATTACATCTGGGTTAAAAAGCACGGCTGGGTCGAGGTCCATCATGTTAAGGCACAGGGCATGAACAAGGGCGTTGTGGAAAACAAAGATGAAAACGGTAAAACGATTCAAACCTGCACCTTTGACTGGTGAAGATTGGCAACGAGACGGCATTTTTCAGTAGAGCCGACTCTTTGCCGATGCCGGATTCCGAGGGCAACATCCTTGCGCTGCAGAAAGGATGATTGTCCACCGGCAAATGAAGCAGCGGGAAGGAGGATCGGACCATGATGAACAGATTGTCGAAACCGGTTTGTTGGTGGATGCGAGAGAAGAGAGCGATGTGGACGGTTATCGTCGCCGTTGCGCTGATCGCGGGATACCTGACGATCCCTGTGAAATCGGAGGCGTGCTGCTTTTACAACTCAGCGGATGACAAGATCACGGTCAAGTTTGACTGCGGCGTGTTCTGCTGGAACGTCTGGGATCTAAGCCCTGGACAACATAAATGCCGGCCGGGAAAGAATGGATACGTCACCCTCTACCATAATCAAAAGGATCCTTGTGAGCTTCTTCCGGTCGCTAAACACGGCTGGGTCAACGTCTATCATGTCCAGGATAAAGGCGTTGCAGAAAGCAAAGATGAAAATGGAAACACGACCAATGTATGCGAGTTCGATTGGGGCAATTAAGGAACAGTGCCGCCACTCAATAAAACAGGCCATTAGCCTATGCTGGATCACAAAAACACCTCCGTCTTGTCGAGTAGAACGGGCTGCCTGACACGGAGTGAAATCACTGGAAAGGAGGAGCGAACCATGAAGCATGAATTGTCGAAACCAATCTGCGAACGGTTGGGAAACAGAGGAGCGATGTGGATGGTTACCTTTGCGATTGTACTGATCGCGGCAACCGTTTTGATTTCCAAGGACTCCGAGGCATGCTGCTTCTACAACAAGAGTGACGGCAAGATACATGTTTCCTTCAACTGCGGCTGGTTCTGCGGAAACAGCTGGACTCTCGACCCCGGGGAACACAAGTGCCGGCCGGGAAAAGGAGGGATTGCGAGCATCAGGCGAATCGGAGGTGTTGCTACCTGCGATGTCCCTGTTGAAAAGCACGGCTGGGTTGATATCACCCATGACAATCCTCCAGGGGGTTTTGGTCTTGCGGAAAGCAAAAATGCCGATGGTGTCGTTGTCAAAAAATGTTACTTCGAATGGGTTTTTTCTCGGTAGAACAACTGCCCGACGTCCCGAGTACACTGATTATGTGGAGACGGCCATGAGGCATAAGGCGGGGCCGCGGCCGTCTCCAATTTCCCTGCAATCAAAACCGCCATTGAGCGTCCGGCGGGCAAGATATTTGACCTTTTCATTCAAGATCGATTCAAAGCCAGAACCTCTTTTCGAAGAACGGTTAACAATTGCCGGTCATCTCGACAAAGCGGGCAATCAATACCCATCAACGTTGATGCCGGTTCAGGAGAGTATCACTGAAAGACCGGTTGAAGTGGATTTGGCTGACGCAGAGCGAAAGAAGAGGATTGAGCCATGAAGAACATTTTATTGAAAGCAGTCTGTCGAGGGTTTCGAACGAAAGGAACGATGTGGGCGGCTGTCATCACCATCTCCCTGATAACAGGCATTATGATGATCCCCAAAGACGCTGAGGCATGCTGCTTCTACAACAAAGCGGACGGCGATATCGCAGTATCATTTAACTGTGGCTGGTTCTGCGGGAACAAATGGACGATCAACCCCAATCAGCACAAGTGCAGGCCGGGAAAGGGAGGAGTAGCAACCATCAGGCCTGCTGAAAAAATGCACAGTTGCGACATCGAGGTTGCAAAACACGGCTGGGTCGAAGTCACTCATGTTGCCGACAAGGGCATTGTAGAAAGCAAAGACGAAAATGGAAACATAACCCGAACGTGCACATTTGACTGGCATAAAGATAAGCCGACCCCGACACCTTGAGATTCAGCATCAGGAGGATCGAGCCATGAAAAACATCTTGCCGAAAACAGTCTGCGACGGATTGCCAAGGACAGGAACCATGTGGACGGCGGTCTTCGTCATCACCCTGATAACAGGAATCATGATGATCCCCAAGGACACCGAGGCATCCTGCTTTTACAACAAAACAGACAACAAGGATGTAACGTTTAACTTTTACTGCGGCTGGTTCTGCCATAATGACTGGAAGATCCATGCAGGGGGACACGAATGCCGACCGGGAAAGGGAGGGTACGTGCACGTCTTCACCCCCAGCAGTAAGGGGTATTGTCAAGTCGATGTTGCGAAACACGGCTGGGTCGAGGTCCATGATGCTTCGAGTAAAGCCGTTATTGAAAGCAAAGACGAAAACGGAAACACGACTCAGACATGCGTATTGGACTGGTAGTCTTGAATACCTGTAAAATCACATCCATGCGGGCAAAAGATGTTCCCTCTTATTGATGCTGGTTTTCAAAATGTCAGTGTTCGGTTGCACAGACTGAATCTGTCCGACTCGGAACAAAGGCAGCAAAGAGGAGATTTGAGCCATGACAAATGATTGTTAAAATCTGTCTGTCGATGGTTGCGAATGAAAGGATCGATGTGGGCGGCTGTCATCACCTTCTCCCTGATGACGGGAACCATGATTTTTCCCAAGGACTCCGAGGCATGTTGTTTTTTACAACAAGACAGACGACAACATCCTTGTCAGATTTGTCTGCACCGAGTCGTTCTGCAACGATAGCGTCTGGGATCTCAAACCCGGAGATCATGCCTGCCGGCCGGGAAAAGCAGGGTACGCGGAACAGATCAATAGACATAACCGCAAGGGCAAGGAGGTATGATTTGACATCAAAGTGGCAAGACACGGCTGGGTTGAGATTCATCATGTTTCATCTCAGAATCAGGGCATGAATAAGGGTGTTGTGGAAAGCAAAGACGAAAATGGGAACACTACCCAGGCCTGCATGTTTGAGTGGAAATGAATTAACAACAATCTGATATTATTACAAAGCAGGTTCTGTTAAGACGGTCACGAATAGAAGGGGGGTCGTGACCGTCGTTTTTTCTTCTCCACCGGGATGGATGTCGCGTCCCGAATCTGTAAAATTCTTTTCAGAAAACAACCCTCATTTCATTTTTCTTCGAAGAAACTCCACCAACCAGTTACGGTGCTCTTTGCTCTGCAGCCGCACGTCTGCCGCTTGGTGACTTCATGCAAAGGCCAGACATTTTTTACTGGTAACGTGAACGACTGTGGAAAAAGATGGATGACTCCGGCAGAGAGATCAGGGCTCCGGAACGGCCTTGCGGGACAGGTCCGAGGGAGGACCGGGCGCCTACTTTGGGGATGACAAATCGTTCCGGGACAGGTTAAAAGCAGTTCCGGAAAAATTCTCCTGAGATCTGGCCCGGCCGCGAATGCGAGGTTGATGCATGACCCATCACGAAAACGGAGCAAACCACAGGAGCCGTTTCTGGGGCGAGACCACGGCCTTCCTGGCCCTGTTCCTCGACAACGTCGGCGTTCTCGTCTTCATGAGCGCCATCCTGATGTTCACCTTCAATTACCCCGCGGAGATCATCCTGAAGCGGATGATCCCCGGTACGGCCATCGGCGTCTTTTTCGGAGATCTCGTCTACACATGGCTGGCCGTCCGCCTGAGGAGAAAAACGGGCCGGACCGACGTCACGGCCATGCCCCTGGGCCTCGACACCCCCTCCAGCATCGGCCTCGTCTACGCCGTCCTGGGGCCCGCCTTTATCGCCACGAAAAACGCGGAGCTGACCTGGCAGATCGGCATGGCCACCCTCTTCATGATCGGGCTGGCCAAGGTCGTCCTGTCGTTCTTCGGCGCCTGGGTGCAGCGCATCGTCCCCACCGCCGGCATCCTGGGTTCCCTTGCCGGCATCGGGCTTCTCCTCCTGGGCTTTCTGCCGCTTCTGGAGATATTCAACGAGGTCGTGGTGGGCATGGTGGCCCTGGGGCTGATCTTCGCCACCCTCCTGGGCCGGATGGAGCTGCCCGGGCGGATCCCCGGCATCCTGCTCGCCGTTGTTCTGGGATCGGCCCTCCATTTCGCCCTCGGCTACGGCGGATACATCCCGGAGTTCAAGGCCCCGAGCTTCGAGATGTCTCTTTGTATCCCTGTCTTCTCGCTTTCCTTTCTAAAGAGCCTGCCTCAGAGCATCCAGTATCTGCCCATCGCCGTTCCCTTCGCGATCCTGACCATCATCGGCGGTATAAACAACACGGAAAGCGCCCGCCTGGCGGGGGACGATTACCGAACCCGGGACATCCTGCTGACGGAGGCCTTCACCTCCCTCATCGCCTCGTTTTTCGGCGGCGTGGCCCAGACGACGCCATACATCGGCCACCCGGCCTATAAAAAGATGGGCGCAACCCACTGGTACACGCTCCTGACAGGTCTCCTCATCGGCATCGGCTCCGTCGTCGGCCTCCTGTCCCTGATCGTGGGCCTCATCCCGCGGGCCGTCCTGGCCCCGATCTTCATCTTCATCGGCCTGGAGATCATCCGCCAGGCCTACCGGGAGGCCCCTGCCGCCCATTCGCCAGCCGTCAGCATGAGCTTCCTGCCCGTCGTCGCCAACCTTGTGATCATCATCCTGGGCCAGTTCCTGAGCGCCCTGGAGGTCAACCCGAACGCGCTCCCAGCGCGCCTTCAGACGATGTTCCAGACGCTGACCGTCCTCAGCAACGGCTTCATCCTGACCGGCCTGCTCTGGGGAAGCGTCGTGGCGTTTCTCATCGATCGGAAACCGCGCCTGGCCGCCCTGTGCGCCTTTCTATGCGCCGTTTTCAGTCTCTTCGGCTTCATCCACTCGATCCTGCCCACCGGCGAGATTTACCTTCCCTGGGATACCGGCTCGAATGAGCCATTCATGATCGCCCTGGCCTACGCCATCCTGTCCGCGATCTTCCTTAGCCTGAAGGCGGAGGATAAGATCTGACCGTCGGGCACAAGGACGCACGACGGACATGGAGGTGTCCGTTTCGAGAGGATATGGGATGCAGGCAAACGGGGAAGAGCAGGATCAACGGCGCCTGGAGGCATAGCGAGATCCCTCCAGGCGACCGGTGAATAAAGATCAGGCAGGCCTGGGCTCGCGGACGACCGGGTGAATCTTTCCCGTGACCGCCTTTGCCGTGGCCGTTCCTTCCTTGTCCAGCAGCAGCGCCGCAGGATTTTTCTCGCAGAAGCAGCGGGGCTCGCAGGTCCATCCCACCGCCAGCCGCGCTTCCTCCTTTTTCAGCATGAAGTGGGCATACCGGCCCACCACCGGCGCAATCAGCCTCGTCGCCCAGCCGAACATCTCATAGAGATCCCCCAGGAGTTGGTCTGCTTTCCCGGCGATCCGCGGATTGCTGCGGCGGTACCACTTCCGGATTGCCCACACGGCACCCGCATAGCTCGATCTCAGGGGAAACACCTCCCGGGCGAGACGCTCCCGCACCCGCGGCAACTGGTCCCGGTTCGCCTTCCACCCGTCCAGCATCACCCGGATCATGCGCAACAGGCTGGGTCCGTTCACGTCGAAGTCACGCCGGAAGGCCTCCAGGAGGAATTCCTCTTCCTCGCCGTTCCGGATATGTCGATGACGGTAGTTGAAGCGATACTGCCCGTGGGCGTCGGCAACGGGGAACTCCGAGTCGGAGAGCAGCGTTCCGTCCTGTTTGTGCTTTTCATAGAGCGGCGTCCCCGGAACCGGGGAATAGAGCATGAACTGGTGAAAAACCGTTTCATGGCTGATCGCGTAGTCGATCACGGCATCCATGGTCTCGGGCCGGTGCTCTTCGAGCCCGATGATGGAGGAGCCCAGGACCCGGATGCCGCGGGACTGCAGGGTTTTGACCAGCTCACGGGTGTCCACGCCCTTCAGCTTGTCATAGGCGCTCTCTTCCCCTTCCAGCCCCATCCAGACCCAGCTGATGCCCAGCCGCAGCAGCTGGTCGATGCTGTAGGATTTCAGGACCCGGGCGGAGCTGAAGACATAGATGGCCCAGCTCTTGTTGCTGGCCTCCATCAGCTCGAGGAGTCGAAGTGCTCTTTTCTTGTGGAGGAGAAAATTCTCGTCCAGCGTAAAAAAAGATTTCACCCCGAGGTTCTTCTCGATCTCGCACATGACGGAAAAGAGCTCATCCCCCGTTTCAAAGAAATGGACGCTGTTGCCCTTGCCGCCGAACAGGGCGGAGGTCGAGCAGAAGTTGCATCCGACGGGGCAGCCGACGGAGGGGATCAGGATCGCCGCCGTGCCTCCGGGCCTGCTGCCGATATTGATGCCCAGCATTCTGCTGCCGAAGCCGGATATCGCCATGGGGTGACGGATCGGTGCCTTGTCGTCCTGGCCCAGGTAGCGCTGAAACCACCGGATTCCCTCCCCTCGGACGATGATGTCCGCATCGATCATCTCCTCCAGCCCCTCTTTTCCGGTGACGTGACCTCCGACGACAATCGTGGCCGCGGGCCGATACTGCCTGATCAGCCGGCACATCTCACGGACCTTGCCCACGTTGGGAAGGATCCCGCTGATGCCGATGACGTCATAGGAGTGATCCCGGATTTCCTCGATGAAGCGCTCCCGGTCTGGAAAATCGAGGAGGGTGCAGGGTGCCTCCAGGTTGGCCTGGATCATCATGAGCCCGAAGGAGCGGTGAAACATCCTCAGGGAGAATCCCCCCTGAACGCGCGTCACCTGGTTGTGGTAAAGCTCCATCGGGTTGATCCGGCGGCTGCCGTATTCATCGTCCTGAGCATAGGGTCCGAAGACGCTGGTCAGAAGAACACGGGCGCGGGTACCAAGCGGGTGTCGGGGCTGGGCGTTCATCCTTTTCTCCTGTTTTGAGGAATTTTCGTGCGGGGTCAGGCCGTCTTTAGTACGAAAACAGGTCCACGAAAAGGCCCAGGTTGCTGTTTTACAATACTTTTACAATGCGCAGCCGGGAGGAGCGCTCCCCTCGAAAGATTGACAGGAAACACCGTGTCATATAGGTTCCCTCACATGCCGTCCCGCCCCACAGACTCGGCCGGCAAATTTCCCGCAGCAGGGGCTCCCGTCGACGTGATCGTCGCCAGGATGAGGACGGTGGAGAAAAGTCCGCAGCGGCAGGAAGGGATCATGGAACAGGCAAAATGGTTTTTCCGCCCCGTATTCACCTTCGTCCTTTCCGTGATCGCGCTGGCCATCTCGCTCTTTCTCTACATCTACTGGTATGTCGGCGTCAGCGAAGGGCTCAAGGCGCTCAGCCTTCGCTACAACCTCGATCCGAACCAGTTTTTCGAAGCGAGGACCTGGGTCGTCATCGTCATCCTGTCGCTCCTGGTCGGCGTCATCCTGGTCGGCGTCCTCATGATCTTCATCTACAACGTCAAGACGATGCACCTCTACCGACTCCAGAACACGTTCATCAACAACTTCACCCACGAGCTCAAAACGCCGGTGACGTCGCTGAAGCTCTACCTGGAAACCTTCGCGAGGCACGAGATCCCGAGGGAAGACCAGCTCCGGTACATCGGCTTCATGCTCCGGGACGTGGAGCGGCTGGCCGGCAACATCAACAGCATCCTGAATCTGGCCCGGATCGAAAGCAGGGTTTACAGAGGAGACTTCACGACGGTGGACCTGGTGGAGCTGGTGCGGGAGTTCCTGGCCGGCAACCGCCATCTCTTCCGGGGCTGTGAAATCAGCGTGGGAAACCCCCCGGGCAAGGCATTCCTGTATCCCGTCGTCGTCCCCCTGTTTGAGATGCTGCTCATGAACACCCTGAGCAATGCCGTGAAGTACAATGACTCGGGACAACCCCGGGTGGACATTGCCTTTGAAGAGGACAGGGACCGGATCCTGATTCGCTTTCGGGACAACGGTATCGGCATCGACGGGAAGGATCTCAAGAAAATATTCAGGAAATTCTACCAGGGACGCCACCGCAGCGAACAGGCGCCCGCCGGGGGGAGCGGCATCGGACTGTACCTCGCCCAGCACATCGCCAGGCTTCACCAGGGGAACATGACGGCCGAAAGCGAGGGAATCGGGCAGGGATCCGTCTTCACCCTGTCCCTTCGGCGCCCCGCAAAGAAAAAAGGATGACCATGAAAGAGACTCCGACCAGGCGCGTCCTCATCATCGAGGACGACGAGCACATCGCCGAGGGCCTGAAACTGAACCTGACACTTCAAGGGTACGAAACGGCGATCGCCGGCAGCGGAACACGGGGGCTGGACCTTTGGAAAGAGTGGAATCCCCACCTGATCGTCCTCGACATCATGCTGCCCGGGCTCGACGGCCTGTCGGTCCTTCGTCACATCCGGCTGGAGGACGAGAGGCTCCCCGTTTTGATTCTATCCGCCAAAGGGGAGCCCGACGACCGGATTCGCGGGTTTTCCTGCGGTGTCGACGACTACCTCGCCAAGCCTTTCAACCTGGACGAATTCCTGCTCCGGGTCGAACGGCTCCTCACGAGATCTTCCTGGAGCCGAGGTGCCGCATCCGGGGCCGGGGCGACGAAGACCTATTCCTTCGGCGAGAACACCATCGACTTCGAGACCAAGACGGCGCAGTGCCGGCAGGGAACCGTTCAGCTGACGGACCAGGAAATCAAGCTGCTCCGGGTGTTCATCACGAACCGGGGGAAGCCCCTCTCCCGCAAGGTGCTCCTGGAGGTGGGCTGGGGGTACTCGGGAGTGACGGCGACGCGGACGGTGGACAGTTTCATGGTCCGCCTGCGGAAATACTTCGAGCGGGATCCGGAGCACCCTGTCTACTTCAAGAGCCTCCGCTCGGTGGGATACCTGTTCGATCACCCTTGACCGGGAGCATGCGGTCCCTTGGAACATCCCGGCTGGGTTCTGCCGTCCCTGAGCATGGACCGGCGGCCGACGGCCATGTCTCCTGCCCCTAATCAGGCTTTTTCAATGTTCCGGATGGCCTCGAAGAGCCTCCGGTTCACCGGCACGTCCACGCCGTATTTCTCCCCCAGGGCGATCATCGTCCCGGCGAACATCTCCACCTCGGTCTTCCGGCGGGCCTCCACGTCCTGCAGCATGGACGTCTTGCCCTCGGGGCTCAGGCGGGCCAGGATCGGGTCGAAGGCCTCGATGTCCTCTTGCGTCAGGCTGACCCCGGCCTTCTCGGCGACGGCGATCACCTCCCGCATGGACGACAGCATCAGGTCCCTCGCCTCCGACGGAACCTGGAAGGCGGAATAGGGCGCCCGCAGGACCGCCGAAGCCTGGTTGATGCCCACATTGGCCATGAACTTCCACCATAGGGTGCGGATCATGTCGGGCGGCGTCTCCCAGGCGATCCCGGCCCGGTCGAACAGCGCCTGCACCCGGGCCACCCGCTCCGTCACGGCGGGATTCTTCGCCTCCCCGAAAAAGATCCTTCCCTGCGTCGTGTAGATAACCCGGTTGCTCTCCCGGAGGGCGTCGATCCCCATGGTCAGGGCGTACAGGACCTTGTCCATGCCGTAGACGGCGCCGATGCGCTCCTCGCTGTCGATCCCGTTCATGAGGGACAGGATGATCGTGTCCCCGCCGACCCGGTTTTTCATCTCTCCGATCGCCGCGTCCAGGTGGTGGTTCTTGACGGCGACGATCACGAGATCCGCCGGCGCCGATGCGTCTTCCGGCGAAAGAACGGGGATGGCGTAGCGCCTGCCGTTGACGGTCACGCCTTCCCTCCCGAGCCGCTCGAAGCGCTCGCCGGCGGCGACGAAGGACACGCATCCCGGATCCATGTCGTACAAGAGCGCCCCGTACGCCGCCCCCAGCGCGCCCGCCCCGATGATGGAAACCTTGTGGATGGCCGTCATGACACTCGCCTCCCTGGACATGGTCGAATGGTCCGTTTTGCATGAGGACCGGTCTGCAAAAGGAACCGGATGGCCGTGACGGGATCCGCCCCGGAGGAGCCAAAAACCCCGATCCCGGTGTCCCGAAGGGATGACCGGATCGGGGCGGATGCCCGCCCTTCAGCCACCCCGACGCATTGTATTTCCGGAGATCACCATCCGCTGCGCCTCCGACGTGCCTTCGTAAATCTCGGCAATCTTGGCGTCCCGCATCAGGCGCTCCACCTTCGCTCCCTTGACATACCCGTATCCGCCGTGGATCTGGACTGCCTTGACGGTGTGCCGCATCGCCGCCTCCGTCCATGGGAAAAACATGGCGTCCCCCGGTGATTCCGCTTCCTGCCGGCTCGGCTACGAGTACGGCTTCACGTCCTCTTCGTTCCGGAGGACCCGGAGCCCTCCCTCCGCCAGGGCCGTCATCTCGTCCTCGCCGGGATACACGAAGACGGGGGCGATGAAGCGGACCCGCTCCCCAATCCGGCCGGTGAGCATCTCCGAGTGGGCCAGACCGCCCGTCAGGACGATCCCGTCGATCCGCCCCGCCAGGACCGTGCTCATGGCGCCGATGTCCTTGGCGGCCTGGTAGGCCATGGCCTCGAAGACGAGCCCGGCCTGTTCGTCCCCTCCCCGGATCCGCTCCTCTACGACCCGGGCATCCGTCGTGCCGAGATACGCCGCCAGTCCGCCCTTTCCCACCAGGCGCCCCTGGAGCTGCTTCCTGTCCATCGTCCCGGAAAGGGCGAGGTCCAGGAGGTCCATTGTCGGCAGCGCCCCGGCCCGCTCCGGCGTGAAGGGGCCTTCCGCGAGCCCGTGGGTGCAGTCGACCACCCGGCCCTTCCGGTGGGCGCCGATGGTGATGCCTCCTCCCAGGTGGGCCACGACGACGTCGATCTCCTCGTACTTCTTCCCCAGCCCGGCGGCGCACCGGCGCGCCGCCATCTTCTGGTTCAGGGCGTGGAGCCCGCTCTTGCGCTCGATCTCGGGAATCCCGGAGATCCGAGCCAGGGGCTCGAACTCGTCGGTGCTGGGCGGATCGATGACGATGGCGGGCATGCCGCATTTTTTTGAAAAGTCGAGGGCCATGGACGGCCCCAGGGCGGAGGGATGCGTCCCGTAGACCCCCTCCAGGAGGTCGCGGCGCATGGCGTCGTCGATCCGGTAGGCCCCGGCGGGTGCCGGCCGTCCCAGGCCGCCGCGGCTGACCACGATGTCGATCTCCTCCAGGCCGATCCCGTTTTTCTCCAGGAACTTCAGGACGCCTTCCTCGCGCAGGGGAAGCTGCTCCGCCAGGGAGGAAAAACGGGACAGGTCCTCTCCCCGGTAGACGATGTTGTCCTGGGCGACGGCCTGCTCTCCCCGGAAGAAGGCGACCTTCGTCGAGGTCGAGCCGACATTGATGGCGAGGAGGCGGTAATCCTTATCCATGGTTCGCTCCTCCCGAGAGCAGACCGGCCAGGGCGATCTCCACGACCCGGTTTTCCGCAGCCACGAAGGGAAGCTTCAGGAGCACCGGCCCGGCCGTTCCCGCAACAATGCCCACGGTCTGCATGCCCCCGAAGAAGACAAGGGATTCCGCCAGCAGGTGGCCCGTATCGATCTCGGGAACCAGGTAGATGTCGACATTGCCGGTGACGGCGCTCTGCAGTCCCTTCCGGTCCGCCGCGACCTTGCTCAGGGCGCAGTCGATGTCTATGGGCCCCTCGACGACGGCCTTGCCGAACTGCCTCCTCTCCCCCATTTTGGAGAGGATCGCCGCGTCCAGCGTCGAAGGGATGCCCGGATTGACCTGCTCGATTGCCGCCAGGACGGCCACGTTCGGCGTCTCGATGCCGAGCCGGCGCGCAAGCCGGAGGGCGTTGTTCAGGATCCCCTGCTTCTCGACCAGGCCCGGGAAGTCGTTGAGGAACGTGTCCGTAATGAGGATCAGCTTCTCCCGTTTCAGGAGCGGAAAGACGGAGATGTAGCTCGCCGTGCCGCCCTTTTTCTTCAGGCCGCCGGCGGGGTCCAGCACGGCCTTCATCAGGGTCCGGTGCGACAGGCCGCCCTGCATCAGGATGTCCGCCCGGCCATCCCGGACCCGGGCCACCGCGTGCCGCAGGGCCTCCTTCCGGTCGCTCCCGTCCACGATCTCGTGCTCCCGGGATGCCAGGGGAGTCCGTCCCACGGCTGCCTTCAGCGATTCCGCCCTGCCGATCAGGCAGGGGACGGCAAGTCCCGACGCCGCCGCCCGGGAGAGGATCCGGACGTCTTCGACCGTGGGAAAAGGAACGGCGATCCGCTTCGGTCCCGCCTGCATGGCCGCTTCCAGGATGTCTTTGAAGGACCGGATCATCTCAGTGCACCTCCTTTCCCATGCGGTCGGCCAGGACGACACACATGGCCAGCTGCTGCACGATGTTGTCGCTGAAATCCGAGCGGGCGGGGATGCAAACGGGTCCCCGGGACGCGGCGACCAGCGAGCTGCGGGTTACATCGAGGAAGAAGTCGAGCTTGCAGATGACGTTGCCCGTGTCGAGGCAGGGCACCACCAGGATGTGGGGCATCTCCCGCCTGACATCCCGGGCCGGAGCCCCGGGCCGCCTGGAGCCCCGGAAGATCTCCGTGAAGGAGGTGGCATCGACGATTTCGCACTCCCCCAGTTCTCCGACGGCCGCCGCTTTCCTGAGAAACCGGTAGTCCCGGTAGGAGGCCAGATCGCCGCCCACCTCCCGCTTTCCCGAAAGAACGGAGATCCGCGGCCTCGGAACGCCCATGAGGTGATAGACAAAAACGGCGTTCTTGATGATCTCCGCCTTGGCCCTGGCGTCGGGTTTGATGTTGACGCCCGTGTCCGTGAAGACCACCAGGTGGTCGATGCCGGGAATCTCCCAGAAGGTGACGACGCTTACAGTCATGCCGGAGGCCGCCTTCGCCTCCTCGCGGATGATGGAGCGGTAAATGTAGGAGGTCGGGATCTGGCCCTTGCTCGCGATGGGCAGCTCTCCCGAGAAGAGCATGCGGATCCCCAGGTCGGAGATGGCCTGCTGCTCGACGCCCGGAATCTTGTCGAAGCTCCCGATGTCGAAGCCGACCCGGCCCGCCACCCGCTCCATTTTCTCGCTGTTGCCGATGAGAACGGGCTCGATGTAGCCCATCTCCCAGCTCGTCTTGACCGCCCGCATGAAGTCCTCGTCCTCCGGCGCAAGCACGGCGAGCTTCTTCGGTCCCTTTTCTTTCGCAATCCTCGTAAAGTCCGCCAACGATCGGATCATGACATACCCCTTTCTGCCCGGATGAAATAACCTTCACAGGCCGACATCGACGCCCGGCTTCGATAACGGTACGCTCCGAACGGGTGGTCAAGGCGCGTGAATGCGAGACCTCATGCCTCCTTGGATCGGCCCCGGGGAAACGTTGTCAGAAATGGATTTGAAACGCTTGAGATCCGGCATTGCTTTCTTTCCAGCAAGCGTTCGGGTGGATCGGGAAAGCTACTCTGTATCACTGTGCCCGTAAGCGGGCGATGTTCTTCTCATCCAACCGGCGGCGGTTAAAACGGCCCTTGGCAGGATCAAACCGTGACCTGCATCACTCCGGCTCTTCCTGAAGCGGGATGATCCGCACCTGCGCCATCCCCCGGCCGAAGAAGCCGAGTTCCCGCGCTGCCGCCCGTGACAGGTCGATGAATTCGAAGCTGTGATGGCGGCAACGGTCGTTGACGGTCACGACGACCGACCGGTCGTTGGCAAGGTTGATCACCTTCACCCTCGTACCCAGGGGCAGTGTCGGGTGGGCCGCCGTCATTTTCCGGGGGTCGTAGACCGCCCCCGAGCTGGTTTTCCGGAAGTTGTAGCGCTTGTGGTAATAATAGGCCTTACCGAGCGTCCCATCCTGCTCGTTCCCGGCGGAGGCATCCGCCTTCTCCGCCACGGCGGTTTCACTTCCGGACGGCTCTTCCGCCCGGAGGGGCAGGACGGCGGCGAAGAAAACAAGCAGGCAGGCGGCGGCAAACCATGCAATCTTGCCGATCCGATTCACTGGATGCATGAACGACTCCCCGGCGATGAATTTCCATGCAGGCGGACCATTCCATACCATACTCACCGGCGGAATCAAATCGCCGATCCGGATCGCCCCGAAACCGCCTCTTGCCAGCACGCCGGATTTCTGGTAGCGTTCCGACAGTTTCTGATGATTTTCCAAGCGATATTCACTACCTGCCGGGCCACTCCTCCGGCGGTGCGCAAAGGAACCGACGTTTCATGGCAACCGATCAGACCATCGCCAAGGCAAAGGAAGTCCTCAAAATCGAAGCGGAAAGCATTCTCGGCCTGATGGACCGGCTGGACCGGAATTTCTCAAAGGCCGTGGATCTCATCTGGAAGTCCAAGGGCCGGGTCATCGTCAGCGGCATCGGGAAATCCGGCCTCATCGGCAAGAAGATCGTCGCCACCCTGACCAGCACGGGCACCCAGGCCCTCTTCCTCCATCCCGTCGAGGGGCTCCACGGGGACCTGGGCATCGTCACGAAGGACGACATCCTCCTGGCCATCTCCAACAGCGGTGAGACCCAGGAGCTTCTCATGCTGGTCGGCAGCATCCAGGCCATCGGGACGCCGCTCATCACCATGACGGGCAATCCCGCCTCCAGTCTCGCCCGGGCCGGTGAGGTCGTCATCGACGTGGGGGTCGAGCGGGAGGCCTGTCCCTTCGGGCTGGCCCCGACCTCCAGCACCACCGCCGCCCTCGCCATGGGCGACGCCCTGGCAGTGGCCCTCATCGGGAAGCGCAAGTTCCGGGAGAAGGACTTCTACAAGCTGCACCCCGGCGGAACCCTGGGGCTCCGGCTCCGGGAAAAGGTGCGCGACATCATGATCAGCGGGGAGCGGATCCCCCGCGTCTTCGCCGGCACCCCTGCCCTCCGGGCCATCGAAGTCATGGACGAGAAGAACATGGGCTTCGTTCTCGTTACGGACAAGAAGGACCGGCTCCTGGGAATCCTGACGGACGGCGACGTCCGCCGCCACATCCGGAAGGGACGAACGCTCCAGGGGCCCATCGACGCATTCATGACCCCGAATCCCCGCACCATCGGGGAGGACACCACCCTCGGGGAGACCATCGAGGCGATGCAGCAGCGGGAGATCACCACCCTGGTGGTCGTCAACGGGAAAAACCGGCTAATGGGATACGTCCACCTCCACGACATCCTCGGACGGGGCGGCACCCTGAAGATGACCGTCATTCCGTAGGATTCCCGACCCTCCCCCGGGCGTCCCCACGCGAGTTCCGTTCATTCAATACCGAAAAGCGGGCGTTCCCGCGAGGAGATCGAACATGGACAAGAAGCACCGTTTCTCCATCTGGTACGTCTTCCTGGCGATCTGGGCGGTTCTGCTCATCCAGAGCTACATCTCCTCGCTCTTCGCCGTCCAGGTGATCCCCTACAGCCAGTTCCTCACCCTCCTGAAAAGCGGAAAGATCACCGAGATCGCCGTCACGGCCAACCAGATCCAGGGCAAGATGAAGGTCGAGGGCGGCAAGCCGGAAGACACCAAGGCCTTCAAGACGATCCGCGTCGACTCGGAGCTGTCCAACATGCTCGCCCAGTATCCGGTGGTCTTCAAGGGGGAGATTGAATCCACCTTTGTCAGGGACCTCCTGTCCTGGGTCCTGCCGGTCCTGATCTTCGTGGGCATCTGGTACTGGCTCATGAAGCGCATGGGGAGCCAGCAGGCGGGCTTCATGACGCTGGGGAAAAACAAGGCGAAGATCTACGTGGAGAACGAGCTGAACGTCACCTTCGATGACGTGGCGGGCGTGGACGAGGCGAAGCAGGAGCTGGTGGAGGTTATCGACTTCCTCAAGAACCCCGGGAAATTCGGGATCCTGGGAGGCAAGATCCCCAAGGGAATCCTGCTTGTGGGCCCCCCGGGGACGGGAAAGACCCTCCTGGCCAAGGCCGTTGCGGGGGAGAGCGGCGTCCCCTTCTTCAGCATCAGCGGCTCCGAGTTCGTCGAGATGTTCGTCGGCATGGGCGCCGCCCGCGTCCGGGACCTCTTCGTCCAGGCCAAGGAGAAGGCCCCCTGCATCATTTTCATCGACGAGCTGGACGCCCTGGGGAAGGCCCGGGGATTCGGCGCCATGGGCGGCCACGACGAGCGGGAGCAGACCCTCAACCAGCTCCTCGTGGAGATGGACGGCTTCGACCCGAAGGTCGGCGTCATCCTCATGGCCGCCACGAACCGGCCGGAGATCCTCGACCCGGCGCTCCTCCGGGCCGGGCGGTTCGACCGCCACGTCCTGGTGGACCGGCCGGACAGGAAGGGGCGGGAGGACATCCTGAAGGTCCACCTGAAGAAAATCAAGACGGCCCCGGATGTGGACGTGGAGCGCCTGGCCGCGATGACGCCGGGAATGGTGGGAGCGGATCTCGCCAACCTTGTGAACGAGGCGGCCCTGCTGGCGGTCCGGAGAGACCGGAAGGACGTGAGCATGGCCGAGTTCTCGGAGGCGGTGGAGCGCATCGTCGGCGGCCTGGAGAAAAAGAACCGCCTCATCAACCCCAAGGAGCGGGAGACGGTGGCCTACCATGAAATGGGCCACGCCCTGGTGGCCCTGTCCCTGCCCGGGACGGACCCGGTGCAGAAGATCTCCATCATCCCCCGCGGCATCGCCGCACTGGGCTATACCATGCAGGTCCCCACGGAGGACCGGTTCCTCATGACGAGGACCGAGCTTCTCAATAAGATCGCCACGTTTCTGGGTGGCCGGGCGGCGGAGGAGATCGTCTTCGGCGACATCTCCACGGGTGCCCACAACGACCTGTCTCGGGCGACAGAGATCGCCAAGAGCATGATCAAGGAGTACGGTATGAGCAGCGTACTGGGCCAGGTCTACCTCTCCCGGGAGCGGCGCTCCCTGTTCCTGGATCCGGGGGCCAGGGAGGGCGGCGACTACAGCGACGAGACCGCCCGGACCATCGACCGGGAGGTCATGGGGATCATCGACGCCCAGTACGCCGTGGCGAAGGACATCCTGCAGAAGAAGAAGGAATCCCTCGTCCGGGGGGCAACGCTGCTCCTGGAGAAGGAGAAGCTCGACGGCGAGGAGATCAAGGCACTGCTGTGAAAGGAGGTCCTGTCTTATGGGCGGCAGCAAACCATGGGTGAAATTCTACGGCCACGTCCCGGAGTCCCTCGACTATCCGCGGGTGACCATGTACGAGGCCCTCATGCAGACGGCGGAGAAGTCCCCCGATACCGTGGCCTGGGACTTCCTGGACACCACCGCCACCTACCGCGAGTTCGCCCGGGAGATCGACCGGTGCGCCGACGCCCTGGCGGGCCTCGGCCTGAAAAAAGGCGACCGGATCACCATCTCCATGCCCACGAGCCCCCAGGGGGTCATCGCCTTCTATGCCGCCAACCGGCTGGGAGCCGTGGCCAGCATGATCCATCCCCTCTCCACCGCCAAGGAGATCGCCTTCTACCTGAACGTCAGCCAGAGCCGCTTTGCACTGACCCTGGACGCCTTCTACGGGAAATTCAAGGAAGTGAAAAACGAGACCCCGCTGGAGCGGCTGATCCTGGCGCGAATCCCCGACTACCTGGGTCTCGTCAAGAAGATCGGCTTCAACCTGACAAAGGGCCGGAAGATCCCGCCGGTGCCGGCGGATCCGATGGTGACCTGGTGGAAGGACATGATGGCCGCCTCCTGGCCGAAAACGCCGAAGGCCGGCATGGACACGGACGACCTGGCGGTGATCCTCTACAGCGGCGGCACGACGGGCACCCCCAAGGGGATCATGCTCTCCAACTACAACTTCATCAGCGAAGGCATGATGGTCTCCGCCTGGGGCAACCTGGGGAAGAACGACGGCATCCTGGCCATCCTGCCCATCTTCCACGGCTTCGGCCTGGGGGTCTGCATCAACGCCGCCTTCATGGGCGGGGCCAAGAGCATCCTGGTCCCCCAGTTCACCCCGGAGATCGTGGCCGGCCTGATCAAGAAGAAGCGCCCCTCCTTCGTGGTGGGGGTCCCCACGCTCTTCGAGGCCCTCTGCCGGAATCCCGTCTTCCAGAGCGCCGACCTGTCCTGCCTGATGGCCACCTTCAGCGGCGCCGACACCCTGCCCCGGCCGGTGAAGGAGCGCTTCGAAGCGCTCGTGAAGGAGCGGGGGGGCAATGTGAAACTCCTGGAGGGCTACGGCCTCACCGAGGCGGTGACGGCCATCATGGCCACGCCGATCCAGGAATACCGCGAGGGGAGCGTCGGCGTGCCCTTTCCGGACATGCTGGCCAAGGTCGTGATCGTCGATACGACGGAGGAGGCGCCCCTGGGAGAGGAGGGCGAGCTCTGCGTCTCCGGGCCGGCGGTCATGATGGGATACCTGGACTCCCCGGAGGAGACGGCCCGGACGCTGAAGACTCATGCCGACGGCAGGGTTTGGCTCCACACCGGTGACATCGCCTCCATGGACGCCGACGGCTTCTTCTACTTCAAGCTCCGCCTCAAGAGGATGATCAAGTCCTCGGGGATGAACGTCTATCCAGCCCAGGTGGAGGACATCCTCTACGCCCACCCGGACGTGAAGGACGCCTGCGTCATCGGCGTCCCCGACGAGGCCCAGGTCCAGCGGGTAAAGGCCTTCGTGGTCCTGAAGGACCGGGCGAACGAGACCCCGGAAATGGAGCAGAAGCTGATCCGCCACTGCCAGGACCACCTGATCAAGTGGAGCTGCCCCCGGGAGATCGAATTCCGGAGCACCCTCCCCTGCACCCTGGTGGGCAAGATCGCCTACAACGCCCTGGAGCAGGAGGAGATCGAGAAGCTGAAGGCCTGCGGCAAGTTCTCCGGAGAATAGCCGCCGCGCGGGCTTGAAAGATCGCCTGCTGCGACATACGGACCGGAAACCACAACAGGAGATCGACATCGATGAATCCGATGGCTGAAATCACGGCGGCCCTGGCGGACGCCGGCGGATACGCAAGAGACCTCAAGAAACGGACAAACGGAAGGACGGTGGGCTACGTCTGCTCCTACACGCCGGAGGAGCTGATCCTGGCGGCGGGGGCTCACCCGCTCCGCCTCCTCGGAACGGCCCAGGCCATCCACCGGGCCGACGCCCATCTCCAGACCTACTGCTGCTCCCTGGTGCGGGGCATCCTCGAGGAGGCCCTGTCGGGAAACCTGGACTTCCTGGACGGGATGGTCTTCCCCCATACCTGCGACTCGATCCAGCGCCTCTCGGACATCTGGCGCCTCAACATCCCCTTCGGCTTCCACGCCGACGTGGTCCTGCCGGTGAAGCTGACGACGACGAGCGCCCGGGACTACATGGCGGACGTTCTCCGGAAGTTCCGTGGGGACCTTGAAAAATCCCTCTCGGTTTCAATCACAGACGAGGCCCTCAAGGAGGCCATCGGCCTTACCAACGGCGTCCGGGCGGCCCTGAGGCGACTATACGAGCTCAGGACGGCGAATCCCGCCCTGGTCTCCGGCAGCGACGTCCACCGGGTCATCCGGGCCTCCATGATCACGGATCGCCGGCGCTTCCTGGCCCTCCTGGAGGTATTTCTGGCGGATGCGGCCGGAAAGGACACGCCGGCCGCGGCGAAGCGGCCCCACCGGCTGATCCTCTCCGGCGGCGTCTGCAACGCCCCGGACGTCTACGGCATGATCGCCGACGCCGGCGGGGCCGTCGTCTGGGATGATCTCTGCACCGGCGGCAGGGCCTTCGAGGAGCCGATTCCCCTGGACGGAGACCCGATCGAGGGGATGGCGGACCGCCTCGTGAAGCGGGTCGTCTGCCCGGCGAAGCACGGGGGTCTCACGAACCGGGCGGACCACCTGGTGGGCCTCGTAAAGGAGAAGAACGCCCGGGGCGTCATCTTCCTGCTCCTGAAGTTCTGTGATCCCCACGCCTTCGATTATCCGTACCTGAAGGCGGCCCTCGACCGGGAGGGCATCCCCAGCCTCCTGATGGAAGTGGAGGACCCGCTGCCGCCGGAAGGACAGCTCCGGACCCGCATCGAGGCGTTCCTGGAGATGCTGTAAACCCGGACTGCCGGCCCCGTCCCGCCGTGACAGCACAGCGGACCCGAAGGCCGGCGGACCCCGAAGACCGGGGGATCCCCGGAATCCAATCCTCAAAGGAATCGGACATGACGGAACTGACGGCAAACGCCGCGGCGGAGGCCACGGAAGCACATATTCAGCGGATCGCCGGGGAGCTCGGCATCGCGCCGGGGCAGGTCGAGGCGACGGCGCGCCTCCTCGGCGAAGGGGCGACGGTGCCCTTCATCGCCCGCTACCGGAAAGAGGCGACGGGAACCCTCGACGAGGTCCAGATCGCGGAGATCCGGGACCGCCTTGCACAGCTTGCCGAGCTGGACAGGCGTCGCGAGGCGATCCTGAAGTCCCTGGCGGAGCGGGAGCTCCTGACGGACGAGCTGGCGGCAAAGATCGCCGCCGCCGAGACACTCTCCGTTCTGGAGGACGTCTATCTCCCCTTCCGGCCCAAGCGGCGGACCCGGGCCATGATCGCCCGGGAAAAGGGTCTGGAGCCCCTGGCGGACAGGATCTTCGCCCAGGAGGCGGACCTCGATCCCGAGACCGCGGCGGCCGCCTTCGTCGATGCCGAAAAGGGCGTGGCCTCCGTGGCGGAGGCCCTCGCCGGGGCGCGGGACATCCTCGCCGAGCGGATCAACGAGAGCGAGGAGGCCCGGTCCCGTATGCGGGCCTTCTTCGCGGAGAAGGCCGTCTTCCAGTCCCGGGTCGTTCCGGGCAAGGAGACGGAGGGCAACCGCTTCCGCGACTGGTTCGACTGGGAAGAACCCGCCGTCCGGGCGCCGTCCCACCGGATCCTGGCCATGCGGCGGGGCGAAAAGGAGGAGTTCCTGTTCCTCCGGGTCGTTCCGCCGGAAGCGGAGGCGCTGGCGCTCCTCGTGGAGATGTTTGTGAAGAGCGGCGGTTCGTCGTCGGAGCAGGTCCGGCTGGCCGTCGAGGACGGCTACCGGCGCCTGTTGTGCCCGGCCATGGAGACGGAGATCCGCCTGGCCACGAAGAAGCGTGCCGACACAGAGGCGATCCGGGTCTTTGCCGAGAATCTCCGGCAACTCCTCCTGGCCCCGCCCCTCGGGCAGAAGCGGCTCCTCGCCCTGGATCCGGGCTTCCGGACGGGGTGTAAGCTTGTCTGTCTCGACGCCCAGGGAAAGCTCCTCCACCACGACACGATCTTTCCCCACCTCTCCGAGCGGGCCCGGGGCGAGGCGGCGGAGCTGGTGCGGGAACTCTGCGCGAAACATCAGGTCGAGGCCGTCGCCGTCGGGAACGGTACGGCGGGGCGGGAGACCGAGGCCTTCCTACGGGAGATCGGCCTGCCGGAGGCGGTTTCCGTCGTCATGGTCAACGAGAGCGGCGCCTCGGTCTACTCGGCCTCGAAGACCGCCCGGGAGGAATTCCCCGACCACGACGTCACCGTCCGCGGCGCCGTGTCCATCGGCCGCCGCCTCCAGGACCCCCTGGCGGAGCTGGTCAAGATCGATCCCAAGGCGATCGGCGTCGGCCAGTACCAGCACGACGTCGATCAGACCGCCCTCAAGCAGGGCCTGGACGACACCGTCATGAGCTGCGTGAACGCCGTCGGTGTGGAGGTCAACACGGCCAGCGCGGCACTTTTGACCTATGTCTCCGGCCTCGGGCCCGCCCTGGCGGGCCGGATCGTCGCCCGGCGTGACGAGCACGGGCCCTTTTCCTCCCGGGAGGAGCTGAAGCAGGTGCCTCGGCTCGGGGCCAAGGCTTTCGAACAGGCCGCGGGTTTCCTTCGGATCCGGGACGGGGCGAATCCCCTCGACGCATCCGCCGTCCACCCCGAGCGCTACGGCATCGTGGACCGGATGGCCTCGGACCTGGGGTGCACCGTGGCGGACCTGCTGGCGGATGCAGGGCTGCGGAAGCGAATCGACCTCTCCAGCTACATCACCCAGGATGTGGGCCTCCCCACCCTGAACGACATTCTGGCCGAACTGGCCAAGCCCGGACGTGATCCGCGCGAGCGCTTCGAGATCTTTCAATTCGCCGAAGGGGTCGAAAAGATCGAGGATCTGCACCCGGGCATGAAGCTTCCGGGGATCGTGACGAACCTGACCGCCTTCGGGGCGTTCGTGGATGTAGGCGTCCACCAGGACGGCCTCGTCCACCTGAGCCAGCTGGCGGACCGTTTCGTGAAGGACCCCGGGGAGGTCCTGAAGGTCCGCCAGGCTGTCGAGGTGACGGTCCTGGCGGTGGATCTGGAGAGAAGGCGGATCTCCCTGTCGCTGAAGAAGAACCCGGACCTTGCGGTCGGCGCTTCCGCGAGCCGGCCGGAGCGGGGTGCGGGCGGAGAAGGCCCCGGCCCCGGGAAGCCCGGCGCCGGAACGGATGGACGCGGCCGGCCGGGTCCGGGCGGACCGAGGCGGGACCGGCGGGGAGACGGGAAGAAGCAGGGGAAAGGGCCGGCGGAAAACGTCCCCTTCAACAACCCCTTCGCCGCGGTCTTCGGGAAGAAATGATCCGCGCCTGCCGAACCGCATCGAAGGGCTCAGGCGGAGAAAAGAGCGCCGGCGGCATACGGGAAGCTTTTTGGGGTTGAAATTCAACCATCAGATGGCTGATATTCAACCGTGGGCTGGACAACCTGCAACTCCGGAGATTTCGTCAAAACGGGGCAAGGAAGGAATCATGGCAGCGACCGGTGAAGACAAGCGGAAGGTGAAGGCCGTCAAGAAGATGAAGGACATTATGACGACGTACTACATCGAGGCCAAGACGGCGGCCCAGACGGGGAAGAAGGTCGCCTGGATCACCAGCGGCGGACCCGTGGAGCCGCTTCTGGCCATGGACGTCATCCCCGTGTATCCGGAAAACCACGGGGCCATGATCGGGGCCAGCAAGATGGGGGTCGACCTGTGCGAGAAGGCGGAGGCCATGGGCTACGCCAGCGACCTGTGCTCCTACGCCCGGTCGGACATCGCCTGCGCCACCGTCAACGGCGGCCCCATCGGCGGGCTGCCGAGGCCGGACATGCTCATCTGCGGGAACAACATCTGCGGAACCGTCCTCAAGTGGTACGAGGTCCAGGCCCGGTATTTCGGCTGCCCCCTCTTCATCTTCGACACCCCCTTCTGCCACACCGAATTCACGGAAGACATGCGGCGGTACGTCCGCCGGCAGGTGGACGAATACACGGCCTTCCTGGCGGAGGCCTGCGGCCGGCCCTTTGACTTCGACCGCATGAAGGAGGTGGGCCGCCTCTCCGTCGAGGGGCAACGGCTCTGGCAGGAGGTCCTCGACACGGCCATGAACAGGCCCGCCCCCATCAGCGCCTTCGACGCCTTCTTTCACCTGGCCCTGATCGTGACCCTCCGGGGAACGCAGATCGCCGTGGACTACTACCGGGATCTCCTGGCGGAGATGCGGGAGCGGGCCGCCGAGGGAATCGGCTCCATCGAAAACGAGCGGTACCGCCTCCTGTGGGACAACCTCCCGGTCTGGTACCGCACGAAGTGGCTGTCGGAGAAATTCGCTTCCCACGGGGCCTGCCTCGTGGCGGACACCTACACGTCCGCCTGGTGCGGATCCCTGAAGTACATGGACGAGAGCGACTTCCTGGGCAGCATGGCCGAAGGGTACAGCCGCATCTACCTCAACATCGGGGTCGACGAGATGGCCGACACGGTCGCCGCCATGGTGGACAAGTACGGCGTCGACGGCGTGGTCCTGCACTCCAACCGGAGCTGCAAGCCCTATTCCCTGGGCCAGTACGATATCCAGCGGATCATCGAGAAGAGGAAAGGCGTCCCGTCCCTCATGATCGAGGCGGACATGGTGGACGAGCGGGCCTTCTCGGAGAGCCAGATCGACACACGGATCGACGCCTTCATGGAAGTGATCCGGAACCGGAAGAATTGATCCCGCAAGGAGGATGCGAATGAACGGCATCACCTATGACTTGAGCGGCAAGGTGGCGGTGGTAACCGGCGGCAGCCGGGGAATCGGGCTGGAGATCGCGGACAGCCTGCTCCAGCAGGGGGCGAAGGTGGCCATCTGCGGACGGAAGTCGGACGGCCTGGACTCGGCAAAGGCCATCCTCAACGGCGGCGACAGCCTGCTGGCCGTTCAGGCCCACGTAGCCCAGGAAGCGGACGTGGAGAGGCTCTTCAACGACGTTGTGGCCCGGTTCGGAACCGTCGACATCCTCGTCAACAACGTGGGGATGAACCTGATGAGCGCCTCCCTGATCGACACGGAGCTCGCCGTCTGGCAGCGGATCATGGACGGGAACCTCACGGGGGCCTTCCTCTGCGCCCGCCGGGCCGGAGCGATCATGCGGGAGAAGAAGCGGGGCAAGATCGTCAGCATCTCCTCCCTGGCGGGCACGCGGGCGACACCGGGCATGAGCGTCTACGGCATCGCCAAGGCCGCCCTGGAGATGATGACGAAGGTCCTGGCCTCGGAGCTGGCCCCGTTCAACATCCAGGCCAACGCCATCGCCCCGGGCCTCGTGAAAACCAACTTCAGCAAACTTTTCTGGTCCTCGCCGGAACTGGCCGCGCTGATCACCCAGAAAACCCCCGCCGGACGGATCTCCGAGCCGTCGGACCTGGTCCACGCGGTCCTGTTCCTCTGCTCGGGCTGCTCCGATTTCATCACCGGCCAGACCATCGCCGTCGACGGCGGGGCCTCGATCGTCTGACCATGCTCACGGTCGGCATCGACGTCGGTTCCATCAGCACCAAGGCGGCCCTCCTCGAGGACGGCCGGTTCATCCGGGGGAGGATCGCCTTCACCGGCTACAATGCCGAGGCGGCGGGACGGCGGATCTACGAGGAGATCCTCCGGGAGTCGGGACTGGCGGAAGACGCCGTCGGCGGGATCGTCGCCACCGGCTACGGCCGGAAGAGCGTTTCCTTCGCCGGGCGCGCCGTCACGGAGATCCTCTGCCATGCCGCGGGGGCCCGTTTCCTGGATCCGGAAACCCGCTCCGTCGTGGACATCGGCGGCCAGGACAGCAAGGCTATCGTCCTGGAGGCGGACGGGCGGGTCAAGACCTTCGCCATGAACGACAAGTGCGCCGCCGGAACGGGGCGCTTCCTGGAGGTCATGGCCCGGGCCCTGGAGGTGGACCTGGAGCGTTTCGGCGCCCTCTCCCTCCAGGCGGAGTCGCCCGCCAGGATCAGCAGCCTCTGCACCGTCTTTGCCGAGTCGGAGGTGATCTCCCTCATCGCCCGGGGGGAACAGCGGGAAAACATCGTCGCCGGGATCCACGAATCCATCGGGTCCCGCGTCTCCGCCATGGCCAGGCGGCTCGGGATGGTCCCTCCGGTGATGATGACCGGCGGCGTGGCCCGGAACACCGGCGTCGTGCAGGCCCTGGGGAAGGCCCTCGACCTGACCCTCAGGGTCTCCCCACAGGCCCAGCTCACCGGAGCCATCGGCGCTGCAGTCCTGGCCGCCCGGAAGGAATAGACCGCACGGCGTGACGAAGGATTGTCGCCGCCGGATCGCGGGCCGATACGCGCAAGCCACAACGGGAGGTGACACGATGAGCCGCTTCAAGAAAATCGCCATCGGGCTGGTTTTGTTTCTGGCTGTCCTGATCGTTTCCTCCTACCTTCTGGTCCCGCCGATCCTCAAGTCGGTCCTGACGAAGAAGCTCTCCGAGACCCTGCATCGCGAGGTGACCCTGGAGCGGATCCAGTTCAACCCCCTCACCCTCGCCCTTTCGGTCCATGGATTCGGCATCCGGGAGCGGGGCGGCGCCGAGTCCTTCGTTTCCTTCCAGGAACTGCTCGTGGACCTGCAGATGCTGTCGGTGGCCAGGCGGGCTCTCATCCTCAGCGAGGTAAAGCTGGTAAAGCCCTCCATCCGAATCGTCCGCAATCCCGACGGGAGCTACAACTTCTCCGATCTCCTGGTGAAGGCGCCGGAGGGAGAAAAGAAGGAGCCCGGGAAACCGTTCCTCTTCTCCCTGAACAACATCCGGCTCATCGACGGCCGCCTTGAGTTCATCGACGGCCCGAAGGACACGAAGCACACCGCCGAGAACGTCCAGGCGGGAATCCCCTTCATCTCCAACATGGAATACGCCCTGGAGACGAAGGTGGAACCCTCCTTTTCCGCCGTGATCAACGGCGATCCCTACACCCTTTCGGGAGTCACGAAACCCTTCAAGGACTCCCGGGAGACGGAGTTCAAGATCTCGATCAAGGACCTGGATATCCCGTATTACCTCGCCTACATTCCGATGAAGCGGAATTTCATCCTCTCCTCGGCGAAACTGGACGTGGACTCAACCCTCACCTACCGGCAGGAGAAGGGGAATTCGCCGGTTCTGATCCTGAAGGGAAAGACGGTGCTCCGTGAGGTTGTCCTCCAGGACCTCCGGAAGGCCCCCCTCCTGAGGTTCCCGTCCCTCACCGTGGACACGGCCGATCTGGAGCCGCTGGCCGGCAGGATCCACCTGGCGAAGGTGGCCCTGGAGGCCCCGGAGGTGAACGTCCGCCGGAACGCGGCAGGAGAAATCAACCTGCTGGCCCTGGTTCCGGGAAAAACAAAGGAAGAGCCGAAGACGGAGGGGAAAAAGGAAACACCCGCCGCGAAAGCCGCCCCACCTCCGGCCAAGGCGGGCACGATCGTGGAGATCGACGAGCTGCTCCTCGAAAAGGGCGCCGTCTCCTTCCGGGATGAGACGACGCCGGTGCCATTTTCGCTCCCGCTCCGGGACATCCGCCTGGAGGTGCGCAACCTCTCCACGGCCTCCGGCAAGGAGGGGACCGTCGATCTCTCCGTCGGCTTCCCGAAACGGGGCGTCCTCTCCCTGAAGGGGCCGTTTACCATTACGCCGGTCTCAACCAGCCTGGCCGTCGACGTGAAGGACATCGACCTGCCGGGCTTCCAGCCCTACTGGGCGGAAGCGGTGAATCTCCATGTGACGGGCGGCAAGATCGGCGCCAGGGGAAAGCTCGATCTCGCCCCGGCGGAAAAGCCGCCCCGGATCCGCTATGCCGGCCGGCTCATGGTCACCCGCTTCGCCTCCATCGACAAGGTCCAGGCGGCGGATTTCCTGAAGTGGAAATCCCTGTACCTGAACGACCTCGACGCCGTGGTGTTTCCCCTGAAGGTGCAGATCCGCCAGGTGGCGCTGACGGATTTCTACAGCCGGGTCATGGTCTATCCGGACGCCACCCTGAACGTCCAGAAAATCGCCGCGGAGAAGAAGAAGGAAGAAGCGGGAAAGCCTCCGGCAAAGAGTGAAGCGGCCGGGCCGCCGCAGAAAGGGCTGGCGAAAGACGAGAAGGGGAAACCTCCGGCGGGGCCGGACATCACCATCGGCGCCATCACCCTCCAGGGCGGCGAGATCGACTTCCTGGACAACCACATCAAGCCCACCTTCTCCGGCCGGCTCGTCGAGATCGGGGGACGCATCGGCAGGATATCCTCCCGGGAGGAAATCCAGGGAGACGTGGACCTGAGGGGCAAACTCGACGGGTACGCCCCGCTGGAGATCACCGGCAGGATCAACCCCCTGAGCAGGGACCTCTTCGTGGACCTGAAGGCCTCCTTCAAGGACATGGACCTGAGTCCGGTAACGCCCTACTCGGGCAGATACGCCGGCTACGCCATCGAGAAGGGCAAGCTGTCCTTCGACCTGAAGTACCTGATCGAGAAGAAAAAGCTGGAATCGCAGAACGTCGTCTTCATCGACCAGCTCACCCTGGGAGAAAAAGTCGAGAGCCCCCAGGCCACGAAGCTCCCGGTCTCCCTGGCGATCTCCCTCCTGAAGGACCGCCACGGCCAGATCAAGCTCGACATTCCTGTGGCGGGAACCCTGGACGACCCGAAATTCAGCGTCTGGCGGATCGTCATCCAGGTCCTGGTGAACATCCTGACGAAGGCCGCCACGGCGCCCTTCGCCCTCCTGGGTTCCCTGATGGGCGGCGGGGAGGAGATGAGCTACGTGGAGTTCAGCGCCGGCAGCGCCGCCGTGGGCGAAGCAAACGTAAAGAAGCTCGCGACCCTCGGGAAGGCCCTGAAAGAACGGCCTTCCCTGAAAATGGACATCGAGGGGTTCGTGGACCGCGAACAGGACCGGGAAGGCCTCCGGACAACCCTGTTCCTGAGAAAACTGAAGGTGCAGAAGCTGAACGAGAGCCTGAAGAAGGGCGGCGCCCCGATCCCCGTGGATGACGTGAAGATCGACCCGGCAGAGCGCGACCGCTACCTGAAAATGGCCTACGACGCCGAAACGTTTCCGAAGCCGAGGAACATCATCGGCATGGCCAAGAGCCTGCCGCCGGCGGAGATGGAGAAGCTGATGCTGACCAACATCGAGGTCCGGGACGAAGACCTCCGCCTGCTGGCATCCAGGAGGGCGAATGCGGTCCGGGACGTCCTCCTGAAGTCCGGGGACGTGACGCCGGACCGAGTCTTCATCGTGGAGCCGAAGTCCCTGACCCCGCAGAAGAAGGAAAAGCTGAAGGACAGCCGGGTGGATTTCCGCCTGAAATAAGGAAGCATGGGAAAGAAAGGAGCAACGGATGACCGACTATGATGCCATTGTGATCGGTGCCGGAAACGGCGGGCTCGCCGCCGCGGCCGCGCTGGCCCGGGGAGGCGCCCGGGTGCTGGTCCTGGAACGCCACAACATCCCCGGCGGATGCGCCACGAGTTTCTGCCGGGGCCGGTTCGAGTTCGAAGTATCGCTTCACCAGCTCTCCGGCCTCGGACGCCCCGACTTCCCGGGTCCCCTCCGGGGACTCCTGCAGAACCTCGGGGTTCTCGGCAAACTTGAGTTCGTGGAGATGGAAAATCTGTTCCGTTTCATCGTCCCGGACCGGGTCGACGTGGTCCTGCCGGCGAACCGGGCCGGCATCGTCCGGGTTCTCCAGGAGCGGTTCCCCGAAGAAAAGGAAGGAATCGACCGCTTCTTCGACCTGGTGTACCGCTTCTTCCAGGAGGTCATCAGCGCCTTCTACCTTCGGGACCCCGAGGTGACGCCGGAGAAGTACCCCCTCTATTTCCAGTATGCCTTTCGGGACTCCCAGAGCGTCCTGGACGAGTATTTCCGGGACCCCTACCTGAAGCTCGTCATCGCCGGCTACTGGGGCTACATGGGGCTGCCGCCTCGGCTGCTCGCCTTCAGCGACCTGGCCGCCCTCCTCTTCGCCTACATCGAGTTCAAGCCCTGGCACATCCGGGGCGGTTCCCAGGCCCTTTCCAACGCGCTGGCCGCGGTCGTCCTGGAAGCCGGTGGTGAAATCCGGTTCTCCTGCGGGGCGGCGCGCATCGTCACGCGCGATAGTACCGTGCAGGCCGTCGTGACCGACCGGGGGGAGGAGATCACGGCGCGATACGTCGTTTCCAACGCCTCCGCGGTGGCCACCTTCGCCGGTCTCCTCGACGGCGGGGAAGAACGGAAAGACGCCCTCCGGGAAGTCCGGGGGGCCGTGGTGGGCACCTCGTTCCTCACCGTTTACGCGGGCCTCCGCTGCCCCCCCGAGGCGGTGTCCATCTCGGAGACGACCAACTTCGTCTGCACCTCCACCGACATGGACCGGGACTTCGCCCTCTGCCGGACCCTCGACGTGAGCGGTCCACCGCTCATCATGAGCTGTTACGACGTCTCGGATCCAACGTTCTCGCCGGAGGGAGCCTGCCAGGCCGCCATTGTAACCATGAAGTACGCAGAGCCGTGGCTCCGGGTTCCTCCGGAGGAATACGCCGCCGAGAAGTACCGGGCCGCCGAGACGATCCTCCGGCGGATCGAGCCGCACTTCCCGGGCTTCACGGCGAACATCGAAGAGATGGAGGTCGCCACGCCGATCACGCACATGCGCTACCTGGGCCATCCCGGCGGGAGCCCCTACGGCTTCGAGCAGCACGTCAAGGACTCGACCCTGTTCCGGAACCCCAAGCCGCCCGTCAAGGGGCTTTACGGCACCGGGGCGTGGTACGGGATGCCGGGCTACCAGCCGACCCTCACCTCGGGGGCCGCGGCGGCGCGGGCGATCCTGCGGGAGATGAGCAGAAAGGAGAACGCGCAATGAGGCCTGACATTCTGACGAAAATCGAAGGATACGACCGGGTCGTCCGGGAACGGGAGATCTGCCGGAAATACGGGACCGACTTCAGCGTCGAACGCGGCGCCGTAGAGGAATACGTCCGGCGTCTCCACCCCGACCGGATGCGCCTGAAGGTGTCGGAGATCTTCGACGAGACGCCTTCGGCGAAAACACTTCGCCTCGTCTCAACCGACGGTCCCCTGCCCCCCTTCCAGGCGGGCCAGTACGTCTGCATCTACTGCGATATCGGAAACGTCCGCACCGGCCGCCCCTACAGCATCTCCTCTCCGCCCGGGCACCGGGGTTATTACGACATCACCGTCAAGGCCGTGGAAGACGGATTCGTCTCGTCCTTTCTGCTGAGCGGCGTCCGGCGGGGCGACATCCTCGAGACCTCCGGACCGGAGGGGCATTTCCATTTCAACCCGATCCTCCACGACCGCGAGCTGGTGCTCCTGGCCGGAGGGAGCGGGATTACACCCTTCATGAGCATGATCCGGGAAGCCCTCGAAAGCGGGCTCGACCGCACGTTCTGGCTTTTTCACGGAGACCGGGAGTCCGGAGAGGCGATTTTCCGGGAGGAGCTGGAGCGCCTGGCGGCCCGCTTCACGAATCTGCGATACATCCCGGTGATCGAGAATCCCTCGCCCGGATATGGCGGGGCCTGCGGCTACATCACGGCGGACCTGATCCGCCGGGAGGCAGGAGATGCCGCGGGAAAGACCTTCTTCCTCTGCGGACCCGGCGAGATGTACCGGTTCTGCATCCCCGAGATTCTCTCCCTGGACGTGCCTTCCGGAAAGATCCGCCGGGAGGTCTTCGGACCGCCGAAATCGATTTCCCGTTCCCCCGGCTGGCCGGCGGAGGTGCGGGAAGATGACCGCTTCAACGTCTCGCTCAAAGGCGGGAAAAGCTTTCCGGCAATGGCCGGAGAGCCGCTGCTGGTCGCCCTGGAGCGAAGCGGCATCGTGATTCCCTCCCTGTGCCGCTCGGGGGAGTGCAGCCAATGCCGGGTGAAGCTGCTGTCCGGACGGGTCTACCAGCCAGAGGGAACCCTGGTCCGGCGGTCCGACCGGCAGTACGGCTACATCCACTCCTGTGCCGCTTATCCCCTGGAGGACCTGGAGATTCTCCTGTAGGTTTCCTTTCTCCCTGACGCAAGAACGGCCCGGCCGGGGCGCCCGAAACGATTCGGGACATCCCCGGTCGGGCCCGTCGGGTCGTCGGGACAACAAACGCGCCTCCGGCGATCAGGAACGCAGGGCCTTGATGGGGTCCAGCCTCGCGGCGGAGCGCGCCGGATAATAGCCGAAAAAAACGCCCACGGCAGCGGCCACGCCGAAACCGAGAATAATGGATCCGTACGAGATCAGGAATTCCCAGTGGGAGACCTTCGCAAAAACGAAGGAGACGATGACTCCGAGAACGATCCCGATCACGCCACCGACGAGGCACAGGACCAATGCCTCCATGATGAACTGGCTCTGGATGTCGCCCTGCTGAGCCCCCAGCGCCCGCCGGAGACCGATCTCCATCCGGCGCTCCGTAACCGAGATGAGCATGACGTTCATGACGCCGATGCCTCCCACGATCAGGGAGATGCTCCCGATGGCGCCGAGAAGCAGCGAGAAGATCTGCATCTGCTTCTTCATGTTGGCGATCAGCTCTTCCGCCGTGGTGACCCGGACTTTGAGGTCCCGAGATTTTGTCCGGAAGTAATTCTGGATATCCGCCTTGGCCTGGGCCGGGGAGACGGTGTTCCCGACCAGGGCAAGAAAGCTGTCGATGTCGCTTTTCTCGAAGAACCGCCCGGCCGTGCTAATGGGCATGATCACGGAGCTGTTGATTCCGTAAGGCCTCATCCCTCCATCCGAGACGCTGTCGAGAACGCCGACAATCGTGAAAATCCTGTTTCCGAGAGGAAACTGACTGCCGAGGAGAGGATTCAATCCGATCCCCCGGAGGAAAGCCGCCGTTTCCTTCCCGATGACACAGAAATAGCGGTTCTCGTCGAGATCCGAGATGAATCGCCCCTCCGCCAGCCGGATCTTGTTCATGTCGAAGAAGCTGGCGGTCACACCCATCTCCTCCAGGTAGATGCTCTTCTTGCCGATGCTGAATGTGCCGCTGGACCGCAGGTAAGGCGCGACATCGAGGATCGAGCTCTCCTTTTCTTTCAGGGCCGTGATGTCCCGCAGGGTCACGTTTGCCGATGGACTGCCCTCCGTCAGCCTCACCATGACGACGTCCACTCCCATGTCCTTGAACTGCTTGAGGGCCTCATTTTCCGCTATGGAGCCGATGGAGACCATGCCGATGACGGATCCGATGCCGATGACGATGCCGATAATGGCAAGGATCGTCCGCTGTCGGGCGTTTGCAAGGCTTGTAAACGCTTCGGAAATGTTTGCTTTCAGGATCATGTTGTCCTTGATTCCGGACACCCCGCGGCGCCCGGATATTCAATGAGGATTCCCGTCGACCGCCAGAGGGGTGACGAGCCCGTCGGTGATCTCTATGCGGCGGCGGCATTGAGCGGCGATCTTGGGATCGTGAGTAATGACGATGATGGTGATTCCTTCCTCTTCGTTGAGCTTTCGGAAGAGGTCCATGATCTCCTGGCCGGTCCTGCTGTCCAGGGCACCCGTGGGCTCGTCGGCGAGGATCAGTGCCGGATTGCCCACCAGGGCCCGGGCGATGGCCACCCGCTGCTGCTGTCCACCGGACATCTCGTTCGGCCGGTGATACGCCCGATCCGTCACTTCGACCTTCTGCAGGTATGCCATGGAGCGCTCTCGGATCTCCGGTTTGCCCATCCCCCGGTAGATGAGGGGAATCCCCACGTTATCCAGGGCCGTCAGCCGCTGCAGAAGGCAATACTGCTGGAATACGAATCCGATCTTCCGGTTGCGGAGATTGGAGATCTCGCGGTCGTCCTCGTACCGGATCCGGGTTTCCTCGAAATAATACTCTCCCAATGTCGGCTGTTCGAGAAGACCGAGAATATGCATCAGCGTAGATTTTCCGCTGCCTGACGCTCCAACGATAGACAGGAACTCCCCCTTCTCGACTTCCAGGGAAATGCCCTTGAGAACATTTACTTCTGTGGGGCCAACCGGATACGTCTTATGGATGTTCACTGTCCTCAGCATGGACATTCCGGACCGCTTCCTCCTTTACCAGGACTTCATCGCCGATTTTCAATCCCTGCAGGATCTCCACGGAATCGAGAGTCGTAATGCCCGTCTTCACGTTCACCCTCTTCGCCTCCCGCTTTCCCGCCTCCTTCAGCATGACATAGCGATCCGCCCCATCCGTCTGCACGGCCCCGATGGGCACCAGGATGCCGTCAGGCTTGTTCAGGATCTCGATGGATAGATTGGCCGACATGCCGAGACGGATCTTGTCGGCCGTTTCCTGGGTAAGCCTTTCCACCTGGATCAGGATCTCGAAGGAAGCCGCTTTCTTCGCCCCCCCTTCCCCTCCCTTGACGCTCGCCTGGGACGAAATGTGATCGACCCTTCCCTTGAGGATCACATCCGGGAATGCGTCTCCCGTGATGATCGCCTGCTGACCCTTCTTGATCTTCGTCACCTCGATCTCGTCCACTTCGGTGGAAACCGAAAGGCCGGTCGTGTCACCGACGGCCAGCATGATCTCCCCCTCGCCGAAAGAAGTACCCTTTTCGACGGCTTTTCCTTTCCTGTCCTTATCCCCCGCGGCGTCCATGAGGATGACCGTTCCGGATACCGGGGCAAGGACATTGGCCTTCTTGAGCTGTTTCTCGAGATCGGCAAGTTTCGCCCTTGCATTGTAATAGTCGAGCTTTGCCAGGGTCACGTTATCGCCCTCGCCTTTGGCCTTTGTGGTCTTGTATGTCAGGAGCTCGTTCTCGTAATTGTTCTTTTCATTGTTGTATTCGTCGGCCGACACAATGCCTTTCTTGAAAAGGGTTTCCGTTTCTTCATAGGATCTCTTCGCCTTGTCCAGGGATCGCATCGCCTTGACCATTTCATCCGTGTTCTTCCAATCCTTCATTTCCTTTCTTTTTTCATTTGCCTTGATGAAAGCCGATTCCGCTTCGCGGCATTTCGATTCGATTTCCCTGGTATCGAGGCGCATGAGAAGCTGTCCCTTGGTGACGGACTGGCCGTATTCGAAAAGCTTTTCCGTGACTGTGCCCGCGAAGGGACTCGTCACGTTCACAACCTGGATCGGCTTGAGAGTACCCCGGAGAGAGATTTTGTCGACAAGGGGCTGCAGTGCCACCTTGTACGTCTTCACTGCACCCGCCTGCGAATCTGCGGTCGGAGACGGCCCGGACCTTCCCGGCGTGCCTTTTATCCACGTCAGGATCCCGATGGACAGAAAGAGTAGAAGCACCAGTGCCGTTGCGGCAATGCGGATCATCTGAACTTTTTTCAGGGCGGCCTTGAGGCTTGTGTTGGACTCCTCCAGTTCAGAGTAGGACGTCTGCAGCTCCCTGTGCTTCGCCTTGATCTCCTCCGTGAGGTCTTGCTCTGTCTCCCGAAGAGCCTCCACTTCCGTCCGGTCGCTGAAGACCGCAATGACGGCGGCCTTCTTTTTCTGTCCCGTCTTGTCGGACCGAAGAAAAGAAGTCGTAACAGAAAGAACGATGCGCTTTTCCCCGGCTGAATACAGGACGATGCCGTTCTGAGTCACCGCCTCGTTGTAAACGGCGTCCAGGATGGCCTGGTTGAAGGCATCGCTCCCTTCCCTTCCGAGAAACACTTCACTCAGCGACCGGCCGAGAACATCCTCGGCACGGAGGCCCAGAATCCGTTCCGCCGCCTCATTGAACGTCATGATGCGGCCGTCGAGCGAAACGGTCATGACCCCGTCGGTCATGTTTTCCAGAATGCTTCTGTAGATGATCGGATCCTGGTTCATGGCTGTCCCTTGATTATTTCACCGTCAGCTTCTCGTTGACTTCCTTCTTCCGGTCCTCCGGCAGTTTGACACCTTCATCCTCGCGCTTGACGCTGATGCTCCATCGATCGAGCGTAACTCCCAGCGACTGATCCAGATCCGTCAGGGAGTTGAGGTACGTGATCAGGGCTTGCAGTTCCATCGTCTGCTGATCGAGGACGTCGTTCTGGAAGGACACCAGTTGGAAGTTGGTCGATCGTCCCAGTCGCAGTTTTTCCCGTTCGATTTCCAGTTTCCGCTCCGAAAGCTCCCGTCCCTTTTTTGCGAGCAAATAACTCCTGTAATTGACGTCGATATTCCTGATTCTATTCTGGACGTCGATTTCAATGTCGCTCACCAGCTTCTTCAGGTTGATGCCCGCCTTTTCGAGGGCTACTTTCGCTGTGACATAACTGCTTTCCGATTGCAGGTCCCTCAGGGGAATGTTGAGCTGAAGCCAGACGTCCCAGTCGCTTTTCCGAATCTGCTGGTCCGCCAGGGCCGTCCGGTAGGTATCGCCCGCCCCGGTCCGTCCGACATTTGTCACGAGCGAGAGATCCCAGAGGAGGTTTCGCTTGTTGACGGCCAGGTCCAGTTTGGCCAGCTCCAGGTTTTGCAGGGCCTTGATGTAATCGGAACGGTTTTTCAGGGCCACGGCGATGGCTTCTTCCAGGGAGGGAGGAGGAACAAACTTCTCCCCTTCTTCAACGGGCAGGAAGTCCGTGTTCTTGTCCAGGTTGAGGACCTGGAGAAGGGTAAGCCGCGCCGAGTCGACGTCATTCCTGGCGGTTATGACGCTCAACTCACGATTGGCCACGTCGTTCTCCGCCTGGAGGATTTCCGTCTGGGCCATGCGCCCGGCATCGATGAGCGCCTGGTTCGTCTCCAGGGTTCGGCGGGCCGTCTCCAGCCCCTTGGCTTGAATGTCGTAGCTGCGCAGGGCCGACACATAGGCCCGGTAGTCTGTGATGGTCGTTGCGATCGTGGTGGCCAGCGTGTCCTTCAGGTCGAGGATGTACTGCTCCTCGGCCACCCTGGCCTGCCGGATGGACTGCATGGCAACATCCAGGCCGGCACTTTTCAGAAGCGGTTGAATAAACTGGACGCTCCAGCCGGAACTGTAGCTGTAATCCTGGCCGATGTCCGCTTTCGTCGCCGGGTTGTCCCAGCTGAAGGTTACGGATCCGCCCGTGGGAAGGTTCAGGGTCGTGGCGAACAGACCGTCCTGAGTGGATCCCCGGGTCCGGGTGCCATCCGTATTGTAGGTGGATGAGGCGCGGGTCGAAAAGCTCAGGCTCGGTTGGGGAACAAACTTGTCCTCAGCGACACGGAGCTCCATCCGCTGGGAGATTCTGTCCAGGTAAGCCGTTTGAATGGAAACGTTGTTCTGCAGGGCAAGAAGAATGCAATCGGACAGGGTCAGTTTCTTCGCTTCCCGTTGAACGCCCGGAATCTCCTGTTTCTCTTCACTCCGCACCGGAACCGAAGAGGCAAAAAATACGAAGAGAAAAATGACAAGGCACAGGATACTGATTCGCGAAGATGTCGATAACGACAGGCCTGATTCCATTATCCTCGCTTGAAGGCCATGTTTCCTACCCATGTCTCATGTTTATAAAAAAAGCCTGAGCCCACGAGAAGACTGACCTTTTCCTTTTTTTCGGGATATGACTGGAAAACCCCGTGTTCATATAAATAAATTCGTTCGTAATATCAACCAAACCATAGAAAGATGAATAGAGTTTCATGGGTAACGGGCAATTGGTTTGCGTCGCATCCATGCTCCTTCATTCCTCTCATTGACAATATTCTTTTCCGTCTTTGTCCACACAGATTCGTCCATAGCAATAACGAAAATGCGAATAACACCCTCTGCATTTCCCTTCGCATTGGTCGTTGTTCTCGTTACACCACTTCGCAAGATACGAAAACTTATGCCCCCCGTGACACGGCACACATTCAAACTTACTCCAGCTCCAGCACATGCTGAATGTAGTCTTGGCCACAGTTTGCGATAATTTTCCATCGATGCAGCATAAGACTTTCAACTCCCCACAGTCGAGGGCACAGGCTGGGTTTGCGGATATACCCGCAATCAGGAGAAAGAAAGCCGCCAAGACCACGATGCAGCCCGTTTTTTTCATGCTGCTTTCTCCTTGTTTTTCGAATTTCACCACCCAAAAGTCTCCCGGTGAAAAGGAGCGTTTCTCCGTCAAGGGTACCGTAACATCATCTTGGATCATGAACAGCCTGCCTTTTTCGTGTCGTCCCACTAAAAAAATCCCGAACCCCGCTTCATGATCGTCTCTTCAAGAGAACAAGGACCTTCCTGGCCGAACAGGTGCCTTCCTGTCACAACCACCGCTGATGAATCAAGCCGCCCTTGTGTATTGCTCCAGGGGATGCCGCTTTTCATCCATCAAGGCCAATCACACGTATAATCCCCTTTTTTGTCATAGCATCGAAACCCTCGCAAACAATCAACGTCTTGATCCCACCAGCACCCCTTGCACTTTCCCTCGCATTGGGCATAGTTTTCGTTGCACCACTTGGCAAACCAACTCCAGTTTCCTCCCCCGTGACAGGGTTTGCACTTAGCCGACTTCCAACTCCAGCACATGGTGAAGTGAGTATCCGCCACCATCTTCTTTGACTTGCCGTCAATGCAGCAGGCGATATAGTGGTCCTTGCAGCCGACTGCGTAGGCAGGGCTTGCCGATATGCCGGCCAACAGGACAAAGAAAACAGCTATCGCTACAATGCAGCCGGTTTTCTTCATATCTCATCCTCCTTGTCATCAGCGATTTCACCAACAGGAATTCCACCCACAGAAAGGTGCACCACCTCGCTGGAGGCATAGCTGAGGCATAACTTCGGATCATGAACGGCTTGATTCACAGCGTGTACAGACCCCGGAATGCCCGAGCCCGGCTTCACGGCTACCGCTTCGACAGAACCAACACCGTGTGAGCAACATATGCCCCACCCTCTTTGTCATAACCAACCCTTACAAGCTGGAGAGCCTTGATTCCTTTGATATCTTCCGCCCCCAGAAACATCGCCTTCGAGACATTAAACGTGATCTCTTTCCCGTCGGCACTGAACTCCCGGAACGGCATGTCCCCCTCCGTCAGGTAATCTTCCCTGTCCGCAACGGCATGGATGGTGATCGTCTTTTCCCCCGCATCCATCCCCGTCACTGCGCCCAGAAAACTGTAGACAACGGTTCTCTTGCCCCCGGGCGCAGCATCTTTCGCCTCCCCCGCAAATGCCTGTCCGGCGAGAAAGGCACATATGATGACCAATCCAATGCATACACGTGACATTTTCATGAATCGCCCCTCCTTTTTTTTGCTCTGTCCTTCATCCTATTGACAAGTTTCGTCGCCTTCCCGGTCAACACAGAATCGCTGGGTAGCACAAAAAGTTGAACGGCTACCGTAACACGCTTTGCATTTTCCTTCGCATTGGCCATGGTTCTCATTACACCATTTAGCGAGATAGGCTAGTTTGTGCCCCCCATTACACGGCATGCAACAAAAGTCTTTCCAGCTCCAGCACATGCTGAAGGAAGTCTTCGCCACGGTCTGCGAATTATTTCCATCAATGCAGCAGGAAACATTCAAGTCATTACAGCCCACCGCATAGACTGAATCGTTCAGCATAAAGACAGACAGGAAAAGCAGAACCACCATGGCCACCATGCAGCCCGCTTTTTTCATGGCTCGCCCTCCCTGTCTTCCCCCATCTTATCGGGCCATGGAAAGCTCCCGCTTCGACAGAACCAGCACCGTGTGGGCGACATACGCTCCGCCCTCTTTGTCATAACCAACCCTGACAAGCGGATGTCCCGTTATGCCGCCGACGTCCTTTGCCCCCAGAAACTTCGCCTTCGAAACATCAAAGGTGATCTCTTTCCCCTCGGCATTGAACTCCCGGAACGGCATGTCGTCTCCCAACAGGTAATTCTCCTTGTCCGCTACGGCCTTGATCGTGATCGTCTTCTTCACTGCATCCGCCTTCACCACCGTGCCCAGAAAACTGTAAATAACGGTCCGCTTGTTTCCGGATGCCGCATCTTTCGCCTCCCCCGCAAAGGCCTGGCCGGCCAGAAAGGCACATACGATGATCAATGCAATGCATACCCGTGATAGCTCTCTCATGAATCGCTCCTCCTCGAAATGAATGTTGATCCTCATCACCCTTTTCGGTGACGGTTTCCCTCCCGACTCCATTGCCTCCCGTGGTTGACGCCCGAATCATCGACAATGCTTATGGCCATCATTATCAAAGCAGCAGACGCCGTCACCTCCCTCTGAAGCCTTCGGTGTCATAAAAAAAGGATTGCGAACTTTGAAGCACCCCTGGCATGTTCCCTGGCATTCGTTGATATAGTTGACATTGCACCATAGAGCTAAATAAGACCATTGCCCGTCATTATTACATGGCACACAGTCAGCCTTTCTCCAGCTCCAGCACATGGTGAATTTGGTCTTGGCCACTGTCTTCGATTCCTTGCCGTCGATGCAGCAGGAGACTGTCTTATCCTGACATCCGACAGCATACGTTGAGTTTACGGATGCGTCGGCAAACAAGAAAAAGAAAACCGCCATTGCGACGATACAGATTGTATTTTTCATGGCTCACCCTCTTTCCCTGTTATCAGTAACAGATTTTCTCGCCATCCTTGCTATAGCAATGTGTATTCGCGCAAAATGGGTCCCATTTATCAATATAACATGCCCAACAATTCCCATGTCCGCATTTTTCCACGTTGTCGTTGCACCATTGAGCCATATAACTCCATTTCCCCCCTCCGTGACATGGCACACATTCAGCCTTTCTCCAGCTCCAGCACATACTGAATTTCGTCTTTGCCACGGTCAGCGATTCATCGGCGTAAAGGCAACAGCTTACTTCCCTGTCCTTACAGCCGACGGCATACGCTGAGTTCACGGATATGCCCGCAACCATGATGAAAAAAACAGCCATCGCCACAATGCAACCCGTTTTCCTCATGGCTCATCCTCCTTTCCTCGGATCATTCACATGTTTGCCGGCCGTCCTTGTCCCAGCAGGTCAGTTTCAGCACACACCGATCACCGGGATCATGAAAACACGCCTTGCACTTCCCCTGGCACTGACCATAGTTGTCGTTGCACCACTCGGCTGCGTAACTCCATTTTCCCCCTCCATGACACGGCACGCATCCAAAGTCTTTCCAGCTCCAGCACCTGGTGAATTTCGTTTTGGCCACCGTCTCCGATTGCTTGCCGTCGATGCAGCAGGAGACTTCCCGATCCGAACAGCCGATTGCCCAGGCCGTGTTTGCGGATATGCCGGCAAGCAGGAGAAAGAAAACCGCCATTGCCACGATGCAGCCCGCTTTTTTCATGTTACTTCCTCCTCATTTTCTCCTATTTCACGAATAAACAGTCTCCCGGCGAAAAAGAGCGCTACACCGCCAGGCCCCCGCAACGTCACCTTTGTTCACGGACAGTTTGATTTGGCAGCGTCGTCCGACCGGACAAAGACCGAACCCCTCTTCACGGCTGCCTCTTCGACAGAACCAATACCGTGTGAGCGACATACGCTCCTCCCTCTTTGTCATAACCAACCCGGATAAGCTGGAGTCTCTTGATGTTGCTGATGTCGTTTGCCCCCAGGAACACCGCTCTCGAGACATCAAAGGTGATCTCTTTCCCATCGGCACTGAACTCCCGGAACGGCATGTCGCCTTCCCTGAGATATTCTTCCTTGTCTGCAACGGCATGGATGGTGATCGTCTTCTTCCCTGCATCCGTCTTCGCAACCGTACCCAGAAAACTGTGGACAACGGTCCTCTGTTTTCCGGATGCCACATCATTTGCCTCACCAGCAAAGGCCTGACCGGCAAGAAAGAAACATACGATGACCAATGCAATGCATACCCGTGACAGCTCTCTCATGAATCGCTCCTCCTTGAGATGAATGTTGATCCTGATTGCGCTCCTCCAGAGGCAGCAGCATCCGCGCCGACAAAACACACTCCCGTGATGGAGTTGAACTCAGGGAGAATGCCAATGGCCGTTGCTGTCCACGCAGCTGAATTTGCCTTTGATGCTGGAAGCCAGGGGTGTCCAGTATGGAGTCTCGTTCTCAATACACCCCTGGCATTTCCCTTGACACTCGCTATTGTTGTCATTGCACCAGCCGGCAAACCAGCTCCACTTCCCCCCTCCGTGACACGGTACGCATCCGACTCTTTTCCAGCTCCAGCACATCGTGAAGGAAGTCTTCGCCAGGGTCTGCGACTTGTCTCCATCAATGCAGCAGGAGACTTCCCAATCCGGACAGCCGCAAGCACAGGCCAAGTTCACGGATGCGCCCGCACTCAGGAGCAACATGACCGCCAGGCTGACGATTCGGATCGGTGTCTTCATTTTTCAGGCTCTAGTGAATGCACAGCTTATCATTGACCGTGTTCCAGCAGGCCGTTCCATTCACACAGGAGTCGATTGGATTTCGAAAACACGCCCAGCATCTGTCTTTGCATTGATCTTTATAGTTCTTGTCGCACCACCTGGCGGCGTAACTCCACTCCTTCTCTCCGCCGCACGGCATGCATCCTAAATGTTTCCAGCTCCAGCACCTGCTGAATTTCGTCTTGGCCACGCTCTGTGATTTATCCGCGTTGACCCAGCAGGACACCTCCTGATCGGAACAACTGACGGCAAAGGATGAGTTTGCCGCAATGCCTGCAATCAGGAGAAACATGACCGCCAATCCGATTACCAGGGTTGTTCGTTTCATGACCTTTCCTCCTTTCCCGGTTTCACCGGCATGACATCCTTCAGGTACAACGGGGGCCGATCTTTCCGGAGATCGACGATTCGAAGATCCGCAAACCAGATTTTCCGCTTGCAATTGCAGGGTAGATGAATCCCGTTGAATTACAATGCTTGTTAATCTTGTAAGCGGTATAGGGGATTGGAAGAATTTCATAGTGACATGGACAGAGTGTCGCGTCATGACGGTTCCGTAGTTCAATTCGCAGTCTCACTCAGTAGCAGGAAGATTGAGCACTCGGAATGACAAGCGACGCCTTGCATCGACAGGATGACGCGTTTTTCTAAAGTAAAACACTCCTTGCCGTCAATATAGCGAACGGTATATTTAACGTACATCGACATAGCCTGGAGTGAATATCAAACCGTCTTCAACGGTAGATTTCATGGGGCGTCGGGTAACCGTTACCAGGGATCGTTGTGCATCCCCAAGGATAACCGATGCTCCGGGAAGACAGATGAAGATCCTGCCGGCACATGGCTCCCTGACCCGGCGGATTGAACTGCCCAGCCTGTGGCAATGATCGATCGCCGGCACATTCCGCGGCCGGCAGGACAGTACAAAGCCACAGGCCGTTCTGGCCCCGGCCCGCCAAAAGGAGGAAACGACATGGCCCTCATGACCCCCGAGCAGTATGAAGAAAGCCTGCGCCGGATGAACCTGAAGGTCTGGCTGATGGGCGAGAAGGTGGAAACCCCCGTGGATCACCCGATCATCCGGCCCTCCATGAACTCTGTGAAGATGACCTACACCCTGGCACAGGACCCGGCCCACGAGGACCTGATGACTGCCGTCTCCCACCTGACGGGGGAGCGGATCAACCGGTTCTGCCACCTCCACCGGAGCACTGACGACCTCGTCAAGAAAGTGAAAATGCAGCGCCTGTTGGGCCAGAAGACCGGGGCATGCTTCCAGCGCTGCGTCGGCATGGACGCCATCAACGCCGTGGACAGCGTCACCTTTGAGATGGACCGGAAGCTCGGCACGTCCTACCACCCGCGCTTCCTGAAATTCCTGCGGAGGATGCAGGAGGAGGACTGGACGGTCGACGGAGCCATGACGGACCCCAAGGGCGACCGGGGGCTTCCGCCGTCGAAGCAGGCCGATCCGGACCTCTTCACGCGCGTGGTGGAGCGGCGGAAGGACGGCATCGTCGTCCGGGGTGCCAAGGCCCACCAGACGGGGGCGATCAATTCCCACTGGATCCTGGTGATGCCGACCATGACCATGACAAAGGAGGACGCCGACTACGCCCTGTCTTTCGTCGCTCCGGCCGACGCCGAGGGGATCTTCTACATCTATGGGCGCCAGTCCTGCGACACGCGAAAACTCGAAGGCGGCGAGATCGACGTGGGCAACCTCCTGTACGGCGGCCACGAGGCCCTGATGGTGTTCGACGACCTGTTCGTCCCCTGGGAGAATGTCTTCATGTGCGGCGAGTACGAATTCAGCGGCGCCCTGGTAGAGCGGTTCGCCGGCTACCACCGCCAGAGTTACGGCGGCTGCAAGGTCGGCGTCGGCGACGTCCTGATCGGCGCGGCGGCCCTGGCGGCGGACTTTAACGGCGCGGCGAAGGCCTCCCACGTGAAGGACAAGCTCATCGAGATGATGCATCTCAACGAGACGCTGTACGCCTGCGGGATCGCCTGCTCGGCGGAGGGGCATCCGACGGCATCGGGGAACTACCTGATCGACCTTCTCCTGGCGAACGTCTGCAAGCAGAACGTGACGCGCTTCCCCTATGAGATCGCCCGGCTCGCCGAGGACATTGCCGGAGGGCTGATGGTCACCATGGCCTCGGAGCGGGACCTGAAGCACCCCGAGATCGGCCCGGTCGTGGAGAAGTACTTCAAGGGGATCGCCTCGGTGCGGACGGAGTCGCGCTGCCGGGTCCTGCGCCTCATCGAGAACATCACCCTCGGAACGGCGGCCGTGGGCTACCGCACGGAGTCCATGCACGGCGCCGGATCGCCCCAGGCGCAGCGGATCATGATCTCCCGGCAGGGCAACCTGGACTACAAGAAGAAGCTGGCCCGGGAAATCGCCAGGATAAAATAGATTCGATCGGTGTCCGATCAAACGGCGACGAATGCGGGACCGAATAGATCCATGACCACGGACAGCATAACGGTCATAAGAGATATGGCCTCCGGGAACGGGATGTCGGCGCTCGTCGTTGAGGGGGGTGCCTTGCGCGGTGTCTTCTCCACGGGCCTCCTGGACGGGTTTCTGGAGGCGGATTTCAATCCTTTCGACCTCTATATCGGTGTCTCCGCAGGCGCCTCCAACCTAGCGGCCTACCTGGCCGGTATGAAGGGCCGCAACGGGCGCATCTACCGGGACTACTCTCTCCGGCCGGAGTTCATCGACTTCGTCCGGTTCCTCCGCGGCGGCCACCTGCTGGATCTGGACTGGCTCTGGGAGATCACCATCCGGGAAATCCGGCTCGACCTGGCGGCCATCTACGCCCGGCAAAAGCCTTTTGTCGTGGTCCTGACGGACGTCCGGACGGGACAGGCCGTTTACCGGCAGACGGCGGCCGAGGACCTGGAGCACACCCTCAAGGCCTCCAGCGCCATCCCGTTGCTTTACAGGAGTTACCCGGAAGTGGACGGACGTGCCTCCACGGACGGCGGCATCGCCGATGCCATTCCGGTCGGCGAAGCGATCCGGCGGGGAGCCCGCCGGGTCATGGTCGTCCGCTCGCGCCCCATGAGCTACGTCAAGCGCTCCGGGATCTCCGACAGGCTGCTTGTCCGCCACGCAAGGAGTTGTCCTCTGCTTGGAGAGGCAATGAAACGGCGCGCCCGGCGCTACAACGAATCGGTGGCCCTGATCCGGAAGCCGCCGGCCGGCATTGAAATCGTGGAAGTCTGCCCGCCCGGCGATTTCCGCGTCTCCCGGCTCAGCCGGGACCGCCGGGTCCTCGACGAGGGATACGAACAGGGGCGCCGGGAGGCCAGGGGGGCGATCCGGCGCTGGAGAACAGGATGAAGCGCATCGGCCTGAAATACTGCGGCGGCTGCAATCCGCAGATCGACCGGACGGCCCTGGTGGTGGAGATTGGATCGCTCTTGCCTCCCGACTGCCGGCTGGAAACGGTGAAGCCGTCCCATGCCTACGGGGTCGCCGTTATGATCTGCGGTTGCCCGACTGCATGCGCGGACCGCCCGGACATCCGGGGCATGGCTCGCCGATGGATCCGGGTGGCCGGCAATACGATCGACTGCGAGTCCCTGCCGCCGGTGGAGCTGGCGGCCCGGGTGATAGAAATCATCGATCGGGCCGGCATGGAGGATAATTCCCATCCGGATAGCCAACCATCCACTTGATTTCTGACGACAATTCACTCCCGGCGGCAGGGGGTTGCACAGCCTTTCCGCCCCGCTCCCTCCATCCATTGACATCCGTGCCGTGCTGGATTAGTGTCCGTTCAGCGCCGGCGGCCTGCTGGCATGCCGGACCGCGACCACCGGGAAGGAGTCTTTACCGTGTCCGGATTTTCCGATCATGTCCTGAGCGTTATGAGGTCCGTCATCGAGTCCGTCTCCGACGGGATCTACATCGCCGATCTCAACGGCTATTACCTGATGGCCAACGCGGCCTTCGAGCGCATCAGCGGCATCAACCGCAAGGAGCTGATCGGCAGGCATACGAATTTCGCCATCGAGAAGAACTGGGTCCCACGAGCCGTAAATCTCGAAGTCCTGAGAGATCATAAGAGCCGCAGCCGCCTGGTCCGCTATCCCAGCGGGCGAGACCTCCTGGTAACGGCGGCCATCGTCTGGGACAGGGACAGTCATCCCCTGGCGGTCATCAGCTCCCTCCGGGACGTGACGGAGCTGAACACCATCAGCCGAGAACTCGAGCAATCCCAGGTCCTGATCGAGCAGTTCAAGAAGCGGATCGACTACCTGGAAGAGCAGCTTGGGAATACGAACAAGTTCTTCGTCGCCCGAAGCACTGAGTTCCGGCACATCCTCGCAGTGGCCAAGAAAGTGGCCTCGTCGGACGCGACAGTCCTCATTACCGGCGACTCGGGAGTCGGGAAGGACGTCCTGGCCCAGTTCATCCATTACCACAGCACGCGTCACCGCCTGGGATCCTTCGTGAAGGTGGACTGCGCCGCTCTGCCTCCGACGCTTCTTGAATCGGAGCTTTTCGGCTATGAAAAGGGTGCCTTCACGGACGCCCGGAGCCAGGGCAAGCAGGGGCTCTTCGAGCTGGCCCACAATGGAACCCTGTTCCTCGACGAAATCGGCGAGTTTCCCCTGGAGCTGCAACCCAAGCTTCTCAACGTGCTGCAGGACCGGGCCATCAAGCGCCTCGGAGGACTGGCCACCCTGCCCATCGACGTGCGCATCATCGCCGCCACGAACATGGACCTGGAACGAATGGTCAAGGAACGGAAATTCCGGAAGGATCTCTACTACCGGCTGAACGTGATCCCCATGCACGTCAGCCCGCTCCGGGAACGGCGGGAGGATGTTCTGCCCCTGATCAAGCACTTTTTGAAGATTTACAACCAGCGCTACCAGACGGATAAGGCACTGTCCATTGACGCCCTCAACGCCCTGATCCAGCACGAGTGGCCCGGAAACGTACGGGAGGTCCGGAACACCGTCGAGCGGATCGTCGTGACCAGTGAGGGGGAGGTGATCACCATGGAAGACCTGCCCCGGGACATCCGGGCGGCCTATGGACATAACCCGCACCCGAGAATGGACGGTATGCGGCAGGCCCTGCAGACGGGCCCTCTCCGCAAGCAGGTGGAGGAGTTCGAGAGAGCCCTGATCCGGCGAACCCTTCGGAAGTTCAGAAATCTGAACGAAGCGGCTAAAGAACTGCAGATCGACCTGTCTACCCTGACCCGTAAGAACCGGAAATACGGTTTGACGGGAATAGTCAAGGATGCAGGATGAGCGGGAACAGCGCAGGCGCGGGTTCACGAAGGCCCTTCGACTGCGGAAGCGGTTCTACCAGAGGGAATATCCGCCGTCAATGAAGACCGTGTCCCCGGTGATGTAGTTGGAGGCGTCCGAGGCCAGAAAGACAGCCAATCCGACCATCTCCTCCGGATTGCCGAAGCGTCCGAAGGGGATTCTCCGGACGAGGAATTCCCGGTTCTCTCCCTCCTGCTGGTCTTTCGTCATCTCCGTCAGAAACCATCCCGGAGCAATGCCGTTCACATGAATATTGAAGGGAGCCCATTCCAGGGCCAGGGTCTTCGTCATGTGGATGATCGCCGCCTTGGAGGCCCCGTAGTGCATGGAGCGGGGAAGGGCTCCCTTCCCCAGGACGGAGCTGACGTTGATCACCTTGCCGGACCGCTGCCGGATCATCACCTTCCCCACGGCCCGGACCGCAAGGAAAATGGATTTCACGTTGGTATCCATCATGTTGCTCCACTCGTCCGCCGTCATGGTGACGACCTTCCTGGAGCCCCCGATCCCCGCGTTGTTGATCAGGATGTCGATGCGGCCGTATTTTTCCGCCACCAGGGCGACCATCCGCTCGACGTCCTCCTCACTCCTCACGTCCGTCGGAACTGCAAGTGCCTCACCGCCTTTTTTGATGATCTCGTCGGCGGTTTCTTCAATGAGACTCTGCGTCCGGCTGACGACGACCAACTTGGCCCCCGCTTCCGCCAGGCCGAGCGCCATGGCCCGACCCAGTCCCTTGCTGCCGCCGGTCACAATGGCGACCCGGCCGCACAGTCCGAACTGATTCAGTACACCCATATCCGTTTTCCTCTCGCGCAATGCCGACGTGTGCCGGCCCTGTCTACATCAGCAGTTCGAACAGCTGCTCCCGCACGGTCCTGCCCCAGTGGGCGTCTTCCTGCTCCTCCTGCAGTTGAAACCCTTCCTTTTCATAGATGTGACGAGCCGCATCGAGCCCGGCAAACGTCGTCAGCCAGACGCGCCGGAAACCGGATCTCCGGCAGAAATCAACGGCCTTCTCCACCAGGGCTTTTCCGATTCCCATCCCCTGGTGCTCCGGTTCGACGATCAGCCAGCGCAGCCGAGCCCCAACGGTCCCTGCGTCCTGCCCGCATATGGCAACGCTCCCGATGACCCGGTCATGCTTCATCGACACCCAGAGGCCGTCCCTGACCGGATCGAAGCGCTCCAGGAAAGGGACCATCTCCATCGCCACCTTGGCCTCAAAGAAGAGGTCGAACCCCCAATGGTGGTGGTAATATCGGCCGTGCAACTCCGTCACCCGGCCGAGGAGGCCCGGGGAATACGCGGAGACCTTTATGATCGTCCAATCGCTCACGGTTGATCTCCGATACCTGATCGTCTGGAAATCTTTTCCCTTTCCGGTTCATCCTGCGAAAAAGGCAATTCGCGGCCACACCCCTTGTAACGGAAACAGACCGGTTCCGCAACCCACGACAGTCCGGCACCTCAGCATCGCCCAATGTTCGCGGAGGCCCGACGGGGGGGGCCAGAGGAAGCATTGGGAAGCTTTTCCATCCTGCCGGCGTATCGATCCGAATACATCACTGGCGGAAACCACCGTGGCAGCCCCCGCGCCCCGGACAAGGCAAAGGGGAAGAACCGGGTGGCTCTTCCCCTTTGGATTCACTCCCGGAACGGCCCGAAGGCCTTCTCCGGGCACGTGTTTCGGGCTTTTAGAACATCTCGATCGCCGTGGCGAGGGAAACACCGCCGCCGCCGCAGAGCGTTGCCATGCCGAGGGTCTTGCCCCGTTTCTTCATGGCGTGGATCAGCGACACCATGAGCCGGCAGCCCGTGGCGCCGACCGGGTGGCCGAGGCCGCAGCCGGACCCGTTGACGTTCGTGATCTCCCGGTTCAGCCCCAGCTCCCGCTCGCAGCCCAGGTACTGGGCAGCGAAGGCCTCGTTCAGCTCGATGAGATCGAAATCGGACAGCTTGATGCCCGACCTGGCCATCAGGTCGTTCACCGCCGGAACGGGACTGAGTCCCATGACGGACGGATGGCAGCCGCCGCGGCCGACGGCCTTGATCTTCGCGAGGGGCTTCAGGCCCAGTTCCTTCGCCTTCTCGGCCGACATGATGACCATGGCGGCTGCTCCGTCGTTGATGCCCGAGGCGTTCCCAGCCGTGACCAGACCGATCTTCGGAACGAAGGCTGCCGGCAGCTTCGCCAGGTCCTCCATGGTGAGGCCCGGACGGAAGTGCTCGTCCTTGTCGAAGATTTTCGGTGGTTTGCCCTTCTTGGTCGGAACTTCGATGGGGACAATCTCCTCCTTGAAGTCGCCCTCGTTGGTGGCCCGCTCGGTGTTGTTGTGGCTCCGCAGGGCCACCTCGTCGATCTCCTGACGGGTCAGGTTGTGCTTCTGGGCGATCAGCTCCGCCGTGATGCCCATGATGTAGGGCTTACCCCGGAACTTTTCGATGATCGGTCCGTCCTTGATGGGCCCCAGCTCCGGGCCGGGCAGGACGTGAGATCCGGCGTGGAGGCCGTGGACGAGGGCGTCCATGAAGATCTGGTCCTGGAAACGGCAGCCCCAGCGAGCCGCCGGAACGATGTAGGGAACCCCGGACATGTGCTCCATGCCTCCGGCCAGGACAATGTCCACCATCCCCGCCTGGATCATGGCCATACCGGAAACGACCGCCTCCATGCCGGAGATGCACACCCGGTTCACCGTGCAGGCCGTGACCGTATCCGGGATGCCTGCCATCAGGGCCGCCACTCGCGCCACGTTCATCGCCTCCGCCGGCTCCATGCAGCAGCCAAACCGCACGTCTCCGATCGTGGCCGGGTCGATTCCCGCCCGCTTGACGGCTTCCTTGATGACCACGCTTCCGATCGCCGGAAGCTGCATGTCCCGGAGCGATCCTCCGAACTCGCCGATGGCCGTCCGGCATGCCGATACAATGACAACATCCTTCATTTCTCGCATTCCTCCCTTTCCGCGATTGCCCGCATCTCTTCCCGAACCCTCCTCCCTGATCAAGGGGCGGAGAGAAACGGTGCGTCCCCTTTCGACGGCCGGTTCTCTCCACCCCATACAGGGATTGGAGTGAAATGGAATGATGTGTCCCCGTTGCGGGAACCGGCCCGTCCTTATCTCGCCTGGAGATACCGACCGATGGTCATGATCTCCGCTTCCTTCGTCCCCTCGTACAGCTCCAGGATCTTCGCGTCCCGGTACCACTTCTGGACCGAGTACTCATCGATGTACCCATATCCTCCGTGAAGTTCGACGCCTGCATTCGCACAGAACACCGCCGTCTGGCCGCTGTAGAACTTCGCCATCGCCGCCAGCGTGTAGTCCGGCTTGCCCTGGTCGATCAGCCACGCCGACTTGTACACCAATCCGCGCAACGCCTCAATCTGAATCACCATCTCCGTCAGCTTCTTCTGCGAAAGCTGGTAGTTCCCGATCGGCTGGCCGAAGGCCGTCCGCTCCTTCACGTATTTCACCGACGTCTCCAGGCACGCCTCCGAAAGCCCGAGCCCCTGCGCCGAGACCATGACTCGGGTCGTGTCGAAGAAGTGCATCAGCTGGATGAACCCCTTCCCTTCCTTCCCGATCAGGTTCGCCTGCGGAACACGGACGTCCTCCAGCGCGATCTCCGCCGTGTCGCTCGCCCGGATCCCCAGCTTCCCCTTGATCTTGTTCCGCGTGATCCCCGGGGTATCCATCGGGACGATGATCAGGCTGAAGCTGTTGTGTTTCTTTTCATCGGGGTTCGTGATGCACGCCGTCACCATGAAGTCCGCAACCGTTCCGTTCGTGATGAACATCTTGTTCCCGTTGATCACGTAGTCCGACCCGTCCTTCACGGCCCGCGTCTTGTACCCCGACGCGTCCGTCCCCGCGTTCGGCTCCGTGTATCCGCCCGAGCTCACCCAGTCGCCCGCACATACCGGCGGCAGATACTTCTTCTTCAGCTCCTCGCTGCCGTACTGGAAGATCGACTCACAGCCGAAGCACGCCGCCACCACATTCAGGCCGATCCCCATGTCCACCTTCGACAGCTCCTCCGTGATGATCGCGTTCCCCAGGCTTCCCGCGTTCGCCCCGCCATACTCCTCCGGGATCCAGGCCCCCACCAGGCCGTTCTCCGCCGCCTTCTTCCGGATCTCCGGGGTGTACTTCTCGTGCTCGTCACACTCTTTCGAAATCGGCGTGAACTCCGCCACCGCGAACTTGTACGCCATCTCCTTCAACATCTTCAGTTCTTCCGACAGCTCGTAATCCATTGCCATCCTCCTTCTTCAATTGGAAGGCCCGTCAGGGCCCTCATCCACCGATGGTGGAATGTTGACTCACTTTCCTGCCCGCGGCGGCTCTCCGTCAGCCTTTCCGTACGTTGAATCGATCGGGGCGAGGGCTAACACCGCAGGCGGGCGTTTTTCATCAGCCCATTTAAGGCTGTTCAAAAGGGGCTGGATGCAAGGCGCCCGAAATTCCGTGCCGCGAGGCGTACTTCTTTGTACGTTGAGCGGCACGGAATGAGGGCAACGCCGCAGGCGGGCGTTTTTCAGCGGCCCGTTCATGACCTCCCTCAAGGGCCGTTCAAAAATGCCCGAATGCAAGGCGCCCGAAGCCCCGAGTCGTGAGGCGTACTTTTTCGTACGTCGAATGGCTCGGGGCGAGGGCAACGCCGCAAGCGGGCGTTTTTCAACGGCCCGCCCATCAGAATCCGCCCAGGGACCATTGTTTATTCAGCCAGTGCATCTTCTTCGCCTCCTCCAGGAGACCGTCCCGGAAGTCCGGGTGGGCCAGTTTCACGATCGCCAGAACACGCTCCGGAATCGAGAGGCCTTTCAGGTAGGCCACACCTTGCTCCGTCACCAGGAAGGAGACGTCCGTCCGCGGCACCGTCACGATCTCGCCGGGGGGAAGCGTGGGATTGATCTTGGATTTCAGGTTTCCGTCCTTGTCCTTGTAGGTGGAGTGGAAAGCCAGGATGGACTTGTTCCCGGAGTATCCGATCGGCGGCAGGCCTTTCGTCGATCGATAGTAGGCGCCCCGGACGAAGGCCAGCTGGCCGCCCGTCCCCGAATACTCATGGAAGCCGATGGACTCGGAACTGACTTGTCCCTGAAGATCCACGCCGAGAATGGCATTGATGGAGATCAGGTCCCTGTTCAGGGCGATCACGTTGGGATCATTCGTGAAATCGACGGGATACATGGCCAGGGCCGGGTTGTGGTCGATCCAGTCATAGAGCTTGCGGCTGCCGATGGAGAAGGCCCAGACGATCTTCTCCGGCAGGAAGGTCTTCTTGCGGCCCGTGATGAGGCCTGCCTCGTGAAGCTCCATGATGGCTTCCGTCACCATCTCCGTGTGGATCCCGATGTCCCGGGCGCCGCTGTCCGCCAGGAGGCGGAGCACCGTGTCGGGAAGGCCGCCGATGCCGATCTGGAGGCAGGGTCCGTCCTTGGGGATCAGTTCGGCGATGTGCCCGGCGATGGCCCGGTCCGTGTCCGAGGCCGGCGCGGAGGGAATGGTGATGATCTTGTCCGTCTTGTTCTCGATGACCCGGTCAACCTGGGAAATGTGGATGCACTCGTCGTACCCCCCGTAGCACCAGGGCATGTCCTCGATCACTTCCACGACCCGGATCTTCGCCTTCTCGAAGACGGCTTTCTTGAAGTTGTTCAGGGGTCCGAAGTTGAAATACCCGTGCTTGTCCATGGGGGTCACCGTCTGGACCGCCATGTCCACTTCGATGTCCTCCCGGTAGATCCGGCCACTCTCCCCGAAATTGTAGGGGATGTGGGTACCCCGGTTCTCGGCGATGTAGCGTCGGGTGTGCCCCAGGATATGCCAGTTGGCTGTCCAGAAACTCTTTCCTTCCGGATCCTTCTCCATGATCTCCAGGGGAGTCAGGTGGCCCAGCATGCGCACCTTGACACCCTTCACGTCGCCCGCCCGCGCAGCCAGAGCTCTGTCAAAGGCACGGGGCATCTGGACCGTCCCGTAGTCTACCCACATGCCGTCTTTCACCAGAGCCGCCGCTTGTTCCGGAGTTGCCAGTTTGTTGCCGTACTTCGACATTGCGAAACCTCCCTCCTGTTTACTTACCCCCTGCGCCGACCCGGCCATGCGGGGGCAGCGCTTTGCACATTTGCAAAAGGCAAACCATCTGCGGAAGGAGAAAAATTGTTATTCATATTCATCTGTTTCGTAGGCCAGATAACCGGCAGGGGCATTTCCGCCCTGTGCACAAGTGCACAATCGGGCATTTCTGCATATCCGCGATCTCCCCGTCATTCCGCAATGCCGCCCAGGATCTCCCGGGCGATGATCATGCGCTGGACCTCCGATGTACCGCCTCCGATGGTCTGGAGCTTGGCATCGCGCATCATCCGCTCCACGGGGAACTCCTTCATGTACCCGTAACCGCCGAGGATCTGGACGGCCTCCGTGGTGATCCGCATGGCCGCCTCGGAGGTGTAGAGCTTTGCATAGGCAGCTGTCAGGTTCATCTCCCGGTGTTTTCCCTGGTCGGCCAGGAGGGCTCCCTTGTAGGTGATGAGGCGTCCCAGCTCGATCTCCATGGCCATGTCGGCCAGCTTGGCCTGGATGAGCTGGAAGGCGGCAATGGGCTTCCCGAACTGGACCCTTTCCTTCGCGTACTTCAGGGCCACCTCGTAGGCCCCCCGGGCGAGCCCCAGGGACATGGCCCCCAGGCAGACCCGCTCCGTGTTGAGGCCGCCCATCAGGACCAGGAATCCCTTATTTTCTTTTCCCAGGAGGTTCTCCTTGGGAACCCGGCAGTCTTCGAAGATCAGCTCTCCCGTCGGCGAGCCCCGCCACCCCATCTTCTCGAATTTCTTCCCCCGGGAAAAGCCCGGGAAATCCTTCTCGATGATGAAGGCCGATACGCCGTGGGCCTTCTTTTCAGGAGCCGTCTTGGCATAAACCACAAAGACGTCTCCAACAGGACCGTTGGAGATGAAAATCTTGGACCCGTTGAAGAGATAATGATCGCCCCTGTCCTCGGCCCGGAGCTTCATGGACATGACATCGGAACCGGCGGAGGGCTCCGTCATGGCCAAGCCGCCGATCTTCTCGCCCCGGCAGAGGGGTGGAAGGTATTTTTCCAACTGTGCCGGTGTCCCGTTCCGGCGGATGTTGTCCATGCACAGGCAGACATGGGTTCCCCAGGAAGCGGCGGTGGAGAGGCAGACGGCAGACAGCTCCTCCGTAATGATGCACAGTTCCGTGTACCCTGCTCCGGCGCCGCCATACTCGACCGGCGCCGTCAGACCCGCCAGTCCCATGGCGGCGAGTTTTCGGAAGCTCTCTTCGGGAAAACGCTCCCGTTCATCGATTTCATACGCCAGAGGAGCCACTTCCCTCTCGGCAAAGCTGCGGATCGTCTCCCGCAACATCTTCTGCTCGTCGGTAAAAGGAATCATTCCGTAACCTCCCGCAGAAAAAAGGAAGGGACATGCTCCGGGGCATGGCCCTTCCTCTGTCCAGTTACAGGAACTTCAGGATCACGTCCCGGCAGCCTCCGCGCCGGACCGGACGTTTCGCCCGAGCCCGCCCCGGACGGGGGAAACCCGGGACGGGCACGGAATCCAGTCTTTGTCAGAACGTCTTCTTTTTAATCAGGCCCCGTTCGCGGCCTGCCTTTTCCAGCTCCTCGCGGAATTTCGGGTGGGCGATGGCGATCAGCGCTTCCGCCCGCTCCGGCTCGGAACGGCCGTAGAGGTCCGCAACGCCCCATTCCGTCACGATGAATCCGGCATAGTGGCGGGGCACCGTGACCCGCGAGCCCCAGGTGGTGTATGGAACGATCCTGGATACCGTATCGTTCAGGGTCGTCGATGGAACCAGGTTGATGGCCCGGCCGCCCTTGGACCAGAAGGAGCCGACCACGAAGTCCAACTGGCCGCCTGAGCCCGTCCGCATCAGGTTTCCTACGGATTCGGAGCAGATCTGGCCCGTCAGGTCCACCTCGATGGATCCGTTGATGGCCACCACGTTTTCTTCCTGGGAAATGATGCCGATATGGTTGGCATAGATGGTGGGACGGAACTCCACCATGGGGTTGTTCCCCAGGAATTCATAGAGTTCCTTGTCGCCCATCGTGAAGGCCAGGACGATCTTGCCGGGGTTGATCTTCTTGTACTTGCAGCTGACGACTCCCTTCTCAACCAGCCGATGAGTCCCCGCGGGGGCCATCTCCGTGTGGATCCCCAGGTCCTTCAGGCCCGAATGCTCCAGCAGCTTGCTGATGGCCGCCGGCACGGCGCCGATGCCTACCTGGATACAATCGCGGTCGCGAAGCAGGCCGACGACGTTTTCGGCCATCTTTCGCTCCTGCTCGTTGGCATCCGGGGTGGGAACGGCAATGACCGGGTTGGGATTCTCCACGAAGGCCGTGAAGCGGCTCACATGGAAGTTCGTCTGGCCATACGTGCGCGGCATGTTGCTGTTCACTTCCGCGATGATCCATTCGCACTGGTCCATGATGTGCTCGGTGTAGAACGTGTCGAGACCGAGGCTCACGAAGCCGTGTTCGTCCGGCGGTGTAACCTGCAGGACGATGCCGGTGCGGCGCGGGAAGACCCTGTTCCGATGGGCGTTCTTGATGGCGATGTCGGAGCTCTGGGCCGGCCAGAAATTGGACCATTCGCTCTTGGCCAGCTCCTGCAGGTGCGGCGTGCTGTAGAAGCCGCAGACCAGCTTGAAGGTGTCGCGGTACTCCGGCTTGAAGATCTTGTAGGGCCGGAGGACAAGGGCAAAACAGTACTCCACGTCCTTCAGCTCGTCCTTCCGGTCCGCGATGGCGTCCATGATCGGCATGGCGGGCTGCCCCAGGAGAAGGGGGGTCCAGAAACGATCACCCGATTTGACGATCTTCGCCGCTTCCTGCGCTGACATCAGCCTGCTTGTGTAGACTTCCTTCCAACTCATGAATATCCCTCCTGTTGATTTTATTGCGCACGGCCCCGCCCTGCAGCGGGTACAACTCACCCGCCGAAGACGCTTCCGTTTGGCTCGCAAAGAAAAGTAAAGACCTTCCGTGGCCGACTCCGGCCTCCGGTTCCCCCTGGAGAGAATATCATCCGCATCCCATGCAGGGTTCCCTCCCGCTTGAACCGCCCGGGGAGAGGCGACACTCCCCTGCCCCGGGTCGGAATCAAGAAGGGATGCGGCGTAGATCCAAATTACAGCGGCTTGAAATACTTCAGGTCCATGATATGCGCTTTCCGGTCGTTGCTCCAGACCGCTTTGAGGCGCATGCCGTTTTTGACTATTTTTCGTGTTTTTTCAAAATCCGAGACATCGAAGCCACCAAGAATATGCAGGAAATCGACGTCCGTTCCGTCCAGCCGGAGCAGTGCGCTGATGAACGGCGGCTCCGTCGGCATGCCGAAATAACGGTAGTTCACGTAGCTCCATGCCGTCAGCGTTCCTGTCTGGGCCACTTCAACCCACTCGTCGGTGTCGACGAAGCAGCGGGGACAGAAGCTCCGTGCCGGTACCAGGATCCGGTTGCACTTGGTGCACTTGGTCCCCAGGATCTTCTTCTCCGCCATTCCCTCGAAAAACCGGGTCCAGACAGGGCCGTATGCCAGTTCGTAGGGAAGCCGGATTTCCGTCATCAACGTCTTATATTCCTTCGACATGGTATTCTCCTCCGTCCGTATTCTTAAAGTTCGGATCCGACAATCATGATCCCGTTGAACTGGTCCACGCCGCCCATGGCATGGCTCAGGGCCGTCTTCGCCTTGGGGATCTGGTGTTCCCCCGCCTTGCCCGTCACCTGGAGCACCGTCTCGGCAACCCGGATCAGGCCGGTAGCGCCGATGGGATTCGTGCAGAGCACACCCCCTGAGGGATCGCAGGGCAGTTCGCCTTTCTTGTCGAAGGTCCCCTTCAGGACCATATCGGGAGCCCCGCCAGGCTCGCAGAAACCGAAGCACTCGTAGAAGAGCATCTCCTGGAAGGTGAAGGGGTTGTAGACTTCCGCCACGTCCAGGTCCTTGCGTGGATTCTTGATCCCGGCCTGATCGTAGGCCTGCTTCGCCGCCTGGACGGCTCCCTGCCAGAGCCCCTTGTCGCTGTCGCCGAAGTAGTACTCCTCACCCCGGTACCCCACTCCCTTGACCCAGGCGGTCTTGCGACCGAGCTTCTTCGCCATGTTTTTGGATACGAAGATCATGGCGCAGGCCCCGTCCGAGGTGGGACAGACGTCGAGAAGCCGCACGGGATAGGTGATGACCCGGGCGTTCTTCACGTCGTCCATGGTCACCCGGATCTTTACGTGGGCATAGGGATTTTCGAAGGCCGCGTTGTGGTGCTCGACGGAGATGTGCGCCGCCGCGTCGCGGATCTTTGCTTCGGGAATCCCGTAGCGATCCGCCCACATCTGGGACTGCATGGAAAACACCCCCGGCGCGCCGGCAATGAAATACCTCTGGTAGAAGGGTTCGGCAACCGTCGTCATGGTGGCCTGGGCGTCCCCTTCGTTCATCTTTTCGTGACCCACCGCCAGCACGACGTCGGCCATCCCCGAGGAGACCCAGTAATAGGCGGTGTGGGCGATGGAGACCCCCGTGGATCCGCAGGTCTCCGTCTTCAGGATCGGCTTTCCGACGGCCTGCATGGCGTCGGCAAAATAGAAATGCGTCAGGGCCACTCCTTCCATCATGGACGGCATCGTACCCGAGACCACCCCGTCAATATCGGAAGGTTCCAGCCCGCTGTCCTCAAATACGCGCAGCACCGCCTCGCGGACAAGTTCCGGATATGCCACATCCATGCGCCGGCCGTGCTTCGTCTGCCCGACTCCGATGATTCCTACCGGTCTTCCCATAACCCTCCTCCTATACGCCAATGATGGCGACGGCGTGGCACTGCCCGGCGAATCCATGGGTCCCATGGGCCAGGGCCGTCTTCACCTTCTTGTCCACCTGGTGCTCCCCCGCCTCGCCGCGGACCTGCAGGAATCCCTCCGCAAGCCTCTGCAGCCCCCGGGACACGTACGGGTTGTTCGCCAGGACTCCTCCGGAGGGATTGACCGGCAGGGCACCGTCGATTTCCATGGCTCCCTTGTCGATCATCTTGCCGGCACCGCCGGGCTTGCAGAGCCCCAGCTCCTCGCACCAGAGCAGTTCCTGGAATGCGTAGGGTTCGGTGATTTCCGCCACATCGATTTCCTTCTTCGGGTCCTTGATGCCCGCCATCTTGTAGGCCCGGGCGGCGGCGGTTTTCAGCTGCGTGTCCAGGAGGTCCCGGTCGCCGAGGAAGTACGTGTCCAGGGAGGACCCGTAGCCCTTGAACCAGACGGGCTTGTCCGTCAGCTTCTTCGCCTTCTTCTCCGAGGCCAGGAGCATCGCCACGAAGCCTTCCGACTTGGGCGCGATCTGGAGGTCCGTCAACGGGGCCGCGGCGGGGGCGGAATTCAGAATATCCGCTACGGTGTACTTGCCACGACGGTCCGCGTAGGGATTGCGGAGGGCATTGCCGAGATTCTTCACGGCCACCTTCGCGCACTGTTCTTTCGTAATCCCGTATTTCTCCATGTACGCCTGCATCTGGAAAGCCGCGGACGTGGTTTCCGTCAGCCCCAGGTTCCGGTGATAGAAGGGGTCGCCGAACATCAGCGTGCAGGTGTCGTTCTCCGGATTCTCCGATCCCTTGCACAGGGCCAGGATCAGGCAGTTGTCGTACTGGCCGGACATGATCCGCATGGCTCCGTACATGAAGGCGAACAGGGATTCGCCGTCCTGCCGGGAGGCATTCTTCAGAAAGGCCCCCGTCGTTTCCCAGTAATACGCGTTCGCGCAGGAGATGCCGCCGTGGAAGATGTCCGACGACGCCGATACGACCGTCCCCAGGTCGTCCCGGGTCATTCCGGCCTTGTCCAGGCACTCCCGCGTCACCCGATAGGCCTGGTCATAGAAATTATCCTTTGACGCAGGCCCGGCACTTTGTGCCACGGACACAATCGCTACCTTTTTCGACATAGGCTTCCTTCCTTTCCATCCAGTGGATGAATCCGATCAACCCATCAGCAGTTCCCGGGCAATGATCATCCTTCTCATTTCCGACGTGCCCGCCCCCAGGGTGCCGAGTTTCGAATCCCGCCAGAAACGCTGGACGGGGTATTCGAGGCAGTACCCGTAACCGCCGTGGACCTGGACCGCCTCGGTACACACCTTGTCGGCGGCCTCGGCGGTGAAGAGGATCGCCGCCGCCGCCAGCTTGTGGACCTCGGTGCCCTTGCCGCCCTTATCCGCCTGGCCGGCGAGGATGCAGGCCTTGTAGCACATGAGCCTCGACGCCTCGATGAGCGTATACATGTCCGCCAGTTTCGCCTGGATCAACTGGAACGAGGCAATGGGCTTGCCGAACTGGACACGCTCCTTGGCATACTTGAAAGCCTCGGCGAACGCCCCTTCCGCGATGCCCAGGGCGAAGGTGGAGAGGAACGCCCGTTCCACGTCGAGGCCGCGCATCATGACGGCGATCCCCCCGTTCTCGACCCCCAGGACGTTTTCCACGGGGATGCGGCAGTCTTCCAGCAGCAGCTCACCGGTCCGGGAGCCGCGGTTGCCGACCTTGTGCAGGGCCCGGGACACGGAGAATCCGGGCAGGGTCGTGTCCAGGATGAAGGCGGTGATCCCTTTCGGACCGGCTGCCTTGTCCGTCTTGGTGTACAGGATGATGGTCCGGGCGTCTGGCCCGTTGGTGATGAAGGTTTTGCGTCCGTTGACAACGTAGGCGTCGCCGTCGCGCCGGGCCGCCGTCTGGATGCTGACGGCGTCGGAACCGGCATTGGGCTCCGTGAGACCGAGGGCACCAACATGCTCCCCGGTACAGAGCGGGGGCAGGTACTTTTTCCGCTGGGCCTCGTTTCCGTTGTGATACAGGTTGTGCATGCAGAGGTTGGCATGGGCTCCGTAGGACAGGGATACGGCCGGGATCACCTTTGCCAGTTCTTCCACGACCAGTGCACCCGCGAGGACATCCGATCCGGCGCCGCCGTACTCCGGCGGAATCGTGATCCCCAGAACCCCCAGATCTCCAAGCTTTTTCCACATGCCCTCCGGCCACTTGTCCTCGAGATCCGTCTCTTCCGCGATGGGCTTCAGCTCCCTGGCAGCAAACTGGGCCACACTCTCCCTGAGCATACGATGCTCGTCTTTCAACTCGAAATCCATCGACCCCTCCTTTCACGGCCCTCCTTGTTATGAGGGTATCCGTTCATCCTATTTTTGATTTGCACAAAGGATGCCACGCACATTTCGACAGATATTCCAGTGATATTGAAATGTTGTGTTTGTCGCAACAAATATCGGCACAGCCTTGACAGTCGCTATTCGGTCAGTTGCTCGCATGTGGACACAAAGGTTGACAGCCCGGCGGTCTTCCGCTACGATGCCGCCGGCTTCGGGCGTCGGCCGCATGACCCCCTTTCCGGGTATTCATGCTTCCCCTCAAAATCAGGAGAACCGGCCATGTCTCGCAATGATCCACTTTTTCAGAAGATCTCCACAGAGCAGCAGGATCTGCTCTTCCGCTTCCTGCCATTCACCGACAGCTTTTCGATTGACTGGTTCTCGGGCCTGGAGGACATACCGCCCTCGAAACTCCTGTCCACCATCCGGTTTCTCGAAAGCCAGCAATGGATCGCCGAGCAGGACGGTCAGCCGGGGATTTACGGCTGGACCCGGAAGCTTCCCAGGGAAGAGCTGGCATCCCGGGTGACCCCTTCCCTCTGGCATCAGTATTGCCGCTCCGCGGCCGACATGCTCCGGCGGAACCTGCCCGGAACCACCGAAAGCCTCCTCGGGACGGCCAGGCTCTGTATTCAGGCCGGCATCCGGAATGACGACCTGGAGGGCATCTTCCTGGCGGCGCTTCACGAGGAGGAGAACCACAAGATCTCCTCCGCCGTCGAACTCTACGACTGCATTCTTGAATATGTCGAGTCCAGCGCCAGGGAAGCGGGAGGAGATCTCCCCCCGGAGCTGAGCCGGATCCTGGTTCAGGCCATCGAGCGGCGGGCCTCGCTGTCCCTGTTTCACCCCAATCTGAAGAAAATCAACATGTTCTTGTCCACGGCCATGGATGCAGCCACGAAACAGGGGGATCTTCAGGCCCTGGCCTCCCTGCATCTGCTCATCGGCCAAAACTTCTGGATGGCCTTCCAGCATGAGCGGGCGGTGGAACACTTCGATACCGGCTGGAGCATGATCGACAAGGGGGAAAAGAACGCCCTGTACCGCCGGGGACTACAGCTCCAGGCCCTGTCGTCCTGGATCCGGGGCGACCTGAACGGGGCCGTGCAGGCTTACGAGGATTCCCTGGGAGAACTGGACACGGTGGCGGCGGACGACTTCTCCCAACTGATCGCCCTCCACCTGGCCCTCTGCTATACCCAGGTGGGCATGCCCCAGCGGGGGCTGGGGATCACCGAGGCCATTCAGCAGCTGTCCAAAAAATCGGAGAACGGGCCTCTCCTGTCCGTGGCGCTTGCCACGACGGGAGTGATCTTCCTGGAGATCCGCCAGCTCAAGAACAGCCGGACCTATTTCGACATGGCCCTGGAGGTCGCCGGCCGCGAGGGCATCCCCATGGCGGAGGTGATGGCCGGTATCGGCCTGTCGAACATCGCCTGCCTGGAAGGCGACCTCGATGCGGCGGCGGAGCATTTCACAAGCCTCTGGAAACTCCGCAAATCGAGCTGGTACCATACCCTCAACAGCCCCCACGTCTTCGAGGCCGGTTACGTGCTCCACCGCAAGGGACGGTCGCCCGTGTCGCTGGAGCCGGTGTTCAATTTCCTCTATTCCCTCGGCAAGGACCATGTAAATCCCTTCCTGTACAGCATCATCCGGCATCGCCAGATCCTCCTGATCGAGCGGGGCACGGCCCCGGTGGAGAAAATCAGCGAGCTCCTGGAAATCGAAAAATCCCTCGGGGAGCTGGGGGCCGTCCTGGAGCTGGCAAAGCTGCGCATCACCCTGACCCGGCTCTTCCTGCAGACGAACAACTGGAGAATGGCCGAAACGTATGCCGCCAAGGCCTGGGAGGTTGCGAAAGCAGTCGCCCGGGACGTCTTTCCCCGGGACCTCTTCCCTCTCCTCACCCAGGAAGACATCAGTGAAAAGGACCGCCTGTTCGACCTGGTGGTCGAGATGGGAGAGGCCCTGACCAGCCAGAAGAGCCTCGAGCAGCTCCTTACCAATGTCATCACCTCCCTCACCCGGCTCACCGGGGCGGAGCGGGCGGCCATCTTCATCCGGGGAAAGGATCCCCGGGATCTCAACATGGTGGCCTCCCGGAACCTGTCGCAGGAGACCCTCCGGGACGAGCGGTTCGGCGACACGATCCAGCGGATCCGCATCGCCACGGAGGACTCCGGGGGACACATCATGCAGTACGACGTGAGCGGACCCGACGCCATCGACTTCCGCCGGGTCATCATCACGCCGCTGACCCTCGGCAAGAACGTCATCGGCGCCCTCTATCAGGACAGCCGCTTCTTCTCCTTCGACATCAGCGCCGGCCGCCTGAAGCTCCTCTCCGCCCTGGCCTCGCAGATCGCCGTTTCCATCGACCGGGCCCAGGCCTATGACGAGATCGCCCGCCTCAACGACCGCCTGCTCCAGGAGAACGTGTACTATCGTGAAGAGACGGAGGAATTCCGTCCCTTCGGCGACATCATCGGCACGAGCGAGGTCATCGTCCGGATCCATCGCCTCATTGCCAAGGTCGCTCCCACGGTATCCACCGTTCTCATCCACGGTGAAACCGGTGTGGGAAAGGAGCTGATCGCCCGGGCCATTCACCGGGAAAGCCCCCGCCAGAATGGGCCATTTATCCGCGTCAACTGCGCCGCCCTGCCGGAGAGCCTCATCGACAGCGAGCTCTTCGGTCACGAGAAAGGGGCCTTCACCGGCGCCATCAAGATGAAGGCCGGCCGCTTCGAACTCGCCCACAACGGCACCATTTTTCTCGACGAGGTGTCGGAGCTGCCCCCGTCGACCCAGAGCCGGCTGCTTCGGATCCTCCAGGAGAAGGAGTTCCAGCGCGTGGGAGGAACCCGGCTTCTCTTCTCGGACTTCCGGCTCATCACCGCCACCAACAAGAACCTGCAGAAGGAGGTCGAGAAAGGACGCTTCCGGGACGACCTCTTCTACCGGCTGAACGTCTTCCCCATCCCGGTACCGCCGCTTAGGCAGCGCAAGGAGGACATCCCCCTGTTGGCGGGCCATTTCCTCAAACTCTTTTCCACCCAGTACAACCGGCCCTATGTCGGGATCCCCGAGGCGGAGATGCAGGCGCTGAAGGACTACCCCTGGCCCGGAAATATCCGGGAGCTGGCAAACATGGTGGAGCGGGCCGTGATCCTCGGAGGATCGAGGATCCGCTTCCCCGAGCTGGCGGCGGGTGCAATCCCGGCAACGGCGGGCGATGAGCCCCTTCCCCTCCAGGAAATGGAGCGCCTCCACATCCTCCAGTCCCTGAAGGCGACCCGGGGGAAGATCGGCGGAACAGACGGCGCCGCGGCCCTCCTGGGACTGAAGAGGACGACCCTTATCAACCGGATGAAGAAGCTGGGAATCACCCTGGAGCGCAGTCCCTCCAGGAGCGAGTGATGAACCCGGGGAGGAATCCCATGAAGAAGCTGAATCCGGCCTATGTCCGGGCCGTCCGCAGGCACGCCAACGGGTGCCCCTATTTCCGGCATCTCTCCATGGCGATCCGGAAGCTCGGCATCGGGTACGCCGTCCTGGACATCGAGATCAAGCCGGAGCACATCCAGGCCTTCGGGTACGTCCACGGCGGCGTCTTCGCCTCCGTCATCGACACGGCGACCTACTGGTCCGCCTTCTGCGAACTGGAGGAGGGGGTGGGCATCACGACGGTGGACCTGAAGGTCAACTACCTGGCCCCGGTCCAGACGGGAAAGCTCACCGCCGAGGGACGGTGCATCCGGATGGGCAAGACCCTTGGGCTCGCGGAGGCGGCCATGAAGGACGCCGCGGGCCGGATCGTCGCCCACGGAACCTCGGGCCTGATCGTCCTTCCCGGATTCGGCCTGGCCGGTGCGCCGCCACTGCCGCCGAAGTTCCTGGATGGGAAGGCAGATGGAAAGCGACCCCGCGGCTGAGCCCCCGCCTCCCGCGACGGCGGCATGATGAATGACGGCATCCGCAGGGCCTCCCGGCCGGCGGAGAAATCTGTTGACAGGAGGAAACGACCGCTTTATATCACCAGACGCTTTCAAGAGATGGGGGATCGTTCAACGGCAGGACAACGGACTCTGACTCCGTGAATCGTGGTTCGAATCCACGTCCCCCAGCCATAGAATATCAAAAGGGGTTGCAGATTACGGTCTGCGACCCTTTTCTTTTTCGGCATTGCATTGCCACCCGCCAAATCCCTTTGAATCGTTCATGACATGGGCAGATGCTCTCTCCGGATACGCCCGGTGCAACATCGGTAGTGTTGCATCCCTATATATCATCGCTCAATCGGCACCCGGGCCTCTCTCACAGGAGCTGCCTGAGTGCTCCGTGTAAGCGCAGCGGCGGCTATGCCAATCATGACAGATTGACAGGACGAATCGCTATTTCATATTTAAATACCAAGCCTCTCTATAGAAGCCTAGAAAAGGCGTGTAGAGATCTTCACAAGGCGTTGCCAAGAACTGGCGTTACGTGGATTCTTGTGACGGATGGGCAAGCCGCAATGGAACGAAAAAGGATCTCCACATGTCTGCCGGATTTTCTTCAATTCTCATCGTGCATCATTCCATTTCCTTCTCTACTCGGGTTTTCAGCCCTGTCCTGATTACCGCGCGCATCCTCGCCTCCCTTTTGCCTGCTGTATTTCCCGTGAAGAGCGGAACGGATCCGCAGCGTCCTGTCAAACCCGTATCAGCGAGCAAGCACAAGAACGGCAATCGCCTCCATTCTGTTCTTCCTGTAATCGCCTGCATACTCACTGCTTGGGGACTGGTGCTCCTCTGCGGCAGAACCGCGCAGGCAGCCGAGGTGCCGGGGCCTGTCCAGCCGGGGCAAATCGAGCAGCAGTTCAAACCGGAGCCAGAGTTTCGTGCGAAGCAGCCAGCCCCCCTCGTTGTCCCCGAACCAGGCCAGCCGGTGCCGGTAAATGCCAAAGGCATTCGGTTCGAACTGACAAAGCTGATGATCGAGGGTTCGACGGTCTATCCTGAGCATAAGCTTTTGTCCCCCCACCGGCAGCACCTGGGTAAGGAGGTCTCCCTCTCGGATATCTATCAAATCGCCGCGGAACTGACGGCAAAATACCGCAATGACGGCTACATCCTGTCTCAGGTTGTCGTTCCGGCACAGTCGATCGAGCAAGGGGTCGTACATTTGAGGGCCATCGAGGGTTACATCGCCCGTGTGACCGTCGAAGGGGTGGAGGGTGACCGGCGGAAGCTTGTGGATCGTTACGCCGAAGAGATCAGGAATTGTCGGCCCCTGCGAAATAGAGTGCTGGAACGCTATCTGCTCCTGATGAACGATCTCCCGGGAGCCTTCGCAAGCGCGACCATTCAGCCTTCTCAAAACGAACCGGGTGCCTCTGAACTAACGATTCAGTTTACACAGCAGAAGATTCAGGGGGGACTGTCGGTGGACAACCGGGGCGGTGAATCACTGGGACCAATCAGAATCTCTGGTGACGCGGTGATAAACTCCCTGCTGGGCTTGCAGGAAAACACGACTCTCAGGGTGGTCAGCAGCGGCGACAAGAAGCTGACATTTGCGTCCCTTGCCCATGAAGAAAGGATCGGTTTGGATGGAGGCCGGCTGAGTCTGATGTTTTCCGCCGTCGAAGCCGAGCCGAAGGAGATGTTGTTCATCCCGCTGAATCTCGAGACGTCCTCACGAACCGCCGCGCTGTCATACAGCTACCCGCTGATTCGAAGCCGGTCCCAGAACCTGTTCCTGCGGGCCGGCCTGACGGCCCATGACGGGGAAACCAAAATCTTCGACGTCGAAGACACGCGCGACCGCATCCGGGCCGCCCGGCTCGGGGCAACGTACGACCGGTCCGACTCCTGGAACGGAATCAGCCTCCTTGATGTGGAACTGAGCCAGGGAATCAACGCGCTCGGTTCTTCCGGCAATGGCGATCCGATGCTCTCCCGCTACAACGGTCGCGTCGATTTTACCAAGACAACACTCTATGCGGCACGCCTGCAGTCCCTGTCATCGCACTGGTCCATTCTCGCCGCCGTGAATGCCCAGTATGCGTGGACCGATCTCCTGTCTTCCGAGCTCTACAGTTTCGGCGGCGAACACTTCGGACGCGGTTATGATCCATCGGAACTCGTGGGAGATCACGGCATCGCGGGAAAGGTGGAGCTGCGTTACACGAACGCACTGCCCGTCGGTTTTGCATTTACCTATAGCGGATATGCCTTCTACGACGCCGGCATTGTCTTTCAGCGATCGCCGGGGGAACTTGATCGCTCGGAATCCGCCGCCTCCGCGGGGATGGGCCTGAGGATGTACCTGGGGAAGCATGTAACCTGCTTCGCCGAGTTGGCCAAGCCGCTGACGCGTGATGTTACCGCAGAAGGGAACCGGAACGCGAGAGTCTATGCGGGAGGATCCATACGTTTTTAAAGCGGGTCGGTGACATCCGATCGGGCAAGAGGGATTTGTGATGAAAAAGCATCGATCTTCGAGGGGACCCATTGGTCGGGGACGTTTTCCATTTCTGTATTTTACCCTGCTGGCATGCTTATCCACTGCCGGGATCGTCCCTGTCTCCCAGGCCGCCCCGGAAGGCGGTATCGTTCGTGCCGGAAGTGCCCAGATCATCGGGCAGGGCAGCACCACCCTGATCCAGCAGAGCAGTCCGCGGGCCATCATCGACTGGCGCAGTTTCGGAATCCAACCGAACGAACAGGTCCGGTTCGCCCAGCCCTCCACAAGTTCCTCGATCCTCAATCGCGTCACGGGAGGCCAGGTCTCACTCATTTTCGGCCGCATGGACGCCAACGGCCAGGTGCTCCTGATCAACCCGAACGGCATCATCTTCGGCCAGGGCGCCCAGATCAACGTCGGCAGTCTCATCGCGAGCACAGCGAACATAAGCAACGACAACTTTATGCAGGGCAGGCTCGTGTTCGACCAGCCGGGCAGTCCCGGTGCGGGAATCGTCAATTCCGGCAGCATCACCGCCGCGGCGGGCGGACTGGTCGCGCTGGTGGCCCCCCACGTGCGCAATGACGGCGTGATTCAGGCCCGGCTGGGCAAGGTTATCCTGGGGGCGGCGGACACCTTTACCATCGACCTCTATGGTGATGGACTGATCAACCTGGCACTGACGGATTCCAGCCTGACCCAGCTGAAGGATATGCAGGGGCTGCCGATCAAGAGCCTGATCACGCAAGCCGGCGTCATCGATGTCGGAAGCGGCCAGGCCGTGCTGGTGACCGCCGATGCGGCCAAAGGTGTTCTGGACAGCCTCATCAACATGAGCGGAACGATTCTTGCCGACAGTGCCGTGCAGGAGGGTGGCCGTATTCTTCTGCTGGCCCGGGGCGGCAGTGCGGATGTAAGCGGAGGCATGAGCGCCAGGGGAACCACGGGCGGACAGATCGAGGTCCTGGGCAGCCAGGTTCATCTTTTTCCCACGGCTGAACTCGATGCGAGCGGCCTCTACGGTGGCGGTACACTTCAGATCGGCGGCGCCTATCGGGGGAACGGGGATACGTATCGTTCCCGGACCACACTCATCGATGCCGGGGCAACCCTCAATGCCAGCGCCCTGAGCCGGGGAAGCGGCGGCGAAGTGATCGTGTGGTCCGACGGCGACACCTCCTATGCGGGCAGCATCCTGGCGCGCGGGGGGGCACAGGCCGGCGATGGCGGCCTTGTCGAGGTTTCGGGCAGACAGGGATTGTCATTCAACGGCCTGGTTGACGCGGGAGCCGCCTATGGCAACGCCGGATCTCTTCTCCTGGATCCTTACGACTTCACGATCGGCATAACCGAGGCAACCCTGATCGACAGGGTGCTGCGAACGGGAACCAGCACCTTCGTGAGTGCGTCCAACAACATCAACGTCAATTACGCCATCGACGGGCGGGGTAGATACCAGGGCGGCGGCCTGACCCTGTCCGCCGGCAACAGCATCAACATCAACGAATACATCGTCACCAACAGCGGTGCCATCAACCTGTATGCCGGGACGGGGTCAATCAACCTGGCACCCGGCAAGGTCGTGTACGCCGGCTGGGCGCCCATCACCGTGCAGAGCGGCGCCGATCTCTACAACGCACCCTATCTCACTGCCGGCCCGCTGACGCTGATTTCCACACAGGGTTCGGTGTACATCAACCAGGGCATCGATTCCTCCATCGGCAACCTGTTCATCCGGGCAGCACGGGATGTCGTTGTCAATCAGCCCATCGTGAGTATGAACGACGGGAACAGCGTCGACATCAGCGCAGGCAGCGTCATCCGGGTGAACGCCCAGATCGACGGACGCCCTGCCCTCGGCAGCAATCCCAACGGAGCCGTCACGATGGTCGCGGGGCAGGACATTTACCTGTATCGAAGCATTCTGGCCCAGACGATCAACCTCACCGCCGGCCTGGGCACCATTTATGCCCCCACGATGAAAACCGACGTGACACTCGATGCCGACGGGATTCCGATCGGGAACGGCCTCTTCGCTGGAAACGGGGCAATCTCGGTGACGGCAGGAAGCGATCTGTCCAGCGGGATTTACGTGACCACCGGCCCCGTGTCCATCAGGTCCACCGGGGGCCACGTCAACATAGACACCAAGCTTGCGGAAATCCTGGGGAACGTGACGATCCGATCGGATGTAGGCTCGGTCAATGTCGGGGAGGAGATCGCCAATATCCGGTCGGGAAGCAATCTGGCGATTACAGCCGGGGCCGACGTCAACCTGAACCGGCAGATCGACGCGCTGGACGACACCAATCCCCGCTCCATCGTGCCCGTTCCCGGCGGCGCCGTCACGTTCACAGCGGGGAACAGCATCAACCTGAGCAAGGATCTTGTTACCTACAACGGGCCGGTCAACATGACGGCAACGACGGGTACCCTGAACATCGGCTGGGACGCTGTGAATGACCGGACAAACCGTGTACAGGCCGGTAACGCCCCGATCACGGTGACAACGGGAGGAGACCTGTCCACGGGGCCGGCGCCTCCCGCCACGTTCCCGCGGAATGCGGTCCTGTATCCGACGGCGTGGGACAATGTCGTCGGCGAGCTCAAGCGCTACGTGGCGTTTGGCACAACCGGGAAACTCAGCCTGACGTCGACAGGCGGTAACGTAACGGTTGACGCGCCGATTCCGGACACAACCGGCGAGGTTGCCCTCACGGCCGGAAATGCAATCCTCGTCAAGCACAAGGTGTTCAACAATGGACAGCCGATCACCCTGACGGCCGGGCCGGGAGGCATCACGGTCTATAATACAAACGATTCCTACGGGCTCGGTGTTGAAGACACCCCCGCAATCGCCACCAGCGGAACCCTGACACTGAGGGCGGAGGGCGACATCTCCGCCGGAGGCAAAGGGATCGTGTCGATGGGAAAGCTCACGATCGACACGCGCAGCAGGCTCCTGGGAGGCTCCGTATTCCAGAACTGGCATTACCGGCCCAACGAGATCGAACTGATCGCCGACCTGGGCATCAACTCGTTCTATGCAGGATTTTCGCCCAAGATCACGGCCACCTCCTCCTCCGGCGCCATTTATCTCGGCGTGGATCAGCCGGGTCAGTTGATCATCAACGCACCTTCGCCGACTGCGGGCGACGTGTTCACCGGCGGATGGCTCGGCGCGAACGTGACTATCAACGCCGGCCGGGACATCAACCTCAGCAATGTATCTCCGTCCGGCGTCCTGAAATTGACGGCGGGCCGCGATGCAAATCTGAACACCTTTGAAGTGTTCAGCCTGGACGTGGCCGCCGTCGGCAACATTCATTTCGTTGGTGCTGTCACCGTCCCCTTCTGTACGAACTGTGCGACGGTGTGGATCGATGGCGGAGACCTCAAGGCCGTGTCGACGGGGGGCAGCATCAACTTCGGCAGTGCCGCGTTGTACTCGTCTGTCTACATCGGAAACGGGAAAAACTTTCTCCTCGACGCGTACGGTGACGTCGAACTGGGCATCCTGCAAACGTTCGGCCCCGTCAGCATCACCGCGCAGACGGGCAACATTACGCTGCGGAACGACATCGGCCCGCCAATCCCGGTCATCGATCCGGGTGGGATCGGAGTTGCATCGCTGCTGCTTGACGCCGGCAGCAACATCATCATGCAGGGTGCCAAAGCCGCCGGCACGGTGACCATCACCGCGGGAGGGTCATTGACGCCCGCGAAAGGCATCTTCTCCGGCACGGCGAACGGGGTCACCATCTCCACCGGAGGCACCGCCCTGGAAAAACGGACTGCCGGAGACGTGCTGTGGCCCGCTCCCTTCTCTTTCAACGGCACTTCGTTCGGTGACATCGTGCTGGACGTTCAACAACCGCTCAATCCGCCGGGCTCTGTGCTGCCAGCCATCACTCCGGGACCTGCCGTGTCTCCGCCCGGCCTGCCCGGCGCCCTTACGGCACTTCCGGCGCAGCCGCCAGGCATGGTCAACGTATCGGGGAGCGGCACCCCCGGCTCGTCCGGTTCGGCGGAGGGGACGGAGCAGAAGATCGATCCCTTGCAGGCGACCGGCAGCGGCGTCTTGAGCGAGATCATCCCCGGGGAAGAAGAGGGGGCTGCCGAGGACGAAGAACAGGAAGAGGAAAAAAGGAAGACGCAAATCAAGCTTTCCGGCGGCCGCGGAGCCGGCCAGTCGACGGACTTCGGGTGGAGGTAGTGTCCTTCCGGAAACCGGCAAGACAGAATTTCCGGGTAAGCGTGCCGGAAAACAGACCAATGGGATGGAAACCGTGTTGCCTCGAATTGTTATCCTGGCGCTGTCTTTGATCATGTCTGCGATTTCTCCAGGAGTGGCTCGCGCGGCCGAACCCGCCTCCCTGCCGCAGCTTCGGGTCGAGACGGGCATGCATACGACGTTGATCAGGCGCGTGGTGGCCGATCTCCCGCGCAACCGCCTCATCACGTGCTCGGACGACAAAACGGTCCGTGTCTGGCAAATGCCGGAGATGCATTTGCTATCCGTGCTGCGGGTTCCCATCGACGCAGGCCATGAAGGCCAGTTGTACGCCGTCGCCGTATCGCCGGACGGCAAAACCATTGCGACGGGGGGCTGGACAGGCTGGGACTGGGATGGGAAAGCATCCATCTATTTCTTTGATGTGTTGAGCGGTGAGATGACTCGCCGGATCGGGGGGTTTGAGAACGTCGTCAACGCGCTTGCCTGGATGCCCGACGGCCGGCATCTGGCAGTCGGGCTGCAGGGATATTCCGGTTTCCGGGTGCTGCGCCTTGCCGATGGCAAAACGGTTGCAGTGGATGCCCAGTACCGGGACGACGTGATGGACATGGACATCAGTCGAAAGGGCCGCATTGTGACAACGGCCCTGGATGGATTTGTCCGTCTCTACGACCGCAGCTTCAAACTGATCGGCCGACGGAGCGTGCCGGGAGGAAAGCGGCCCGTCTCGGTTCGCTTCTCACCGGATGCAGACCTGATCGGGGTCGGGTTTATCGACGTGCCGGTGATCTCGATCATCTCGTCCAGGGACCTGTCGCTCCTGTACCATGCAGAAACCGGCAAGATCGCGCACCAGGTCGGATTCACCAGCATTGTCTGGTCATCCGATGGGACGATGCTGTACGCCAGCGGCCAGTACGCCGGCGACGGACTGAACCCGGTATACCGATGGAAGAGCCGGGGGCGGGACGCTCCCGAAACCATCCCCCTGACGCAGAACCGCATTACGGAAATCCAGCAGATGCCGGACAACCATATCGCGTTCGCGGCGGAGGATCCCGGCGTGGGCGTCATGGGACCCGATGGGAAGTTGAAGTCCTTCCGGGGACCGGATATTGCGAACTATAGCGGAGTCCGAACGCAGATCGCCCTGTCGACGGATGCCTCGACGGTCCGTTACCCTCTACAGAGGGACAACCGCGTGCAGCGCACTTTCGTGGTGTCCGGCGGCGGTGATCAGGACACCGCGAAGGCCCCGGACACACCCCTGTCCGCACCGATCCTGCAGGCCGAAGGCATCACCGTGAAGGACTGGAAAGACAGCTTCAAGCCCAGGATCAACGGCAGGACACCCGCTCTGGAGGAATACGAATTCTCACGTTCTTATGCCATTGCTCCCGACGGCGGGAGCGTACTCCTGGGTACCGAATGGGCCCTGCGCCTGCTGAGACCGGACGCCTCCGAAATCTGGAACATCAAGCTGCCCGCCGTGGCCTGGAGCGTGAATGTAAGCCCCAACGGCAGGATCGCGGTGGCTGCGCTCTCCGACGGGACCATCCGCTGGTATCTCATGCAGGATGGACAGGAGGTACTGGCATATTTCCCGCACAACAACGGCCGAGACTGGATCGCCTGGGTTCCGCAAGGTTATTACATGTCCTCCGTTTACGGGGACAACTATATCGGCTGGCACCTCAACCGCGGGAAAGACCTCACCCCGGATTTTTATCGCGCCGTCCAGTTCGACCGCATCCTGTATCGCCCGGACATCGTATCTTCATGGTTTAACACCATTCTCGATCCCGTTGAGCAAGCAATCGAGTCGACCCCGAAAGATGCCGGCTTTCACATCGCCCAGATGCGTAACATCGCCCCTCCCAGTATCAGGTTAAAGGACGCAAGACTTCAGGCGGGTCCGGGCGGACACTCCCGGCTGATCCTCAAACTGCAGGGCGAAAAGACCACGCTTGCCATGAAGGATTACAGTGTTTTCGTAAACCATATTCCCCAGACGTCGGCACGCGAACGCATGCTTTCCGGGAAAGAGACCGAGCGTTTCCAACGCACCCTGGAGATCGACCTGCCCGCGCAGGCCAATGAAATCAGGGTTGAAACCTTCAACGGCGTTTCCATGGGGGTTGCCGAAACGTATGTCGGACTCCCCAAAGAGGTTCTCCCGGCACGAGTCAAAGGCAACCTCTACATGGTGACCGTCGGCGTCAACAAATTTCCTGCCTTGCCCAGACGGAACCACCTGGCCTATGCCGCGCGGGATGCGGAAGAAATGGGACAGGCGCTAAAGGCATGCTGTTCGAAGAACTTCGAGCAGATGTTCGTTCACACCATCACCGACAACACCAGTGAAAAGCCCGACCAGAAAACCATCCTGTCCGCGCTGAAGTTCGTGGAGCGGGCCGGCCCGAACGACACGGTGTTCATTTTCCTTGCCTCACACGGCTTGAGCGACCAGGCAGGCAATTACTACTTCGTGCCGCGCGACGTTGTGCCCCAGGACATAGCCAATGTTCAGAAAGGGGAACCCGTTACGTCGCTCATCCCCTGGACCACCTTCTTCAACGCCATGAGGGATGCGGCTGGCCGCCGCGTGCTGATCGTCGATACCTGCCAGGCGCGCAACATCGAGGGGAAGCTCGATGTTCATTCGCTCATGAAGCGCTCCGCTTCCTCCCGGTTCGCCATCATCGTGGCCGCCAAAGGCAACGAGGAGTCTCAGGAATACGCACCCGCCAAGCACGGACTGTTCACGCACTCCCTGTTGAGCTCACTGAAACCGGATGCCGATGCGAACAGGGACGGCCAGGTTTCCCTCAAGGAGGCTTTCGAGTTCGCGCTGCCCATCGTGGAGGAGTTGCGTCACAAGCAGACAGGGCCGCAAACGCCGCAAATGGTGTCCCCGCCGACCCTGGCGGACATGCCGGTGATTCGCAACGAACCCTGAGCACAAATAGAGGAATTCCTATCGCATGAAGCCCACATGGCGTCAGATCGTTTCACCGTCGAAGTGGCTTTTGCTGGCGCTGGTTCTCTCCATGCTGTTGGTCGAGGGCGTATATCGCCTGGCACCGCTGGAAAAGGCGGAGCATATCTATTCGGACCTGTGGCATCGTCTGAGCGGCGTGCGTTATACTCCGCAGCATGTCATGCTGGTGGCGGTCGATGATCTGTCCCTCGCTCAATTCAGTGAAGACCCGCTGGTTTTCTGGACACCGCTGTTCGCCCAGGCATGCGAAACCATGCAGAAGGTCGGTGTGACCGTCATCGGCATTGATTTCCTGTTCACCATCACGCCGGAGAAATGGATTGCCAAGCTGAAGCTGGATGAAGTCGGGATGCTGAAGAACTACGACCAGGCCTTCCGACAATTGCTGGGCACGGGAAAGGTCGTCCTGGTCGGGTCGCTCATCAAGGGACATGCGGGAGCCGCCGACACCCTGCTGCTTCCGCACCAGGACTACCTGCTTTCCCTCCCGGACCTGGACCTGGTGTCCCATATCGGCTATGCAAATCTGAAGCTGGATGCGGACGGTCACGTAAGGCGCTATGAGATTGCCCCCGCCTCGAATTTGGACCCCGATCTGGCCCAGGGAGCACCGCGGCTTTCGCTGGGTGCGCTCCTGGCGGTCCGGGCGCTGGGATTGAGGGCGGAAGAAGACGCGTGGCGAATTTCCGGCCGGACCGTTTCTCCAAGGCAGGCGGCCAACATCAGCTATGCGGGCCCGCCGGGCACCTTCCAGAAAATCTCCTTTGCCAGGCTGCTGGCCGAAAATGCCGAAGAGGATCCCGCCGTGCAGGCCCTGCGGGGCAAAGTCGTTATTATCGGCGCTGATTTCCTGGGCATGAACGACATTCACAGCACGCCTTACGGCGGTGCGATGAGCAGCGGGAGCGGCGTCCTGATGACCGGACCCGAAATCCAGGCCAACATTGCAGAAACCGTACTTTCCGGCAGGGTGACAACGCCGGTTTCTGACTGGATACGATGGGGAACAGGCTTGTTACTGATCGTCCTGACCCTCATCCTGTACCGAAACCTGTCGACCTGGTGGGGCCTGGCGGTCCTTGTTGCGGCAGGCATGGTTACGATGCTGGTAGCTTGGGGGTTTTTCCAGTGGTTCCAGATTTTTCCGGTAGCGCACCTTCAACTTGGGTTGTTGGCGGCATTCATGGTATCTTTTGGTGGCAGGCTGAGCCGAGAGCAACGCGAGAAGAAATTCATCCGGTCCGTCTTCAGGCGCTACATCGCGGAGAATGTTGTCGATGCGCTGCTGGCTGCCGGGAAGATGCCGGACCTGGGCGGGGAAAAGAAGACGATCACGGTACTCTTCTCCGATATCCGCAATTTCACCACCATCAGTGAAAAGCTGGACGCCCACGAAGTAGTTGAGTTCCTTAATAAATATTTTGAAAGCGTATGCAGGATCATTCTGGCGCAGGGGGGCACCATTGACAAGTTCATAGGGGATGCAGTGATGGTGCAGTTCGGCGCACCGGTGGTCTACCCTGATCATGCAGCCCGGGCGCTTCGTACCGCCCTGGCCATGCGCGATGTCGCCGTGGAGTTCGTGTCCTGGATGTCGGAACGGTTTGCAGGCCGGAATCTGCCGCCGTTCAACATCGGCATGGGCATTCACACAGGAGAAGCGATCGTGGGCAACGTGGGCTCATCCTGGCGAATGGAGTACACGGTGATCGGAGATACGGTCAACCTCGCGTCACGGCTGGAGAATGCAAGCAAAACCCTGGGGTGCATGATCGTGGCGAGCAGCGAAACCTTGAAGGCAGCGGGTATGGGAGTCAAGACAGGCGTGCACGATGTGATTTACGTCAAGGGCCGTGAGACTCCGGTCGAGATATTCGAGGTGACCGGACTGGAAGAATAGGAGGTCATATGTATCGATGGATTGTTGTCATGCTTCTGATGGCATGGGTGCATCCCGCATTTTGCCTGGCTGTTGATGTCGGGATGCTCACGCAGGTGGACGGAAAGGTGACCGTTGCAGCAGCGAAAGGGCAAAAGCGTACTGCAACCGCTTACCAGAAGGTCGCACTTGGTGACAGGCTGGTATTGGGCAAGGGTGCCAGCATACAAATCGTTTATTTCGAGACCAGTCGCCAGGAGAAATGGACGGGGGCAGGCGAAATTGAGATCGGCAATGGAGAAGGGCGCAGTTCCAGTCTGAAGGCGGAGGCCAGAAAACTCCCTCCCCTGGTGGCGCGGCAACTGGTCAAGACGCCGGCCAGTGGCCAGCATGGGAAGACCGGTATGGTAACCGTGCGATCCCTGTCCTCGGACACCGTTGAAAGCCTGGAAAAGCAATATAAAGAGTTTCGCAGTACAGCGGCGGCAGGCGACACGACACCGGAGATATTCCTGCTGACCGGTCTTATGGAAATGAAAGAATATGAGCAGGCGCAGACCGTACTGAAAGATCTGAAGGCAAAGTCGTCGTCGATCCCGGAACTGGAAAAGGTGGTTCTTCACTTCGAGCCTTTGGTCAAGGAGGCACTCGCCGGTCAGTAAGCCCGAGCCTGCCAAAGTTGGATGTTAGAATGAAAATAATGGGTTGCAGATTATGGTCTGTGACCCTTTTCTTTTTTATTCCCCTGCAGTTTCCGAGAAACAGCCTTCCCCACGATCACCGGTAACTCTTTCCGGCCATGGCGGCATGCCAGATCTTCCAGCATTCACCTTGGGGCAAGCCGCAGGAGCCAAAAGCACATTTTTCATTGATACGTACACCGAAATCTGATACGTGCATCTGGAAATAGCACGTATTGTTCTCGCAAATACGTGCTCCCCATCACCAGGGAGGGACTCCTGTCATGGCCAAAAAGATCACCTTGAGCGTGCCCGAATCACTTTACCAGAAGATCGAGAACTGGCGCGCCTCCTTCAACCTCTCGCAGATGTTTCAGGACGTGGTGACCGATGCGATCCAGCGAAAGGAGGAGCTGCAGCGGAGGATCGCAGAAGACGCGAATCTTGTCGAGATCGTCAAGCGCCTGAGAAAAGAGAAGCAGGAGGCCGTCGCAAGGATCATGGACAGGGGAATGAGCGAGGGGCTCCGATGGGCCAGGATCGCCCATTACGAAGAACTCTGCTACGCCCTCGCCTGGAACCCTGAAGAAGACCGGGATCCCCTTCAGAACAAGATGCTCGGTTCCTACTTTGCGGAATATTTCAAGAAGGAAAATCTGTCCGACTTCTTCGAATCCTCGGAAAAAGCGGTGAGAAACAACATCGATTCCTTCATTTCCGGATGGAAGATGGGCGTTGCCGATTTCTGGAATCTCATCAAAGACAAGATTTGATCCAAGCCGCCTGGCGCTGGAGGACCGGCAGGATCAACGGAAGAGAAAGTGAGGTAGTTATGCCCGGGATATTCGAGATTCCCAAACATTTCGAGTTCATTCAGATACCGGAATTCCTCAGGAAGGGCGGCCTGTTTGTGTACCGGTTCTACAAATGGCTTTTTCTGGTACCGTTTATTGCCATCACCACGGTTGTGCTGGGCACTTCCGCTTATCTCGTCGCCCTGTTCGCAGACCCGAAACTCGCGAGCCGGTTTCCCGCCGTCCTGTGGGCGAAGCTCAATGCCTGGGCGACCCCCATGTTCGTGGAGGTCTCCGGCAGGCGGAACATCGACGCGAAGCAGTCCTATGTCATCGTCTGCAACCATCAGAGCCTCTACGACATCTTTCTCCTCTACGGCTGGCTCGGCATCGATTTCAAATGGGTCATGAAAAAGGAGCTCCGGAAGGTCCCATTCCTTGGTGCCGCCTGCGAGGCCATCGGCCATATCTACATCGACCGTTCCGACCCTGCGACCGCCATCGAGGCGATCAACCGGGCCAAGGAGAAGGTCGTCGATGGAACGTCCGTCCTGTTCTTCCCGGAAGGGACCCGCAGCAGAACCGGCGAGATGGGCACCTTCAAGAAAGGCGCCTTCAAGATGGCGCTCGACCTGGGCCTGCCCATTCTGCCCATCACGATCAAGGGAACCAGGGCGATTCTGCCCACGAAAAGCCTCGATGTCCGTCCGGGACTGGCACAGATGATCATCCATCCCCCCATTTCCATCACCCCCTACTCGGAGGCAAACCTCACCCTTCTCATGGAGCGGGCCAGAAACACGATCACGAGCGTTATGAATCAGCCATAATCGACCGGATTCTCCAACGGAACTCCCCGGCAATGCCCATCAAAAAGCGAATCCGCGCGCAGCGGGATGGACCTTCTCTCCCCAAAACGGGATCCGTTTCCGTGGGGCGGGTCACTTGATCCAGATTTTCGCGGTCGGCGTTGGATTCATGGGCTGCCGCTGCCGAGGGAGCCGGCAAGCACGAAAGCACCATAGGACGATGGCGGGAAGCCCTTGGCCTTCAATGCGTCGCGAGCGGCAATCCACGCTGCACCGAAGTCTCCGCTTCGAGCCTTCCTGTGGAAGACCTCCATGAAACTCCGGGTGGCCTCGTCTTCCACGGGCCAGAGGGTGCTCAGCATTGCGGATGCACCACCGAGATAGAAACTGCGCGCCAGACCCAGCATCTCGTCTCCTTCGATGACCTGCCCCATTCCGGTCTCACAGGCAGAAAGGACCACCATCCGGGCAGACAGCGGCTGTTCGAACAATCTCTCGGCGGTGAGCGGCGAAGCGCGCTTGCCGTCGGTGAGGAAAAGCGCGGACTGAAGGGGATAAAAGGGGTCGTAGAGCGCATGGGATGCCACGTGCAGAACGTCCACCCCCCTCCCGACCCGGTGGCGCAGCTCTTTCTCCGTGGCCCCGCTGCCGAGCAGTGGGGAGGCATCGTAGCAGCGGGACACCTCGATCGCCTCTTCGCGCGCCCCCGGCAACTGGGGCAGGATGCCGCCAAAAGCAGGATCTCCCACCACGACGGCGCGGGGTGTCGCAGCCAGCGGGATCGATGCGCGGGCTACCCATCCGCCGGTGGGAAGCACAGCCACCGGAAAGGAAAGATCCAGTGCTCCCCAGGGAATGAAATGGAAATCCCCGCTCGGCACAAAGTAGACGGAGCGGAAGGAGCCCCAGGAGTTCGGATCGAGTGCATCCGAGAGATCCTTGAGCTTTGACCGCTGCACGTCCGCGCTGCGGCCCGGGATGGCGGCGTTGAAACCCGCAAGCCGTTTCTTGAGCTCCCCCGCCGTCACGGGCAGCTCTTTGAGCGTGACTCCTCTGCGGGTGACGACAAGCAGCCTCAACGGGTCATCACCCCGGCAGGGCAATGCATACACAAGAGCGGTATCCGGCGGCAGCATCGATTGGGCCGAGTCCAGACTTACCGCCGATACGGACAGGACATCCGCCAGGTCCGGGTCGCGACGTCGAAGGTCGAGAACCAGGGCTGCACGCTTTTCAAGCAGGCGTCGCTCCCGCGGGGCATCGACAGGATCGCGGCTAAAGATCGCGTTCTTGCGTCTTCGCTCCTCAAGAATTTCCCGGTCGAGGTCCCGAATGCTGCCGGTGATCGCTTCCTGACGGCCCGCAGCGACCATTCGGCTCGCCAGCAATGTGACAAACGCCCTGGCGCGTCCGCGCTCCATGTCTTCGAACAGACGGGGCATGTCTCCCTTGCGCAGGTTGATGCGCGCCAGGCCGGTGGTCACCACTTCCTTGCCGACGCCGAACTGGACCTTGGCGCCGTCAAACACCAGCGTACCGGCCAGAAGGTCGATCACATTCTGTGAACGCCGGAACTCCTGCTCGGCTTCATCCCATCGGCCCAGGACAAGAAGGGACTCTCCCCGCAGCGCACTCAGCCGCCACTGATAGTCCAAGAACCCCCCTTTCTCTGCAAACAGGAGGGCCTTGGCCGCCTGGGTTTCCGCAAGGTCGGGTCTCCGGGCGGCAATCAAGGCATGTGTCTTGAATGTTTCGATCAGAACTCCGCCGGAGCGGGAACCAAGGGCATCGAAGAACTCCCCGGCCCGGGCAAACATGGTCTGTGCCCGCTCAGACGTCACGTCGGTTGCGAGCAACGCCGTGCCCAATGCGGCCAGGCTCATTCCGCGGGCCCAGAACACCTCCTCCCAGGGCTGGAAGTAGAGCCCATATAAAGGATGCCGGCCGACGAACATCACGTTGTTCATGGTCTGGTCGGCGAGTTCCAGCCAGGGGATTGCCTCCCTGTATCGACCCTTGGCCATCAGTGCGAGGCCGAGCACAATATCGGACCGCACCTGCGCCGCCGTGACACGTGCCAGCTCCACCTGGTCGATCGGGGGGATCGCGTACGTCGAAGGAAAGCGCCAATCGCCGAGCGCCCGGATGACCTGCACCGCATCTTCCGATGCCCCGTCCAGATCGCCTGCCCAATAGCGCACTTCGGCACGCAGGGCACGCGACCCGTGGTTCTTTCCCATGGCCGCAATCTCATGGTGCTGGGTGCGTGCCGTCTCTTTCTCGGCCAGATCCGGGCGTCCCGTCATAAGAAGGGTCAGGACGCGAAGGTAAGACGCCTGCCACAGAAGGGCGGGGTCCCCCCTTTCATCGGCCAGGACCTTGTCCAGGGATCCCAGGGCCGCTTCTCCCTTTCCGGAAAGGAACGCGAGCAGTCCCTGCTCGAACTCCGGGGTTACCATAAAGTTGAAATAGTGCCTCGTACCCGCCTTGGGGGGGGCATACCTGTATGGCGGGATGTACATGCTGGAAAGCTCCATCTTCAGTTTTGCAGAAGGAAGACTGGAGAGGAATTCCGCCTCGGTTTTTCTCAGGGCAAGACCTCTCGCGCTGCCGCTGCGCATTCCCAGAAGGACTTGCCTGCTGCGGGGCGTACCGGATGAGATGGTTGCCTGTACGAGGGATGGTACTTCCTGCTCGGGGAGGACCTTGGTAGTCGGTGCATACGGGACCAGGGGGATCGGAAGGAGGGGCAGCGCACACCCCCCTAACACCAGCACGGTCATGCACAGGAAAATCATCCGGATCATTTCCTGAGGGCTCCCTGCAAATGCATGAGTCTTGTGGTAAGAAGGCGGGCTCCTGATCGCGCCCGATGATCTCTTTCACGGTCCGGGCGGAATTGATCCAGAAGCACAGGAACGGGTCAGGCTTCTTCATGGGAATCGTCCTGTGGGTTCCGGTGCGGATCCGCCCGCCGTTTTCAGGTTTCCGATTTCGGCTGTTATTCCCGATGGTTCGAGTATAAAACCGAAAGCGCATTCCTGTCAAAGGATACTTTGCGCGCTCGTAAGCGGCGGCATCCACCCCGAAGTCGCCTGCTCCCGTCCCGGGCCTCGCGGGGAAGGGGAAAACGGAACGACGGCCGGCAAATTCATTCCCCGACGGGGATTCCCAACTGCACAACATATGGACTCACAGAAACAACATGCCGCCCCCTGTTCGGTCCCGCCAGGGGGGCGGCACCGGCAACTTATTGTATTAACGACACATTATTCAATAAACGGGGTGGCACTTTCTTTGCGTCTCTTTTCACGAACGGCGGCCAGTGCCCGTCCGCCCATGGCGGTCTTTTGGAAGATGCGGAAAGAGCACCACGGGACGCCGCCCCGAGAAAACGAGGCTTTGATACCCTGAAATCGGACGGTTGTACCCGGCAATGCAGGAAGCTCGACTCTGAAAATCAAACAAGGAGGATACGGCATGTCAAAAAAGTATGATGTCATCGTAATCGGAGCCGGAATCGCCGGCCTGGGTTCGGCGGCCATTCTTTCCCGGGATTTCAAGCAGAAGGTCTTGGTCCTGGAGAAGAATCCCTTCATCGGCGGCCGCGTGGCTTCCTTCGTCGGCAAGGGAGACAAGGTGTACATCGACGGCATGGAACTGGATGCCAACGGCTTCAAGCGCGCCCTGGGCATGGTCGGATGCTGGATCCCGAAGTGCACCCCGGACCTGGAAACCTGCTTCAGGGAAAAGAAGTTCGACGGCTACACCATCGACACCGGGCACGGGCTGTTCTGGGGAAACAAGGGCAAGATCCGCATGCTCATGGACTATATCCAAAAGCCCGTTGACATGCCCTGCAACGTCGGATTCGCCTTCGTGGACTACAAGAAGGGCAACAAGGCCTACCAGGTGGCGAAGGGCGAGCCCTACGGGTGGATGAGCAAGGAAGGCTTCCGGGCAACCATGATCGCCCTCCGGGACATGGCGATGATGACCTTCGCCGACATCGCCCAGACGGCCCACATGTCCTTCGAGCAGTGGATCCGCGCCCGGAACGTCCCCCAGGAGGCATACGACTACATCAAGGTCCTGGCGGCCTCCCAGACGGGCCAGGCGGACCTGAACCTGACGCCGGCGCCGGACGTCCTCGGCCACATGGCCACCGCCGGCCCCATCCGGATGAACCTGGTGGACGGCTCCTGCGCGACCGTGGCCAACCCCGGCACCATGGCCTTCCCGCTCCTGATGGAAGAGGCCCTGAAGGAAAACGGCGGAGAGGTGCTCCGGAACACCCCCGTTGCGGAGGTCATCATCGAGAAGGGCGCCGTGAAGGGCGTCACCTACCAGACCGCGGGCGGCTTCGAAACGGCCTGGGCGGACCGGGTCATCTGCACCGTCCCCTCCAAGCAGATGCTGAACGTCATCCACCCCCGGTATTTCCCGCAGGACCTCGTAGAGACGGTCCAGACGAAATACTGGGGTGCCGGCATGATCACCGGGTACGGCAACATGAAGTCCGACATCTGGGCGGAGCGCGGAATCGAAGAGCGAAGCTTCATCTACATGCCCGACGTGATCGGCGCGGAAGAGGGATACAGCGGCTGCATCGACATGGTCCTTTGGAACCTGGCTTCCTGCGCCCAGGGAAGCAACGCCAACCCCTCGCTCACCAAGGAAACCGGCTCGGCGCCGGAGGGCAAGCACGGGTGGATCTTCTCCACCGCAATGACCCACGAGGAGATGAGGACACCGAAGAAAGTGTCCCGGGTGATCGAGTGGAACGAGAACTGGTGGAAACAGACCTTCGGCCGGGCCAAGTGGGAGTCAGAAATGGACCACCTGATCTGGATGTGCACCGACCACGCCTTCGCCTGGATCCAGCCCATCGGGCAGGACCGGATCGACGTGAAGTCCCCGGAGATCGAGGGCCTGTTCTTCGCGGGCGACCAGTACGGCAGGCGCCTGTGGGGCTGTGGCGTCGACGCGGCGGCGCTGAGCGTGACACTGTGCGTCGACCGGATGATGGACTCCAACACCGAGGAGAAGGTGTTCCCCTTCTACCACCGGGCCTTACCCGCCCCGAAAGAGACCTGGTAAGAGGCCTCCCGGGCGGCTTTGACGGAAGCAGCATGCGGGCCGCCCTCTCCCGGCGACTCCCTGCGACAGGATCGGAAGGAACCGGGCGGCCCGCAGTTTCAACAAAAGGGGGACAGACACGCGTCTGTCCCCCTTTTGTTACCGGATCCGGCCAGCCTTTTTTCAATCCACCAGCATCAGGCAGTAGAGATTCTGTGTCTCCGACTTTTCCTTCAGCGTGGTGATGGGGAAACCGTTGTTGCGGGCGGTCTGGAAGACGTCGATCCCGCAGGACTCCATGGAAGGCCTGGTCTTTGCGGGCAGGCGGCACGGAACCCCTTCCGGCTCGCCGCATTCCTTGCACAGCACACACGGACCGGCCAGCATGACGAAGGCCTTGTAGTAGCCGTCCTTGAACAGCTCCCCCTCCAGCTTCACCAGTTCGTCGAAGTAGGCCATGGTTTTCCTCCCTCGCTCCTTCACATATGGGGCATCGAGGTGAAACAGGATGACCCGGCTGTACGAGTCGAGGACCGCCCGCGTCTCCTCCGGCGTGGGGGTATGGGGCGGGCAGCTGTACCGGTGCCGGTAGGGGCAGCCGTACAGGCACTTGAACCGCACCCATGGCGCCGTCACGACCGTCTGCGGCGTCGTGACGACAGCGTGCGTGCCGCCGGCCTGGATTGCCCTGTCGCAGTATTTCTGAAGATCGGATGTGTCCATTCCATTCCCTCCCCTGGATGATGGAAGGCAGCATAATGTTGGCGAATCGCCGCTGTCAACGGAATTCACCGACCACCGGAAACCCCGCCGGGGCAAAAAATGAATGGGAAAAGCCGGCCCGCTTCCGTATATTGTCCCGGCGCATTTCCCCATGTCCCGGACGGACCGGGACGGGGCAGGAGCGAAACCGTGTGGAAGGGTCCTTCGGCATCGTGATCAACCGGCTTTCAGGCAACGGGCGCTCCATTGCAGCGCTGGTCCTGCTGGCGCTCATCTGGGGCTACAACTGGGTCGTCATGAAGAAGTCCCTGCAGTTCATGGGACCCTTCGACTTCAACGCCATCCGGATGCTCCTGGGTGGGCTGATACTCCTCGCCCTCATGGCCGGCAGGGGCATGTCCCTCCGGCCGAAACAGATTCCCCTCACGATCCTGCTGGGGCTGCTCCAGACAGCCGCCGGAACGGGACTGATCATCTGGGCGCTTACCAGCGGCGGGGCGGGAAAGACGTCCATCCTGGTCTACACCATGCCCTTCTGGATCCTTCTCTTCGCCCGGCCGATCCTGGGCGAAACGATCCGCGGCCGCGACTGGATTCCCGTCATGCTGGCCTTCGCCGGGTTGGTTCTGCTCCTGGAGCCCTGGTCCCTGAAGGCCACGTTCGAGAGCGAGATTCTGGCCGTCCTGGCGGGCATCTTCTGGGCGCTGGGCGCCATCACCATCAAGTGGATGCAGCGGATGCCGGACTTCGATCTCGTTTCCGCCACGGCCTGGCAGTTCCTCTACGGCTCGGTTCCCCTGGTAATCGCCGCCGTCGTCGTCCCCTCCCCGCCCGTGAAATGGACACCCTATCTCGTTATGGCAATCGCCTACAATGCAGTCCTTGTCTGCGCTCTGGCTTTTCTGCTCTGGACGTACATCATGAACAAGCTCCCCGCCGGCGTGGCGGGAATGGGAACGATGTCCGTCCCGGTGATCGGCATGACCGCGTCGATTCTGGAGATCGGGGAGCGCATGGACACCAGCGAAACGGCGGGGATCTTCCTGATCCTGGCCGCCCTTTCCATCCTGACCTGGATGAAGGGAAGGGACAGCCGGCGGCTTCCAATCGCCGTTGTCCCGGAATGACGATGACCGTGACGGTCTTGCAGGAGTCGACGATGAGCGCTGATATGACCGACCCGATCCGCCACCCCGGGGCGGAGTTCTCCGTCCGGATGGTTTCCGTGGAAACGGACGTTTCGCTGCGGGTGCTGCAGTTCCGGCCGCTGGGTGACCGCACCGCGGACCCGTTGGTTTTCGTGCCGGGGTTCGCCTCGGCGATCTACGGCTGGATCGACTTCCTCCGGGAGATGGTCCCGCTCCGGCCGGTGTACTACATCGAGTCGCGGGAAAAGACGTCGGCGCGGATCGGCCGGAAAAGCCTTTCTCCCGCGGACTTCCGCGTCGAGCGGATGGCGATGGACCTTGTGGAGGCCTGCAGGGGGCTCGGACTCGACGGCCCGGGGAAGATCGTCGCCGGCAGCTCCCTCGGGGCGACCGCCCTGATCGAGGCCCTCAAGCAAGGACGGCTCCGGGCGAAGGCCGGCTTCATGATCGGCCCCAACGCGGACTTCAAGGCCCCCCTTCTCATCAAGGCGCTCCTGCTCCTTCCCGCCGGTACCTACCACCTCGTCAAGCATGTCGTGCTCTGGTACCTGAAGAACTTCCGGATCGACGCGGCACGGGAGCCGGAGCAGCTCCAGCGCTACCGTGACACCCTGCTGACCGCCGATCCCCACCGCCTGAAGCGGACCGCCCAGTCCGCCATCGGCTACACGATCTGGCAGGACCTGGAAACGGTCGCCATCCCCGTGGCGATCACCCTGGCATCGACGGACAAGCTGCACGCCGAAGAGAAGATCCGGCGCCTGACCTCCGCGCTTCCAAAGGCGACGATCATCCCCTGCGAATCGAACCTGTACATGCACTCCGCCGCCCTGGCGGGAGATTTCGAGCGATTCGTGTCAGGCGCCAGATAAAGGAGGGACGGATTTCAAATCCGTTCCTCTTCCTTTTTCTTCACTCCCTCTCCAAGCCGGATCGCTATTTCTTCTCTTTCAAGCATCGGGGCGCGGGGGCTGCCACGGGGGCTTCCGCTGTCGCGGCCATTTTTCCCGCGATCCGTCGTCGACGGTCCGTCAGGCAAGAGAGATGGGAAAAATGTCCTGATCGCTCCTCTGGAAACCCCCGGTCGCGCCCCCGCGAACGTCGGTCGGGGAGGGGGGCTTCCCGGAAGGCGAGGGATGCCTCTCTCCTCTGGGCCGGCCTTCCATCGAAGAACACCATCTCTTTCAAGGAAGAAAAAGAATGGGATATTACTCAGATTGCTCTTCTGGAAACCCTAGTGGCGCCCCCGCGAACGTCGGTCGTGAGGGGGGCTTCCCGGAAGGCGAATAGCGGCTTTTTCGGGGTACCCTGCCGTCGCAACGAAGCGCCCGCAAAGTCATCTGTCTGAGCGCCCCTGGGCGCGTGTTATGACTTTGCAGCGGAGCGAGACGATGCAGAGTCGAAAAAACGCTTCTGAGCGCGAGGGAAGCCCCCCCTCCCACATGCCGGCCTCCCATACGCGCCTGATGATATGTAAAAAGGGAAAAATAAAGGTAGGAGGAGCGGATTTGAAATCCGCTCCTCTGTAGAGGCCGGGGGCCGGGCTTCCGCCCGTCTCCCATCTGTTTGCCGCTTCCTATTTCCGGGCGGCGATCTTGCTCCAGGTGTCGCGGAGGGACACGATCCGGTTGAAGACGGGTTTCCCGGGGCGGGAATCCTTCATGTCCGCACAGAAGTAGCCGATCCGCTCGAACTGCTGGCTGCCGCCCGCCGGCGCCTCCTCGAGGGACCGCTCCACGAAACAACCCGTCAGGACCTGGAGGGACTCCGGATTGAGGTGGTCCAGGTAATCCTCCCCCGCCGGATCGGCAATCGTGAACAGACGGTCGTACAGCCTCACCTCCGCGGGCACGGCGTGCTCCGCCGACACCCAGTGGATGACGCCGTCGATCTTGCGGCCGTCGGCGGGCGGGCCGCTCCGGGTATCCGGGTCGTACGTGCAGTGAAGCTCCAGGATCTCGCCGGTCTTCTCGTCCTTCACCATGCTCTCGAAGCGGATCACGTAGGCGTTCCGGAGGCGAACCTCCTTCCCGGGCGCCAGGCGCTTGTACTTCTTCGGGGGGATTTCCTCGAAGTCCTCCCGCTCGATGTAAAGGACCCTGGTGAAAGGGATTTTCCGGGAGCCCATCTCGGGCTTCTGGGGGTGATTGGCACAGTCAAACTCTTCCGTCTCCCCCTCCGGGTAGTTGTCGAGAACGACCTTCAGGGGCCGGAGAACGGCCATTGCCCGGGGAGCCGTCTCGTTCAGGTCGTCGCGGACACAGGATTCCAGGAGCCCGATGTCGACGAGGTTGTCGTTCTTGGCCACACCGATGGCGGCGGCGAAGTTCCGGATCGCCGCCGGCGTATAGCCCCTCCTCCGCATTCCCGCCACGGTGGGCATGCGGGGGTCGTCCCAACCGTTCACGAAACCCCGTGTGACCAGCTCGATGAGGCGGCGCTTGGACAAGACGGTATAGCTTACGTTCAGGCGGGCGAACTCGATCTGCCGCGGCCGGTCGCCGGGAATGAGTTGCTCCACGAACCAGTCGTAAAGGGGACGGTTGTTCTCGAACTCCAGCGTGCAGATGGAGTGGGTGATCCCCTCGAGGGCGTCGGATAGGCCGTGGGCGAAATCGTACATGGGATAGATCACCCATTCGTCCCCTGTCCGGTAGTGGGGCGCCCGCTTGATCCGGTACATGATGGGGTCCCGCATGACGATGTTCGGCGAGGCCATGTCGATTTTCGCCCGGAGCGTGTAGGCCCCGTCGGGGAACTCGCCGGCCCGCATTCTCGAGAACAGGTCCAGGTTTTCCTCGACGGAGCGGTTCCTGCCCGGGCTCTCGCGCCCGGGCTCGGTGAAGGAGCCCCGGTATTCCCGCATCTCATCCGGCGTCAGGTCGCACACATAGGCCTTGCCGTCCTCGATCAGCCGCCAGGCGAAGTCGTAGAGGGCCTCGAAGTAGTCGGAAGCGAAGAAGAGGCGATCCTCCCAGTCGAACCCAAGCCACCGGATGTCGTCCTTGATCGACTCGACGAACTCGAGGGACTCCCCCTCCGGGTCCGTGTCGTCCATCCGCAGGTTGCAGGTGCCGCCGTACTGGGCGGCAATGCCGAAGTTGAGGCACACGCTCTTGGCATGGCCGATGTGGATGTAGCCGTTCGGCTCCGGGGGAAATCTCGTGGCGACGCGGCCGTCGTGCTTATCGGTCCGGTTGTCCTCGTCGATGATGTCGCGGATGAAGTCGGTGGGCGGAGGGGTGCTTGTCTCGTTCATGGTGAAGGCTCCTTCGGAATGTTCCATTCCCCTTCCGGGTTGGCCGGACGCCCGGGGAGACGTCGCGGACTTCCGGAAAGGCCGATGAACTATAGGGAATTTGATCTCCTGCGTCAAGAGAATGAGCGGGCGGGCATCCGTCGTCGGGGAGGGAAGAAAACGGAGGTATGCATCGAGGAAGAAAACGCCCTGCCCCGCGGGAACAGCGTGCTCAATGCTTCTCCCGGCGTCCGAGCATTCTCTCCATCTCTCTCGACAGGCATTCGAAATCAATGGGTTTCTGGAGAAAACCATCGCAGCCGCGGTTCAGGATCTGCTGCGCCTGCCCCTCGATGCCGTACCCACTGGAGAGAAGGACGCGGACCTCCGGATTGATCTCCCGGAGCAGGTCGAAGGTCTCGCCGCCCGACAGGCCCGGCATGACCATGTCCAGGATCACCAGGGCGATCTCTTGCTGTCTCTTCGCATAAACGTCCAGGGCTTGCCGGCCGTCCACCGCCGTATAAACCTCGTATCCCAGCGCCTCAATCTGCCGGCGATTGACCTCCAGGACCGTCGGCTCGTCATCGACCAGGAGAATTCTCCCTTTCGCCTCCCGCTTTCCTGACGCGGCGGTTCGCACGTCGACAGCGTCCGTTTCCATGACCGGCAGATAGATATCGAAGGTCGTTCCCTGTGCGGGTGCACTGCTCACATCGATCATCCCCTTGTGCCCCCGGACGATTCCATAAACCATCGCCAGCCCCAGGCCGGCCCCCCGCCCCATGGTTTTCGTCGTAAAGAACGGCTCGAAGACCCGCTTGCGCGTCTTTTCATCCATCCCCGTCCCCGTGTCGCCGATCGATATCTTCACATATCTCCCGGCATCGGCCACCACGGGCGCGGTATGGCCGCCGCCGGCATACAGATTCTCCGTCTCCAGGGTGAGCGTTCCTCCCCCGCTCATCGCCTGGCCGGCATTCACGAAAAGATTCATCAGCATATGGTCCATCTGACCCCGGTCCACATGCACCGTCCATAGCCTCTTTTCGAGCCTTTTCAGAATGGTGATGTCCCTTCTTGTCCGGCCGAACATGGAGGATGCCTGTTCGATGATTTCGTTCAGGTCGGTGGGCTTGACCTCGTATCGTCCCTCCCGGGCGAAACCCAGAAGCTGTTTCGTCAAGTCGGCACCGCTGGCGACCTGCTGTTCGATCTTCTTCAGCCGCCGGTGATGGGGATGAACATCTTCCATGCCCAACAGCATCAGCGATGCCTGCCCCTGGATGCCCATCAGCAGGTTGTTGAATTCATGGGCGATCCCACCTGCCAATGTCCCGATGGACTCCAGCCTCTGGGCCTGCCGCAACTGCTCTTCCAGGCGGCTCCTCTCGGATTCCGCCCGCCTTCGCTCGCTGATGTCCCGTGTCACCGCGAGAACTCCGACCGGCCGGCCATGCCCGTCCCGAACGAAGCAGAGACTCACCTCGAACCAGACCGTCGAGCCGTCCTTCCGGTACTGCTCGAGCTCCAGGATGCGGATTCTGCCCGGATCGGAAGTCCGGTCCGCTTCCCGGGCCACCTCCTCTTCGAAGACGTCCATGCAGACCCGGAAGGATTCGGGGGTCATGACCCGATCCAGGGTCTGCTCCAGGGCCTCCTCGGGGGTGTACCCGCGGAGCCGAAGGACGGAGGGGCTGATGTAGGTATAGCGTAGATTCATGTCGTGGAACGATATAATGTCCGCCGTGTTCTCAGCGATGACACGGTACTTCTCCTCGCTTACCCGGAGCGCCTCCTCGACCTCGGCTCGCTCCTGCATTTCCTGCATCAGTTTTTGGTTGGCATCGGACAACTGCCATGTCCTCTCCTCGACGCGTCTTTCGAGATTCTCCCCGGCCTGCCGCAGCTTTTCCTTGGCCGCTTTCAGGTCGGAGACCACCTGCTTAAGCTCGTCGTTCATGTCCTCCAGGCGGAACTGGGTCTTCTCCCTCACGTTCTCTGCGAAATAAGCCAGTGCCGATACCAGAAGAAAAGAGCTCAGGAACCGGATCTTGAAATTCAGGGTATAGCCGCCGATGATGCCCGGGGGATCATCCAGGGAAAAGAAGATGAGGGCAGGAAGCGTTAGAACCGCCGTGGCAATCGCCCCGTTCCTGGCTCCCAGCCCGAAACAGGCGATCAGGGGATACGTATAATACCAGACATACCCCGTTTCATAAGCGCCCCCGTAGAACAGCAGGTACCAGCACAGGATGGTGTAGAAACCGATCGTTGCATGAAGACCGAATGAATAGTTCCGGGACCGGTGGACATAAATCAGGATCAGCAGCAGAAGGAAGGCCAGGGTGTAATCGATGAGACAGAGGGAGATGATGGAATTGAAATATGAGATGGTTCCCTGGACCAGGAGGAAAACGATCCCGACTGTCGTTCCTGTGAACAGGAGCGTCGTTTTCCGGGCGGCTTCGACTTCATGCGTTCCGTGCCTGCCGCTGGTTACCAGGTTCAGCAGGAACCGTTTCCATCTTTCGAGCATCGCATCCGCCCTCCCCCAGGCCGGAATTCTGCCGCTCATATCACAAGACAGCCGTCGATGCCATACCGTCTGATGGTGTCGTCCAACAATCCGATGGAATCAAATGGGGGGGGGGGGGGGGGGGGGGAGTCCGATGCCTGATTCCCCTCGACCAGGGTACGACTCACGGCTCAGGATTTCGGGGGCCTTGCATCCGAGCATTTTTGAACAGCCCGTCCCATGCCTCCGGCAGGGATGTTCCAATTCCTCCTCTGGAAACCCCCGGTCGCGCCCCCGCGAACCTTGGTCGGGGAGGGGGGGCTTCCCGGAGCGCGAATAGCGGCTTTTTCGGGGCACCCTGCCGTCGCAGCGCAGCGCCCGCAAAGTCATCTGTCTGAGCGCCCCCAGGCGCGAGTTATGACTTTGCAGCGGAGCGAGACGATGCAGGGTCGAAAAAACGCTCCTGAGCGCGAGGGAAGCCCTGCTCCCACATGCCTGGCCTCCCACTCGCTCCTGATTCTCTGCAAAAAGACGGAAATGTCGAAAGCGGCACCGTCTTCGGCAGCGGTCGTCAGTAATTAACCTTGTCGATCCCTTTCAGCCCCAGGATCTTTCTGGCCTCGTCGGGGGAGGCGGCATCGATGCCGAGTTCCCGGGCCATGCGGACGATCTTTTCCACCTGCTCGCCGCTGCTTTTCGCCATGCGTCCCTTCTCCAGCCAGAGGTTGTCCTCCAGGCCCACCCGGCAGTTGCCGCCCAAGAGGAGCGACTGGGTGCAGATCGGGAACTGGGCCCGGCCGGCGACGCAGACGGAGAACTCGAACTCCTGGAGGCGGCGCTTCGCGTGCTCGACGAGAAACATCAGATTCTCCGGGCTCGGCGACAGGCCGCCCAGGATGCCCAGGACGAACTGGACGTAGACGGGTTTCTTTACATACCCCGCCTGGATCAGCCAGGCCACGTTGTCGACCATCCCGGAGTCGTAGATCTCGAACTCCGGCTTGGTCCCGTTCTCGGCGAAGTGGCCGCAGTATTCCCGCATGGTCTTGAAGGTGTTGGGGAAAATGAAGTCCTCCGACATGGCGAGGTACTTCGTCTCCCAGTCATACTTCCAGTCCTTGAATCGCCCGACCGCGGGGAAGAGGGCGAAGTTGACGGAGCCGGCATTGAACGAGGCCAGTTCGGGCTTGTAGAGGCTGACGGGCGCCACCCGCTGCTCCACCGTCATCCCAAGCCCGCCGCCGGTGGTAATGCAGATCACGACGGGGCAGCGGCTCTTGATGCTGGTGATGATCTCCTTCATGAGGTTCACGTCCGGCACCGGCATGCCGGTTTCCGGGTTCCGGGCGTGGACGTGCACGACCGCCGCCCCTGCCTCGTAGGCCCGGACGGCGTCGTCGGCGATCTGCTTCGGCGTGACGGGCAGGTATTCCGACATGGTGGGAGTGTGGATGCTCCCGGTGATGGCCGCTGTAATGACCGCTTTCTCTCTCATGGTTTCCCCTCCTTTTCCGCGATGCGGTGGTTTCAACCGGGGCCCCCCTGAGCCGCCGGCATGGAAAGCGACATTCGAGCCTGGATCCGTTACCCCCCTTTCTTGTCTTCCCGCCGCCTCAGGGAGGCGAAAACTTCCCGGCCAGTTCCGGCAGGACCGTCTTCAGGTCCGCCGGCAGGAAATAATCGGACAGGGATGTCACGGGTGCCTGGTCGTCGCGGTTGATCGAGGCGATCGTCCCGGCGTCGCGGATCCCGACGGTGAACTGGACCTGTCCGGACACGCCCAGGAGAAGAGCCAGGGAAGGTCGGCATGCCTTGCCCGAGAGGCCTACGATCCGGTCCTCCGGAAGCCAGCGGCGGTCCGTGGCGACGGGCTTCGTGCAGGCCACCTCTCCGCCGAGTCCCCGGGCGATCCGCTCCGCCAGGACCAGTTCCTCCCGGTCCGCCAGGCCCTGCCCGACAATGACGAGCACCTCGGCCTTCTCAATGTCGGCGCCGTCACCCGCTTTTGCGTTCACGCCGCGCAGGCGGACCCGGGGTGCCGGCAGCCGCACCTCCAGGGATTGAACGGCCCCGGGCGCTCCTTCCGGCGCCATGGGAAAGACGCCCGGCCGGAGGGCCAGGACCTGCCGTTCCGTCGCCACCGCCTGAAAGACCTCCGTGGCCCCTCCCAGGGCGTACCGCACGCCGGTAATCCGGCCGGCGGCGACGTCCAACCGGCCCACGTCGGTCAGGCAGCCCGCCCCGATCTCCTGGGCAAGGCGGCCGGCGATCTCCTTCCCCCGGCGGCCCGATGACAGGAGGATGATCCCCGCGCCGCTCTGATCCGCCGCCTCCTTCAAGGCCGCGGCCATTTGCGCCGCATCGGCCACCGGATCTCCCTCCGTACGGATCTCCAGGACGTCGATCCCCCGTGCCGCCAGGAAGGCGGAAAGGTCCGCATCGTTCACGGACACGGCCCGGAGCGTTCCCCCCGTTGCGGCGCATATGAGCAGTCCCGCCGAGACCAGTTCCGCCGCCGTCGCCGGCCGGTCGCTGTATACGAGAATGTTTTTCACGATTTCTCCTTTGAACGGAGGACGTCCATCAGCTCCTCCACGGACTTCAGGATCACTTTTTTCCGCTCGCTCTGGGGAGCCAGCTGGTCCAGGGTCTCCACGGCCGCCCGCTGCGGTCCGTCCAGGCCCAGGTCGGCAAGGCTCCAGACCGTCTTCGGCTTCCGGCCGGCCTTTAGGATCGCCGTCACGGAGGGCGTCTGGGGCTGGGCGATCTCGGACACGACGCTCACCACCGCCGGCAGGTCCACCTCCAGGATCTCCTCGCGGTCTTCCAGGGAGCGTGTCAGGACGGCCTTCCCGTCCTCCAGGCGGATCTCCCGCACATACCCCGCCTGGGGCCAGCCCAGAAGCCCGGCGACGCGGGACATGACCTGGCCGGAATAGTTGTCGGCACTCCCCTCGCCGAAGAGGACCAGGCCGACGTCTTCGGTGCGCCGGATCGCCTCGGCCAGGGCACAGGCCGAAAACGCGCTCTCGGCATCCCGGAGACGATCGTCGATCACCAGGACCGCCTCGTCGGCTCCAGCCGCCAGGGCTTCCTTGACCGTGTCTTCCAGGTTTCCGTCCCCGGCGGAAAGAACGATCTTCTTCCCCGCCGCGGCTTCCTGCAGGGCGACCGCCGCCGCCAGGGCACTGCGGTCGATGTCTCCCATCAGGAGGGGTACATCGTCGAGAACGGGCCTGCGGTCCCGGATACGGACCTGCTGCAGGTCCGGCACCTGCTTCATGGCAATGAGAATATTCATGGCAACTCGCTTTGTGAAAGGATCGACCGCGAGGAAACGCGGCGATGGTTGAAAAAGGATCCCCCTGACAGCCCCGCCGGAGGGGAATGACTTCGTCCCGTCCTACCCGAACCGGAACTGGATACCCGCCCCCCCGGGCGGATAGGACCACTCCAGGACCTCCGGACCGCAGGCGATCCGGCAGGTTCCGCACTCGAGGCATCCCTCCAGGGTGAGGGTCACCGCCCCGTCGTCCCCCCGGGAATAGAGCCCCGAGGGACAGAGCGCCACGGCCCGCAGCAGCCTCGGATCCTTTTCCCGGCCCGGCCGGATGGCGATGTGCCTGTCCGCCCCGGGCTTGAAGACGTCTTTCCCCAGCTTTTCCTTGAGGCCCTGGGCGTCGCTCATATCTTCACCATGCCTTTCATGTCCCGGAGGACGGCCAGGATCTCCCGCAGGGGCAGATGCCGCCGGACGGTGGAGAAGAGCTTGTCCTTGGGGCCTTCGGGAACGGCAAACAGGTCTTCGAAGATGCCGATGGCGAGATCCGGGTAGCGGCCGTAGAAGCGCGGGTTCCGGAGGGCCTCCGGGGCGTGGCGGGCCGTCTCAAAATCCTTGAGTACAAAACTGTCCCGAAGGAGCGCCTCGTAGCAGGCCAGGGAGGCGGCGCTGAAATCGTTCCGCCCCTTCGCCTCCAGGACGGCCCGGGCGGCCCAGTAGCCCGATGCCAGGGCGTAATCCATGCCCCGGACGATGAGCCCCGTGTTGAGGGCGAATCCCGCGGCGTCCCCCGCCACCAGGATGCCGTCGCCGCAAAGCCTGCCGACGCCCGCCATCCCGCCTTCCGGAATCACGTGGGCGCCGTACTCCACGGTCTGGCCGCCGCGGATGAGGGACTGGATTTCCGGCCGGTTCTTGAAGGCGTCGAAGATCTCCGGCGCCGTGGGCTCGCCGGGGGCGCCCCCCAGAACGTCGATACCCAGGACGATCCCGATGCTGAGGCTCGTCCGGTTCGTATAGAGGAACCCTCCCCCGAACCGGCCCTGCGTGGCCTCCCCGAGGAAAAGCCGCGCCGCCCCCTCGCCGGGGGAGACGTTGAAGCGGTCGTCGATGACGCCTTCGTCGAGTTCGATGATCTCCTTGATGCCGACGGCATAATGCTCCGGATGCCCGGGGCTTCGGAGGCCCGCCTTCTCCGCCGTCAGGGACAGGACGCCGTCGCAGGCGAGGACCACGTCGGCACCGATCTCCTCGCCCGTCACGACGATGCCCTTGACCCGGCCGTTCTCGAGGATCAGGTCCTCCACGGCGCTCTTCGTGACCACCGGAACCCCTTGCTGCTCCACTTCCTTCGCCAGCCAGCGGTCGAAGCGGGCCCGGAGAACGGTCGCGCTCTGCGGCGGCCCGGCCGGGCCGGACCGGGCGTCATAGCTCCCGGTGAAGGAGCCGGTCTTTCCAAGCAGGCAGATGTCCTCCCGGACGATCCCCCGCTCCAGGGGCGCCTTTTCCAGCAGTTCCGGAAGCAGGGACCGCACCGGATTGAGATAGAGGCGCCCGCCGGTCAGGTTTTTCGCCCCGGCGTAGTCCCCCCGCTCCAGGACGAGCACCTCGGCTCCCTCCCGGACCAGGGTATAGGCGGCCGCGAGGCCCGACAGCCCCGCGCCGACGATGATGACGTCGAATTTGTCCATGCCTTTCCGTCGAGTGATTGGTTTGGGATGGGTCCCCCATCTCCCGGGGGAGGGAGGGGGACCCGCGTCGCAGGAAACCGCAATCGTTCACGGCTTCATCCAAAATCCGTCCGCGTCCGGCGGATGGCCGCCCCCTCGGGGTTCACGGCCGGCGCGCCCTGTTCCCGGATTCCGGCGAAGCCTGCTTTTCGTATCTGACCGCTTCCGGTTCTCTCCGGGGAACCGGAGGGGACCGGACCCCGGCTCAGCCCCGGAGGATCTCCCCCGCCACGAGAACTTTCAGGAGGGGGGACACGCCTTCCACCTGGGGTCCGAAGATAACATCTTTCCAGATCTGTGACATCTTATAATCCTGCATCAATCCGTAGGAGCCGTGGACGTTCATGGCGATCCGGGCCACGTCCACCGCCTCCTCGGTGACGAAAATCTTCGTCATGGCCGAATCCTTCAGGATGTCCCCCTTGTCTTTCGCCTGATCCGCCAGCCAGCCGATCCGGTAGGTCATCCAGCGAGACGCCTCGTACTTCATGGCCATGTCGGAGATGGCCGTCTGGATGGACTGGAACTTTACGATGGGCTGGCCCCGGTGGGTCTTCTGGGTGGCGTACTTGAGGGCCTCCTCGTAGGCCGCCAGCATACAGCCCAGGAAGATGGAGCTGATGCCGATCTTGCCCAGCGCCAGGGCCACTTTCAGGACCCAGAACCCCATGTTTGGCCCGCCGAGCATGCTCTCCGCGGGAACGACGACGTCCTTCAGGTACACATCGTAGAGGGGCCCCCCGGGAGCGCCCATTTTCTTCCAGGGCTCCGAGACGGTGTACCCCTCGATGAACTTGTCGAAGAGGAAGCCGCTGACGGCCCCGGTGTCGCTCTCCTTCGCGACGACGACGATGGGTCCGGGGAAGCCGGCGTTGGTGATGAAGCGCTTCGTTCCATTGAGCACGAAGGTGTCGCCCTTCCGCTCCGCCGTGGTCGTGAGCTGCTTGGGATCGGAGCCGGTCCCCGGCTCCGTGAATGCAAAGGACAGGATACCGTCTCCCCGTCCACCCTGGGGAAGGTATCGTTTCTTCTGCTCCTCCGTTCCGAAGTTCTGGATGGCCGCCAGGCCGACGTTGTTCACCGAGATGATGACCGACAGGGCCGGCAGCACCCGTGCCAGCTGCTCCAGGACCAGGGTGTAGCTGGAATAGCCCGCGCCGGCTCCACCGTATTCCTCGGGAACGGGGATGGCGAAAAAGTCGAGTTCCTTGAGATCCCGCAAGATCGAATCGGGCACCTTGCCGGTCTCCAGGACGGTCTCCACCTGGGGTGCCACCGTCTTCTCGGCGTATTCCCGGGCGGCCCGCTGGATCAGTTCCTGTTCCTTCGTGAGCTTGAACTGCATGGATGGGATTCCTTTCTCACCGGCCCCCCGGGTCTTCCGGCCCGGATCCAACTCCGGGGACGCGATGGCCGTTGGTTGCGGCGCCGGGAAGCGGTCCCCGTCGCACGTTCATGCTGATTATGATCCCCCGCCGATCCCGGCCAGGCGCTCCGCGGCCCTCCTGTCCCGGGCGAAGTCCGTCAGGAGCCGGAAATTGAGCTTCTGCGTCGCCGGCGGACCCGCCGCAATGACAGACAGGATCGGCGTCAGGGCGGCCAGTCCCGAAAGGGACTCGCAGAGACGGGCCATTTTCAGGCGGTCCTCCACGGCGACACCCGCACGCCCCTGGTGATACTTTGCCAGAAGTTCCCCGACTCCGGGGATCTCCAGGTCCACCGAGGAGGGCCGGGTCACCAGGATCCCACCTCCGATCTCGGCCAGCCGCTGGCCGGCCTTCAGGATCGCCTCGTTCATATAAAGCTTGGCGGCATTGACGGAAAAGGTCTCCGGCAGGAAAACCCCCGAGGGCAGTTCCGTCGCCAGGGCAGCCGATCCGGCCACGAGCCCGTAGAGGGTCTCGCTGTCCACGCTCATGTCGACCAGCTTGTCCCGGATGTGGCCGAAACCGGCCGCGCCGTTGTAGTCCGCCAGGGCCATCCCGGCTCCGATGCAGAGGTCGATGTAGCCCGACCGGCAAGTCGCCGAGGCGAACCTCTGGAAGTCGGAAAAGCGATGGACCAGGTCGCGGGTGGCCTTGACCTCGCCGCACAGGAAGACCCGGTCGTTCGGGACGAAGACATGGTCGAACAGGACATGGGCGCTCTGGTGCATGCCGAAGGTGGCGTTGCCGATGTCCTCGGGCCGCATGGCCATGAACTTGGCATTGGCGCAGGCCGAGTCGTTGACGTGAATGACCCCCTTGGCGTCGCCGGGGACGGCGAAGGCCACGGCGTAGGCCTCGTCGTTGGGTCCCAGGGCCGTGGTCGGCACCACGAGGCGCTCGTGGGCCAGTGGGGCGCCGGACTGCTGAAGCTTGGCGCCGTTGACGACGATCCCGTCGGCGTAGCGTTCGACGATCCGCACATACAGATCCGGATCGGCCTGGCGGTGGGGAGGCAGGGAACGGTCGCCCTTGGCGTCGGTGATGTTCCCCATGACCACCAGGTCCTTCTCCTGGGCCTCCTTCATGAAGGCCCGGAAACGGTCGTGGTATTGCGTCTTTCCTCCGGATTCGCGGTCCACGTCCCAGGTGACGGACCAGAGGGCGTTGATCACCGCGCCCGAGACGCAGCGCCCGCCGAAGCAGCCCCCCGTGTGGCGCATCAGAGCGCGCTGCATCTTCATCCGGGCCAGCAGATCATCCCGGGACTGGACGACGTGGAGGAACCGGCTGATCGTCCCTCCCGTGAGGGGGCTCTCCGTCACCAGCAGGGAATGGAGTTCTGGATCCCTGGACGGGTCGGAGGCCAGATCGAAGGTCTCGCGGAGGCAATGGAAGGCGGGCTTGAGGACCGGATGCTCCCAGAAGCGCTCGACGCGCTTGCCATAGATGAACACCGTCGAGTTCATGGCCTCGAGTGACTTTACGTAATCGGCCCCGCTCATCATGGCGCTCATCCCCTTCCGAAATCGAATTGATGCGGGAAATCTGACTGTCAACGGCAATACGGATGGAAACGGTGCAGGATTGGTGCCAATGGCCGCCACCCTCCCGCCAATTGATAACGAATTGATTATGCTTGGTTGTTTCCGATTCGGGTCATTCCGGACCGGCTTATCGTGTCAGCATATGGACTTTTGCTTCCATAAGGACAGACATGCCGGTCTTTCGCGGGATAGAGCTTCAGAGGCAGGACGGGGGAATCGTTGCGCCCCTTTTTGAGGGAAAAGGGGATGGCGGCAGGGACGCCCGGAGCGGCCGCTCAGGGTTTTTGACTCACGCTCTCCCGGCACTGAGGCGGGAGGAACTCCGGAGGAACGGACGGACCGGAGCACCGCCACTTCCTGGAGCCGGGCATTCCCGTGGGAGTGTACTGCAGGACGGAGCCGGACAGCGTGGGAACCTCGAGGACAAGCAGGATGGTTCCGTCTTTCGGGAAGCTCACATCCGCCACGGCGCCCTTGGGCAGATCCAGCCCCAGCTCGCGCAGGCTCAAGGGGGTGCGGTTGTAGTCCACGGCCACCTTGTCCGCCGCCCGCGCCACCTCCATGCCGAACGCCGCCGCCTGGACGACCTTGCCCTTCACGTAGGAGGGATCTCCCTTGAACGCCGGGTACAGCGACCAGGCCAGGCCGATTCCGGCCACGAGGGCCACGATCCCGACAAGCCGGTAGCGCATGGGCCCGCAGACCACGGGCAGGACAGCCGCCGCCGCCATCACCGCTGCCAGGACGAACCGTACGGACAAAGACGATACAATCAGGGACGCAACAAGCATCAGCAACGCCAAAGCGAGAGCGATGCGGGAAAACATACTCCAAATGATCATGGATGAACCTCCGGCGCCTCTATAGCACGACCGGCGGCAGCGGGGAAGAGGCCATCATGGGGCGGAACGTCCGGACGTTTCGGTTGTCCACCGGATCACGAGAGCCCGTTCGGTCACCGGCACGTCCGCAACAAAGGATGACCGGCGGCGTCCGGAGCGCCCAGGCCGCAAACCGCCCGTCATGGCTCAGGCTGATATCGATGCCCGATGGCTCACCCCGGATGAACAGCCGGGGCGGCAGGAGCCCCTGCGGACCCAGTGCTCGATGGATGACCGCCTCACCGTCTGCCAGGTCCAGAAGAATGTTCAAACAGTAAATGAGACCGCCCCGGGCGGACATCAGGCCGGCCTGCCAGAGGATCCGTTCAGACGGGCCGAAGAGGCCGACGGCGTGAATACAGTCGCCCCGCTGCCGGACGTCAAAAGACACCGGTCCCGCGAATGTCTCTGCAACGCCGGTCCGTGCGGCCTCCCAGGGAGGGCCGTGCGATCCTTCCTTTTCCGGAAGCATCCGGCAATCCGGCATCCCGCTGGGAGGCTCCGGGCATTCCCGACCCAGGCGGATCCGGATCCCTTTCCAGCCCCGCTCACTCTCCGGGGCCGTCTTCACGGCGGCCTTCCAGGCGGCCTCCTTGACCGCCCAGAGCACCCACAGGGCGCCGTCAGGGTCAGCGGACGAACGAATGAATTCCTGCTCCTCCCGATGGAAGACCTTGTCCAGAAACCTGGCGTCCCGGCTCTTTCCCCGGTTCGCCGGGTCCCCCCGGTCGACGACATCGTTCCCCACAAAGGCCAAGGGTCTCCTCCTCCATCCCGGCAAGGGTTTCTATGATCTGCCGGGCATAGGCCCGCTGGCGGCGGAGCCCTTCCCCCTCTGCCCGGGGAATCAGGACTTCCATGCGCACCGTGAAGCGCTCCCCGAAGCGGGGATAATCGCTCCAGGAATCCTGTCCGTCGCCCCGCACATAGAGGCAGAGGACACAGGCGTCCGGCGACTCGCCGAGAAGCCTGCCGACACCGTAGGAGACCTGCGCCGGATCCACCCGCCCGCTCCGGGATCTCCCGCCTTCCGGGAAGATCAGGATCGTCCGTCCCCCCTTGAGGAGCCGAAGGCACTTCTCCATCACGGCCCGCACGCTGTCCCGGTCCCCGCCGCGCTGCACGGGGATGCACTTGGCAAGGTAGCAGATCGCGGCCAGGAGGCGCGACCCGCCGAAGTTTTTCTCCTCCGGCAGGTTCCAGGGAACCGCCCGGAACCGGCGGACGTGATCCGTCAGGGAGAAGAGGGCGTACGACACGACCAGCGAGTCGATCAGGGTCAGGTGGTTGGCGCAGACGAGCCACGGCCCCGGGTGCTCCTGCCGAAGCGCGGCCCACCGGCGGCGGATCTCCGGGAGCCCCTGGACCCGGTAGCCGAGGAGGCGCATGGCGAGGAAGAACAGGGGGCCAATGACGAGGGACGCCAGGCGCCCCCGGGCCTCCTGCCTTCTCAGGCACGCCCCGCAGGCGTCGCCGCCGTTCATTCCTTTTTCCGCAGGATGAGCGTTACCGCGTCGCCGATGGTCCGGATGCCGTCCGCCTCGTCGTCCTCGATGGTGATCCCGAAGGCGTCCTCGCAGCCGATGATGACGTCCACGAGCCGGGCCGAGTTGACCTTCAGGTCGTCGAGAATATGCGTGGCCGCGGTCGCCCCGCCGAGGAGCGACGCGTCTTTCACATAAGGTCTTAAAATCTCAATCATTTTTGCGAAAATTTCCTGTTCACTCATGACTTCCGTTTTCCTCCCATTTTCTGAATATCAGACAGCTGTTGACGTCGCCGAAGCCAAACCCGGCCTTGGCGAAGGTCCTGAGATCCATGTCCTCGACGCACTCCCGGGGAATCCGGTGCCCGTAGGCCTCGATGCCGGGATGGACGTCCTCGCAGTTCAGGGACGGGTGCAGAAACCCCCTTTTGAGCTGAAGCGCCACAGCGGCGCACTCGATGGCCCCCGCCGCCCCGAGGCAGTGGCCGATCATGGACTTGGTGGACTGGATCCAGGGGAAATCCCCCGGCCCCCGGCCGAGCGCCTCGGACCAGTTGGCCACCTCCACGGGGTCCGCGTAGGTGGCCGTCAGGTGGCCGTTGACGGCGTCGATCTCCTCCGGGCGGATGCCCGCGTCCCGGACGGCCATCCGGATACAGTTCCGGACGCCCTCTGGATTGGGCGCGGTCATGCTGCCCCCCATGCGCTGCCCCCCGCAGTTGACGGCGCCGCCCAGGATCTCCGCATAGATCCGCGCCCCCCGCTCCCGGGCGGTCTCCAGGTCCTCGAGGACCAGGATCGCGCCCCCGGAGCCGGGAACGAAGCCCGCCGCGGACTCGCTCATGGGCCGTGACGCCGCCTCGGGTGTCTCGTTGAACTTCCGGCAGATGACCCGCATGGCGTCGAAACCCGCCCAGATGTAGGGCGATGCCCCTTCGGATCCGCCCGCCAGCATCCGCTTCGCGAGCCCGGCCCGGATGCGCTGGACGGCCTCGATGATCGCCTCGTTTCCCGTGCTGCAGGCAGACGAGTTGGATGTCACCTGGTTCCCCAGGGCCAGCAGGCCCGCGATTCGCGCGCTGGTCCCGCTGTTCATCACCTGCTCCACGATCCGGCTTCCCAGCCGCCGCACCTTTCCCTCGTTGACCGTGGGAACCACGCTCCGGGCGATGGTGTCCATGCCGCCGATCCCGCAGCCCACGATCGCCCCGGTGTCCCAGTCCACCCGGTCGTCACCCGACTCGGGCAGATCGAAGCCGGCATCCCGCCAGGCGTCCACGGCCGTCACCGAGGCGTAGCCGATGTTGTCGTTCATGGACATCAGCTTCTCGAAATCGAAATAACGCTTCCGGATCTGGTCGAAATCCTGCGGGACCCCGCCGACCTGGCAGGCGAAATTCAGGTCTTTCAGCTCCGGGATGAACCGGATGCCGGAGACGCCCTCCCGGAGCGCCTTCTCAAAGGCGGGGAGCCCGTGGCCGTTGGGCGCGGCCACCCCGATCCCCGTGACAACCACCCTACGCTTCATGTAGCACCACCCCCATTCCGGCCAGGATGCCGGAGCAGACTTCCTCCCCGTTCTCCCGCGTCATGGCGACCCTGGACTTCAGGGTCCCCCTGCGGAAGTAGATCTTTTCCCCCACCGTCACGACCCGCTCCCCGGGATGCACCACTCCCTTGAATTCCACCCCCTCCACCAGGGTGAAGAGGGTCGTCAGGGACCCGGTGCCCTCCCGGCCGTCCGTCATCGCCAGGGACAGCCCCAGGGCGACCACTCCCACCTGGGCCATGGCCTCCACGAGGATCACGCCGGGCGTGACCGGACGGCCCGGGAAATGCCCGGCATAGAAGAACTCGTCCGCCCGGAAGCGGTACGAGCCCACGATCCGGTTCTCGTCCAGCTCGTGGATGTTGTCGATGAAGCGGAACGGCGGGCGCTGCGGCACGGCCTCCAGCACCCGGGCCCGAAGAAGCGCATCAGCCGCCATAGAGCCCCCCGTTGACGTGAATCACCGAGCCGGTCACGTAGGAGCCCCTGCGGGACAAAAACGAGATGACCTCGGCGACCTCCTCGGGACGGCCCATCCGCTCCAGGGGAATGTCCGCCAGGATCTTCGTCCGGACCTCCTCCGGGAGGCCCGCGGTCATGTCCGTCTCGATGAACCCGGGGGCCACGGAGTTGACCAGGATGTTTCTCCCGGAGCACTCCTTCGCCAGGGAGCGCGTGAACGCGTCCATGGCGGCCTTTTCCATGCAGTAGGCGATCTGGCCGGCGTTCCCCGTGGACCCGACGACGCTGGAGATGTTGATGATGCGCCCGCCGCCGTTTCGCAGCATGAACAGGCGGATCACCCGCTTGGTGAAGTACCAGATCCCCCGCATCAGGGACCGCTGGGCGTCAAACTGGTCGAGGTTCATCCCGTGGATCGGCGCGTTGATGGAAACGCCGGCGTTGTTCACCAGGACGTCCACCTTCCCGGCGATCTCCTTGATTTTCCGGACCATGGCCTCCACCTGCTCCGGGTCGGCCAGGTCGGCGTGGAGAAGAAAGCCATCGCCCATCTCCTCGATGAGCTGCATCGCCGGGGTGATGCTGCTGCGGTAGTGGACCCCCACGCAGAAGCCGTCGGCGGCCAGGGCGCGGCAGCAGGCCGCGCCGATGCCCGTCCCGCCCCCGGTCACGATGGCCACCGGTTTTCCGTTCATGTTCATACCGTTCCTCCTTTTGCCGTTCCCCCTGCCGACCGGGTAGAGCGGTGTGGATAGTCCCGGTAGGCGATGTCCCGGAACAGTCCCGTCCGTGCACCGGCGACCCGGTACACCGGCTCCCCGTCCACGAAGACGGTTCCGTCCCCGATTACGATGCTCGCCTCCGACTCCTTGAGCCGGGAAAAGCGTTTCACGTCAATCTCGTAGCGGACCAGGCGGCTGTAGGGACGGATCTGGCCGCCAAAGTCGATCTCCCCGCACCCCAGGGCCCGGCCCGATCCCAGGCCGCCGCGCCAGGCGCAGAAGAATCCCAGGAGCTGCCAGATCGCGTCCACGCCAAGGCAGCCCGGCTGCACCGGGTCATTCCGGAAGTGGCACTGGAAGTACCAGGTATCCGGGCGGATGTCCTGCTCCGCCACGATGCGCCCCCCGCGACCGCCGGCCGTGATGGAGAGGATGCGGTCCATCATGAGAAACGGCGGGGCGGGCAGGCGGGCGTCGAATCCCGCCGGCGGGTCCTCCACCAGGTTGCCGTGGGCGAAAGCCAGCAGGTGCTCCAGGTCGAAGCGGCTCCGTTCCATGAATTCCCGATAGGTCATGCGGTCCCCCTCACATGCAGCTCCATGGAGGTCCAGGTCAGGCCGGCGCCCACCAGCGCCACGGCAACCCGGTCCCCCGGCCGGAGGTCTTCCCAGCGCTGGCTGAGGACCGAAGGTGCCCCCGCCGCACCCGTGTTTCCGAAATGCTCCACGTTGTGCCAGTGGTCGTCTTCCCGGATTCCCGCCCGGGTACAGACGGTCTGCAGCATCCCCAGGTTGGCCTGGTGGCCGACGAAGAGCAGGCGGCCGCCGTTCTCCGCTCCCTCGCGGCGCATGCCCTGGAGGGACTCCGTGGTCCGGCGAATGGCAAACCCCTGGACGGCGTTCCCGTCCTGGGTGAAATGGCCCGTCCGGGGTATGCTCACCTTTTCCCAGGCCGAGGGCTTTGAACAGGACTCGCAGCCCTCGACGGCCGTCCGCGAGGGAACCGTCGCGGAAAGAACGGCCGCCGCGCTTCCGTCCCCGAACAGGACGGCCGTGGCCCGGTCCGAGTAGTCGACGGAGCGCGTCAGGTTCTCCGGGTTGACCAGGAGGACGTAATCCGGCAATTGCCCGGGATCCATGCGGGAGATGAAGGCCACCTGCATGCCGAAGCTCGTGCAGGCGGAGTTGAGATCGAAGCAGGGGGCGTCGATTCCCAGCATGCCGGCGATGCTCGCCGCCTCCGCCGGGGTCAGGGAGTCCGGGGCGGAGCCGCCGGAGATCACCAGGCCTATGTCCCCGGGCGTGATCCCGGCCCGCTCGATGGCCATCCGGGCCGCCAGGGCTCCCGTCCTGGCATTCCCGAAGGGCGCTGCGTCGTAGGCCTCCCGGATGTCCCGGTTCTTCGTCTCACGGATATAGTCCAGCGGCAGGATCGTCCGCCTGGAGAGGATTCCCACCCGCTCCAGGATCCAATCCTCCGTGGTGCCGATGTCCAGCTCCTCCAGGAACCGGTTGGTGATTTCGTTCTCCGGGTGAAAGTGTCCCAGGCCGTGCAGATACAGAGGCATCAGACGATCTCCCGGCCCATGATCATGTGCTGAACCTCCCGGACGCCCTCGTAGATGTCGAGGATATGGGCGTCCCGGGCGAGCTTGGCGATCTCGTACTCGTTCGTGAACCCGTAACCGCCGTGCAGATGCAGGCCCTCCGCGGAGCAGTACAGGGCCGCCTCCGCCGCGGCGTTTTTCGCCAGGGAAGCGTAGAGACCACGGTCGGACGCCCGCTCCTGGACTTTTACAGCGGCCTTCAGGAGGGCCAGCTCCGCCAGCTCCGTCTTCTTCCACATTGCCACCAGGGTCTCCCGGGCCACCGGGAGGTCGCAGATGCGGCTGCCGAACTGCTTGCGCTCCCGCGTGTAGGCCAGGGTCAGGTCGAGGGCGCGGCGCGCCGTGCCGAGGGCGATGGCCGCCACCATCGGCCGGGCGTAGTCGAGTACATCGACAATATAAGAAAAGCCGAGCCTCCGGTCCCCGATCACCTGGTCCGCCCGGACGACCACGTCCTCGAACGTCACGGACGCCGTGTTCGACAGCCGGATGCCCAGCTTGTCCTCGGGCTTCCCGACGGTGACGCGGCCCCCTCCCGGAAGGTCGATCTCCCTCCGCTCAGGCGTCCCGCCGTCCCCCTCCCCCGGCGCCTCCGGGAGCGGTACGATCACGCAGGACAGGAAGCGTCCGGCGGGCTTTTCCAGTTTGCAGAAGACCGTGAACTGGGAGGCATGGGACGCGTTGGTGATGAAGCACTTGGTGCCGTTGAGGCGATAGCCGCCGTTTTCCTCCTTGCGGATGAATGTCGACATGGCCGAGTTGTCCGACCCGGCACCGGGCTCCGTCAGGCAGAAGGACGCGAGCAGGGGCGCTCCGACAAAGGGTCCGAGGAAACGCTCCTGCTGCTGTGGGCTCCCGTGAAAGGCGATGACGGCGTTGGCCAGGTCGTTGCACATGGCCGACGTGGCGATGCCCGCGTCACCGCAGGCGAGCTCTCGGATGATGAGGGCGCCCGTGAGGACGTCCACGCCGCTTCCTCCGACGGACGGGGGAACGGTCAGGTTCATGATGCCCATGTTCCAGATTTTGCGGATGATGTCCCAGGGAAAGGCGTCCTTCCGCTCCCTTTCGAGGATCCCCGGAAGGATCTCGCTCCGGACGAAGCGGCGGACCGATTCCACGAGCATCTGCTGGTTGTCGTCAAGGTTGAAGTCCATATCGCTCCTTGCTTCCATTCTTCCGGTCGCCCGGCTTATTCATGACATGGTTGCGTTCCGCAGGCGGGAGGCGCTGTTTTCCGCTTCGCACAGCCTGCGGACAGCCGACAGCGTGGAAACGGACGTGCATCCGACGTCCAGGGCCCGGAAAAAATCACGGAGCGGCCTCCCCGGCCCGATCTCGAAAATCGAGTCCGCCCGGGACGCCACGGCCTGCATGTTGTCCACCCACCGGACCGTGCCGCTCACCTGCCGCACCAGGTTCCGGATCACGGTGTCGCCGCAGGCCTCGTGAAAGCCGCCTCCGGCATTCGAGGCCACGCGCGGCGCCGCTTCCGGAACCATCCGGGACCGGACCTCCTGCAGGGCGCATTCGAGGGGGGCCTCCGCGGATTTCATGAAGCGGCTGTGAAACGGGGCGCTCACCGTCAGGGGCACGAACCGGCACCCCTCGCCGTCCAGGGTGTCCCGAAGCCGGGCGACGGCCTCCTCGACTCCTTCCTTCAGCCCGCTGAGCACGATCTGACGCGGGGAGTTCACGTTCGCCACGTCCACCGGGAGCCCTTCCAGCACCTGCCGGACGGCCCCGGGATCCAGGGCGCCCGCGATGACGGCCACCATGGCTCCGCCCTCCGGAACGGCCTTCTGCATCAGCCGTCCCCGCTCCCGGACGATCCGGACGGCGTCGGACAACGAGAGCACGCCCGCCGCCACCAGGGCGGTGAATTCCCCGAGGCTGTGGCCGGCGAAGAGGGCTGGGTCCAGGCCGGTCATTTCGCGGAAGGCCCGGCACATGGCCGTCTCCGTCACGAGGATGCAGGGCTGCGTGTACTCCGTGCGGTGAATCCGTTCATCATCGGCAAAGCACAAGGCCGCCACATCCCACCCCAGGGCATCCGACGCCTCTTCGAAAGCCTGACGGCTGACGGCAAAGGCCTCGTGAAAGTCCCGGCCCATTCCGGGCCGCTGGCACCCCTGTCCGGGAAATACAACGGCGATGCATGAATCCCGCATCTCGGCAACCTCCATCGGGATGGATTTGACCGCCCCCAAAGCACCATCCATGCCAGCGCGGGTCAACACGGGCGGCGGCGCCGGCGAACAAACCGTTCTCACAGGGGAATAATCGGGCGGCCCATCAGCAGAAACGGGAACCACGGACCTGGCCGGCCCGTCCCTCTCCCCCCGGACGGCGGCGCTACGAATCCGGAATATCCGGCCGGTTTCACCGCGGGAAGTGAACGATTCCGGGGCCGCCGCAAAGGCGGCTCCGGCCGCGCCAATCCTGCGCACTCCCGTACGCACCGCGTAATGATTTACGCACCGGGGGCCGGGAAATCGTCCGGCTCCAAACGTCGGCCCCATGAATAGCGGCGGCAATCCGGACAGTTACAAAATGGCACCGGCATCGGCGGCCTTGGCATGGATCCTGTACGGGAAAAGGCAAAGGGAATTTTGCATCTCCAAACCATGCTTCGAACCAAGGAGGGTGTCATGAGAAAGAAAAGAGTGGCCGGGAGCGCAGTGTCCAGACCGGTCGAGAGACGGGAGCGGATCTCCACCCGGGTGGAGAATGACGGCGTCTTCTACTACGCGGAACCCGACACCGGCATCGAGCAGCTGTGGCGGACCGACAGCCAGGCGATGGAAGAAGGAGAGGCTCCGGTCATGTACGGCTGGTTCAGCCTGGACAACCTCTATTTCGGCGACATGGAGCTCAGCATGATGCCGATCCAGGTGAAGGTCCGGGCTAAGAAAATCACGGAACCCAGGAAGATTGAGCGGTTCAGCCTGTTCTACCAGTCCGACAGCTGCTTCCGGTACGCCATTCCGGGCGAGGGAGCCGAGAGGGCCTGAAGGTAATCACGACCCCGCCGCCGCCGAACTGTACGCCTCTCCCGGGCGTCTCCTTCCCACGGCAGCGGCGGGGTATCGTTTCCCATCCGCACGGTCGGGGCGTCCCGGCAGCCCGCGAACGCGGGCGGTTCCGTCCTCCGCCTTGACGTCATCCCCCATTTGCACCTATCATGCTCCCGGATGCCGGGTTCCCCGGCGGATATCCTTGCGACCATGGAAATATTCACTCTGGCAGCCGTTTCGCTGATCATCAGCATCTCCATTCTCCTGCGGAGAGACAGGGGGCCGATCCTCCTGTCCTTCGCGGCCCTCTGCTTCACGGTCTTCCTGCACAAGTGGGGTCAGTTCTTCGGGCAGGTGACGCCGGCCGAATTCTGGAACGCCGTCTCCTTTCTGGGACTCCTGGGAATCCCGCCCCTGGCGGTGGCCTTCTTTCAGAACCTCGTGAAGGACCGGCGCGTCCTCCGCCGGCGGGACGCGGCCGTGACGGCCCTGGTCAGCCTCGCCCTCGGCGCGGCGTCCTTCACGCCGTTCCGCGAGCGCTACTCCTTCACCCTGGCCCTGGAAATCTACGTCATCGGGATCCTGCTGGTCTGCCTGGCGGCCCTGATCCTTTTCACCCTCCGCCGCATGGCGGGACCGGAGAAGAAGCGGTTTCTCTACCTGACGCTGGCCTGCACGGCCGCGTTTCTCCTGAGCATGGCGGACCTGTTCCAGCACCTCCACGGAGCGTTCCCGCCCCTCTCCAACATCTTCATCGCCGTCCTGCTCTATTTCGTCCTGATGTTCGTCACCCATACCCAGATGGCGGAGCTCCGGGAGATCATGGCCCGGACGCTGTTCCTGGCGATCATCACGATCACGCTCACCCTGATGGCCTGGGCGATCCTGAGGCTGTTCTCCGCGGAAACGACCCCGCCCTTCACCCACCTGATGGTGGCCAGTTTCCTCATCGTCATCGCCATCGAGCCCCTCCGGGAGATCCTGAAGAAGCTCTTCACTCTCCTGTTTCCGCACAGCCGGGAGCTGCTGCGGTCCCTCTTCGCCTTCGACGAGAAGCTCGAGCGGGAGAAGTCCCTCCTCCTGGAGGAGATGGCCCCGGTCTTCGCCCACGAGATCCGGAACCCCCTGGGGTCCATCAAGGGCGCCGCCCAGTACCTGCGCTCGGAGGTCAACTCGGAGGAGAACCTGAAACTGCTGGACGTCATCATCGAGGAAGTGAACCGGCTCAACCGGGTCGTGTCGCAATTCCTCAATTTCGCCCGTCCCTACCGGCCCGACCTGAAGCCCCAGGACATCAACCGCGTCATCGAGCGGGCCGTGGACGTCATCCGGGCCAACATCCTGTCCGAAAAGATCGCGATCCAGACGGACCTCCGCCCCGAGCTGCCGGTAGTCAACGCCGACCCGGAGCAACTGGTCCAGGTCATCCTCAACATCGCCATGAACGCCATCGAGGCCATGCCGGAAGGGGGAACCCTGACGCTCCGCACCCGGCGGATCGAAAGCGACGAGGGAGACACAGTGGCCATCACGATCCGGGACACGGGACCGGGAATCCGCCGGGAAGACATGAAAAACATCTTCAAGCCATTCTTTACGACCAAGGAGCGGGGGGTCGGCCTGGGGCTGGCCATCTGCCAGCGGATCATGCGGGGGCACGGCGGCCACATCCGGGCCAAGTCCCTCCCGGGCCGGGGAAGCATCTTCATCATCCGGGTCGGCCTTCCCTCATAGGCCCGGATACTTCACGGGAGGCGGCCCCGCTCCGGCCGTCCGCCCTTTTGGAAAGGTTCTTCAATGCACAGGATTCTCGTTGTGGACGATGAGCTGAACATGCGGCTGGTCCTGCAGGCCATGCTGAAGAAGGAAGGCCTCGACGTCCTCCTCGCCGCGGACGGCCTCGAAGCGCTGAAGGCTCTCAAGAGGGAGGAGGTCTCGGCGGTCGTCACGGACCTGAAAATGCCGAAGCTGGACGGGATGGGTCTGCTCGACGCGATCCGGCAGGACCACCCCGGCCTGCCGGTCATCATGATCACCGCCTACGGCACGATTGCGACGGCCGTGGACGCCCTTAAAAAGGGCGCCTTCGATTACATCACGAAACCGTTCGAGCAGGACGAGATCAAGAACGTGATCCGGAAGGCGATCCAGACCAAGACCCTGGACGACAGCGAGTTCGTTCCCGGGCCGGGAGAGATGGACCACGGGGGCATCATCGGCCGGGGGGAGGCCATGACGGAGCTGTTCGAGACGATCCGCCGCGTCGCCCCGACGACGACGACGGTCCTGATCACCGGGGAGACCGGCACGGGCAAGGAGTTGGCCGCCCAGGCGATCCACCTGAACAGCACCCGGAAAGCCAACCCCTTCCTGAAGATCAACTGCGCCGCCATCCCGGAAAACCTCATGGAGAGCGAGCTGTTCGGTCACGAGAAGGGCTCCTTCACGGGGGCCGTGGTGAGCAAGCCGGGGCGCTTCGAGCTGGCCCACAAGGGAACCCTGTTCCTGGACGAGATCGGCGAGCTGTCCCGGGACATGCAGGTCAAGATCCTGCGGGTGATCCAGGAGCAGGAATTCGAGCGGGTGGGCGGACTCCGGACGATCAAGGTGGACGTCCGGCTGATCGCCGCGACAAACCGGAACCTGCAGCAGGAGGTAAAGGAGGGCCGCTTCCGGGAGGATCTCTACTACCGCCTGAACGTCTTTCCGATCTGTATCCCACCGCTCCGGGAGCGCCGGGAGGACATTCCCACCCTGGTGGACTTTTTCATCCAGAAGTTCAACCGCAAGCTCGAGCGGACCATCCAGGGAGCGGACGGGGCGCTCCTGGACGTCTTCCGGCGCTACGACTGGCCGGGAAACGTGCGGGAAATGGAAAACGTCATGGAGCGGCTCGTGCTCATGGCCTCGAAGGACACGCTGTGCGCGGAATACCTTCCGCCCGAGCTGAGATCGGCCGCCCAGGAGGCCGCGGTCCCCGGAAGGGGCGACCAGAAGGAGCCGGTCAAGAAGCTCATCAAGGAGCAGTCCGAGGAGATCGAGCGGCAGATGATCCTTTCGGTCCTGGAATCCTGCGGATACAACGTCACCCATGCCGCCCGGGAGCTGGGGATGAGCCGCAAGGGGCTGCAACTCAAGATGATCAAGTACAACCTGAGGAAAGGAACCTGACGAGCCCGACGGGATGTCCCGGCCCGGTACCCGGCGGGCACGCCCCGCCGCCCCGATGCCCCCGCCCCACACGTCCCGCTTTTTCCCTTGATTAAGGAAACGCGCATGGCTATAAAATCAGAAGGGTCCGGCAGGGATTGTGTCATTCATGGACCTATCTTCGGAACGGACAAGGAGGTTATATTGCGATGGCTACGTATCCTGATGAAACACTAGACAAGATCATCGAGAAGCAGATCAAGCGGTGGCAGGTGGACCAGAAGAAGAAGTACAAGAAACCGGTCCGTCCGGTGATCACCATTTCGAGGCTGCCCGGTGCCAATGCCTCGCAGATCGCAAAGCAGCTCTCGGAAGACCTGAAGATTGATGCTTTCGATCAGGAGATCATCGAAGAGATCGCCAAGAACACGAATGCGAGCAAAAAGGTCGTTGCAACCCTGGACGAGCAGGACAGCGGCATCGTGAAGGAGTGGCTCGCCTTCCTCTCGACGGAGCGCCAGGTTTGGCCCTATGAATACATCGAGCAGTTGACCCGGGTGATCAGCACCATCGGCGCCCACGGCCACGCCGTGATTCTCGGCAGGGGGGCCAGCTACATCCTGCCCAAGGAGGTATGCCTCCGCGTGCTGGTGGTCGCTCCGATGGAGATGAGGATCCAGAACGTGGCGAAGGCCTACGGCGTTTCCAAGAAGGCGGCCCAGAAGAACGTCATGCGGACGGAATCGGACCGCAAGGCCTTTATCCGCCGCTACTTCCATGCCGACATGCTGGATCCCATGAATTACGACCTGGTGATCAACATGGAAAACTGCAGCGTTCCCGTCGCCAAGGGAATCATCAAGGAGGCCTTCAACAACCGGAACTGGTACGATTTCTCCATCGACAAGATGAGACGGTAGGAAGCGGCCACGAGATTGACGGACTGAAAAAAACCTCCCCGATTCACAAAGCCGGTCGGGGAGGTTTTTTGTCGCGTGAAGTCCGGGACGGGAACCCGCCGGACAGCGGGGCCGCCGTATGCAGGTCAGGAAGCCAGCCGCTTCAGGAAAGAATCGCCTCCAGCCGGACGTTCTCTCTCACCAGGTCTTCCAGGATTCCGATCCTGACGGTGTCGTTCTGCATGAGCAGGGGCTCGATTCGATCGACCTGCCGGATGGAGGAAAGAAGGTCCAGGGACACGAGCAGCATGGGTATGCCCAGATCCCGGGCTCTCGTGACAAGACCCTCCGGCGGCTCCATGCCGCCCGTCAACAGGACGCAGGAGGTGTCTCCCTCGAGAGCGGCCTCGACCAGGTCGGGTCTGTTCCCGTCCGTCATGACCAGCTTGCCCGGTGCGGAAAAGAGGGGATGCTTTCTGGCCTCCGAGAGATCCATGGGCATGACGAGCACGTTTTCGATCAGCCGGCCCAGATGCTCCTCCCCGGTGAGAACGGTGGCGAAAAGGCGATCCGCCAGATGGTTGCCCGACAGGCAGCCGAGCTCCCTCCGCTCCGGGACAAGTCCCAGAACGGGGATCCCCAGCCGCTCGATGCGCGGCAGGAACACCTCGCGATAATCGTCCGGATCCTTGATCTTGTTGATGATGACTCCCGAGAGGGTGTCCTTTTCCGCCGCCAGGTATTTCTGAAGCGCCAGCAGGTCGTCCAGGCCGCCGTCTTCGCCCGACCCGTTCGCCACGAACAGGAGGGTTCCGTTCAGATAGCGCCTCAGGGAAAGGGAATCCAGGTGAATGGACAGGCCGTACGCCAGGCCTTTCCCCCCTTCGACAAAGAGATATTCACAGTCCGGCGAGACACCGTCGAGGATTTCCAGGACTTTTTCCCGGGCCGTCCCTTCATCGGCCAGATAGCCGAGCTTGGCGTGGCGAAACCCGACGGTGATGTCTTCCGCCTTCTCCTTCAAACGGAAGACCCTGGTGACCAGGGCTGCATCATAGTCCCAGAGCCTCTTTTTCCGGTAGAGAAGGCGATCCCCGAAAGGCTTCAGGTATCCGATCTTCTTTCCGATCGCTCCTGCGATCCCGACAATCATGCTCGTTTTCCCGTCACCCGCCGCCATCGACGCGACGACGATTCTCTTCATACCGTCACCTCCTGCATTCCATCCTCTTCGTATCGCCCCTTCGCGAACAGGAATCCACGGCCGCCGCCTCTGCCTCTCCGCGGGACCGTCACTCCCGGAAGGACATTTTCAACTCATAAACCCCCGCCAGGTTACGCTTCTCCATGATGAAGCCCCCCTTTTCGAAAACGTGCATCATGGGCTCGTTTTCGGCCAGGACCTCCGCAGTGAAGCCGAGCAAGCCCTGCCTCTTTGCCAGGTAGGTGAGGTAGGACAACAACTCCGATCCGATGCCGCGGTTCTGAAAGTCGTCGCGGATGGCGAAGGCCACCTCCGCCGTGTGGCTCGACGAGTCGATGAAATAGCGCCCCACGCCTACGATCTCTTCGTTATCCTCCGAGCCGACGATCGCCAGGATGGCCGTCTCCTGCGTATAGTCGATCACCACAAGCTCCTGGAGCCGCTCGTGGGGCATGTCCTTGCGGACCGAGATGAACCTGCGGTACAGGCTCTGATCGGACAGCGAATAGACGAAGTCCTTCAGCAGCGTCTCGTCACTGATCTTGATCGGCCGGAAAAAGATCCGCATCCCCTTCCGGGTCGTCCGGAAGGACTCCAGCTCCTCCGGATACATGCCCTGCTGGCCGGGGATGAAGGCCTGGTCCTTGTAAAGAATCCCCGCCTTCCTTCCCTCCTCGATCAGCTCGGCCCGGAACTTCGGATGGGCGATGGAGATCAGGGCCATGGCCCGTTCCCGGACGTTCTTTCCCTGGAGGTAGGCGATCCCGTACTCCGTGACCACGTATTCGATATCCGCCCGGATCAGGGTGGTCCCGGCCCCTTCACTGAGGTAGGGAACAATCCGGGACCTCGTCTCCCCGTCCGCCGTCGAAGGAATGGTCAGGATGCTCTTTCCCCGGGGGGACAGGGCCGTCCCCCGCATGAAGTCCGCCTGTCCCCCGACGCCGCTGTAAAACGTCTTTCCGATGGACTCGGCCGTCGCCTGTCCCGTCAGGTCGATCTCCAAGGCGCTGTTGATGGCCACCATGTTTTCCTGCCGGGCGATGATCAGCGGATTGTTCGTATAGTCGATGGTCCGGAACTCGATGGCCGGGTTGTCGTCGATGAACTCGTAGGTCTCCCGGCTGCCCATGCAGAAGGTGGCCACGGTCTTGCCGCGGTCGATCTTTTTCATGGTGTTGTCGATGACGCCCTCTTTCATCATCCGCACGATCCCGTCGTTGAGAAGCTCGCTGTGGACGCCCAGGTGCCTTCTCTCCTTCAGGTTGTCGAGAATGGAATTCGTGATGTTCCCGTACCCCACCTGGATCGTGTCGCCGTCCTCCACGAGCCGGGCGACGTACTGCCCGATCCGCTGGCTGATGTTCGTGTCGGCCTTGGGGGAGTACTCGAGAAGCGGCTCGTCGTGGTGGATCAGGAAGTCGATGTCCTCCAGGTGAAGCAGGCTGTCGCCGTGCGTCCGGGGCATGAAGCGGTTTGCCTGTGCGATGATGAGGGACGCGCTCTCCAGGGCGGCCTTGACGATGTCGACGCTGATGCCGAGGCTGACGTACCCGTGCTTGTCCGGCATGGACACCTGGATCAGGGCCACGTCGAGATGGATCATCTTCTTGCGGAACAGGCGCGGCAGCCGGGACAGGAAAACCGGCGTATAATCGGCCGCCCCCCGGTTGATGGCGCTCCGGGTGCTGTCGCCGACAAAGAAGGAGTTGTGCCGGAAGTTCTGCTTGAACTTCTCGTCGGCGTAGGGGGCTACCCCCAGGGTCATGACGTGCAGGATCTCGGCGTCGAAAAACGCCTTGGGATGCTCACGGGTGTAATCGGTCAGGCACTGGACGAGGTATTGGGGCTCCCCGCAGGCGGTTCCCACGAATATCGCATTCCCGCGGTGAATTCTGCCGAAGACCTCCTCCTCCGGGGCAAATTTGTCCGGGTAAAGCTTTTTCCACACCGCTGTCGGATCCGCCATTTTCGCTCCCTCCGCTCAGGGCATTACAGCCTTCCGTCCTCCAACGTGGAATATCCGGATTCCTCTGCAACCGCAGCGTTTCAATATCATGCTCTTTTTTTATACCAGAGACACCCCTTTTTTCCAATGAGCGATCCCGCTCCGTGGACAGCGGCCGGTCGGCGGCATGCCCCCACCCCGCCCGCCGGACCGTCGTCGTGGTTGCAGACGGAAGTTGAGTGTGGTTAAAATACCCCCGCCGACGGGGAATTCCTCCGGGAAGTCCTTGCGGGCGTCTTTGCCAGGCGGATGCCCCCGGCGGAGAGCGGGGCAATCATGGCCGTGCCCTTCCCCAAACGGCAGGGCTGCTTTCTTTCTTTTTTCCAAAGGGAGGTAACCATCGATGGACGAGAGAAACCGATCGTTTGAAAATCTCGACGCCATATTCTGGCCCAAATCCATTGCCGTCATCGGCGCCTCCTCCGAAACCGGAAAAGTCGGCCACGACATCTTCGCGAACATCCTCAAGGGCGGATACCAGGGCACCCTGTTTCCCGTCAATCCCAGGGCGAAGTCCATTCTCAGCGTCAAATCCGTCCCGGCAATCGGCGACATCTCCGACCCCGTCGACCTGGCGATCCTCGTCCTGCCGCCCCGGCAGACGCTCAAGGCCGTCCAGGAGGCCGTCGGAAAAGGCGTGCACGGCATCGTCATCGTCTCCGCCGGATTCCGGGAGGTCGGCGGCGAAGGGCTGGAGATTGAAAACCAGATCGTCGCCGTCTGCCGCGAGGCGGGGGTTCGCGTCGTCGGGCCGAACTGCCTCGGGGTGATCAATCCCGTCTCGACCATCCGGCTGAACGCCAGCTTCTCGGCCCGGATGCCGGCGGCGGGCCGCATCTCCTTCATCTCCCAGAGCGGCGCCCTGTGCACGGCCGTCCTGGATTTCGCCGCCGACCGGGATTTCGGTTTCTCCAAGTTCATCTCCATCGGCAACAAGGCCGACGTGGACGAGCTGGACCTGCTGCGCTACCTGCACGGGGACCCGGACACGTCCGTCATCATGCTGTACATCGAGGAGCTCAGGAGGGGGTCGGAGTTCATCGAGGCGGCCCGGGAGATCACCATGGGGAGGCACCCCACGCCGATCCTGGTCATCAAGTCGGGACGTACCCGCGCCGGGGCTCAGGCCGCGGCGTCCCACACCGGCGCCCTCGCCGGCACCGAGGCCGTCTACGACGCGATCTTCAAGCAGTCGGGCATCATCCGCGCGGACACGATCGACGAGCTCTTCGACTACGCCAACGCCTTCACGTACAAGCAGGAGAGCAGCCTGGGCAAGACGATGCGGAAGCTTCCCGCGGGGCGGCGCGTGGCGATCATCACCAATGCAGGAGGCCCCGGCATTATCGCCACCGACATGACGGTCTCCTCCGACCTCGAGCTTGCGCAATTCCAGCAGGAGACGGTGGACGAGCTCGCCCGGCATCTCCCCCAGACCGCCAACATCCACAACCCCGTCGATGTCATCGGGGACGCCACCCAGGAGCGGTATGAAAACGCCCTGCGGGCCGTCATCAACGACCCCGGCGTGGACGGGGCGCTGGTCATCCTGACCCCCCAGTCCATGACCGACTCCCTGGGCACCGCGGAGGCCATCGTCCGGGTCGCCCGGCGGTCGACCAAGCCCATCCTCTGCTGCTTCATGGGCATCATAGACGTATCCGCGGGGGTGAAGTTCCTCCAGGAACACGGCTATCCCGTCTATCGATTCCCGGAAAACACCGCCAAGGCCTTTGCCGCCCTGTTCAAATACGCCAACTGGCTCAATCGCGAACGCCTGCCGACGACACCGATCTGCCACGACACGGAAAGGGCCTCCCGGATCATCCGCGACAACCTGGCATCCGGCAGGACCTACCTGAGTGAAATCGAGGGGCTCGACCTCCTGGGCTGCTACGGGTTCCCGGTCCTGCCGACCAGGCTCTCGGACAGCGCGTCAAACGCTGCGGACATCGCTTCGGAGATGGGATTCCCCGTCGTCATGAAGGTCGTGTCGGATGAAATCATCCACAAATCCGACGCGGGCGGCGTCGTCCTGGGGATCGGGAGCCGGGAAGAGGCGGCGGATGCGTACACTCGCATCGTCGAGGGCGCAAAGACCTTCAACCCGGAAGCGAACATCCGCGGCGTCCTGGTCCAGAAAATGGCCGGCCGGGGAGAGGAAGTCATCATCGGAGTGCAGCGCTATTCCGCCGGCCCCCTGATCATGTTCGGGCTGGGCGGCATCTTTGTCGAGGTCTTCCGGGACGTCGTCTTCCGCCTGGCTCCCATAGACCGGGACGAAGCCCACCGGATGATCCACGAAATCCGCGGTTACAAGCTCCTGACGGGCTTCCGCAGGCGCCCCAGGGCGGATATCGAGGCCGTGGAGCGGATCCTGGTCAGCCTCTCCGACATGGCGGTCCGGCATCCCGAGATCCGGGAGCTGGACATCAACCCCCTGCTGGTTCATGGGGAAAAAGAGGGAGCGACGGTCGCCGACTGTCGCATCATTCTGGATGCGAAGACGGGCGGGGCGGGGTAGAAGGAAACATCTCCATTCAATGAGGAGGGAATGGAAGACTTTAGCAGAAGTTTGAAAAGCGGCACCGGAGTGGAAGGAGTCCCCCTGCTGAAAGGTTTTCGTCCTATGTCGCTTTTTTTCGGCAAATAACTGTTCGGGAAGATCCTAACTTTTACAACCAATTTCATATTTAAATATGCTTAATAATTTCTCTATACGTGTTCGTTAGATTCAGAATAGTTACGTGATCATAAATTTCATAATCTGCAATATGTCGGTCTTCTATTTGAAATTGTGAATAGAATCGTCCATCTGTAGTCACCATAGATGAGCCTTTATTTTCGTCAAATTGATCAAATGTAATGTCGATAATGATGTTGCTTTTTTCTAACCAGACATGAGAACCATAATGATCGTTTCGTCCCAAGACATATTCAAATTCACCGCAACCCTGTTCTGATAAGAATCTTGCTAATAGATAGGAGGCATCCCCACAGGCACCCCGAGGGAATGTCTGAAGAGTCGTACAAAGAGAACTGCTGTCACACGCAAGAATAGCACGCCGAAATATCGTTACTAATGATGACAACTCTTCCTTAACATTGCCTGTAATCAATTAGTTGGAAAGCCTCCATCCTATTATTGCACATACGCTAAATATTTTGCTTTCAAAACACGTTGCACAAGCTGCCTTGCCTCATCAACAGCCACACTGCTATTCAGTATTCCTTCATGTACTAACTCGTTTCGTAGACAATAGAAATATTGGGCTTTTTCTGCGAGAAGCTCTGCTTCTTCATCTCTTACTTGTTGTAGAGTAGATAAAACCATTTCATAGATCTGCTTTCTGATACTACCTCGCTTACTCGGCTGAGGCCTCAGAACTTCTAAAGCCATAATTAATGTCAAGAATCGAGCATTTCGAGAAGCTTCTGTGAAATAGGCTCTGTAAAGCTCAAGGGCAAGACGCAAGAAATTGTCATTTATAAGTTCATCGCTATGTGGAAAAGATAATCCTTCAGCAATGCATGTTAGCATAGTTGAAGGTGGTGTAATTGCAATGCCAATTGGCGCATAACCAGTTAAGATAGAGAGCTTCTTATTTGATGGGAAAACGGCGGGGCGGGTTCCATCAAGTGAGCCATGAAGCGGACCCCGTATTGGAATTCTGTATGTCTTACTAACATTCTCAGCTGCCTTTATCGGATCGTCAGTATAAAATACTTCTTTTGTGGCAAGAATAGCATTGACCGATATTCCACGATTTAAAAGCAACCACATAAATCCGGCCCATATTCTGTTAATATGCCTTTCGGCTTCTGCCTCTGTTAGAAAACCCTTGATTGTCAAAACAAAATAGGGATCCAAATTTTCCAGTGAATACAACAACTCACCGATATTTATAGACGCAATATCTTTACCTAATGATTGATCTTCCTGTGGAATACGAAAAGGAAATCTTAATGTATACATAGTTTACTATTCAGATTCTTGAAGATCATATCTAAAGACAGATCATGGATTCAAATTCATCTACTCAATTGGCAGATTAGTCGCCCGGACCTCATCTATTCTCTCATCTAGTGAGGTCAGTAATCTTGGCCCTACGTCAATCGCCCAATCCGCACTACGCTGGTCAACAGTTGCACCGTGTACAGCAGCATTTAGCATATTTATCATGTCAGAGAGAATAGACCTTTCCTCACTGGTCAGTATGTCATGTTTAGACAATGCCCTTAGTGATTCACCGATACCCATAACTTTGTTTCGTTTCAAGCCTGCAACCTCAGAAAGCAGAGATAATCTCTTTTCTATCTCGATTCTCAAGCCTGCAAGAGCGAGATTATGATCTTGTCTTGCAATTGACTGAAATGAAAATATTTCTTCTTTTTTAGTCGGTTCCGCCGCAAGAAGGCCAGCAGTATCAGCACGAGAAGACACCTTTTGCAGATCCTGAAATTCCATCTTCCATCCTCCAGGTAACTCAAACGACTTGATAAGAGGGGCCAGCCACGGCAGAATAGCGATAATTAATAAAACAAGTGTAACAACATCTATCGCTAAATAAGGCCATATGAGGTGAGCCAATGCCAATAGGAGAGAAATCAAGGTTATAATATAACGAAGACGTTTCAAGGGAAAACCTTCACCATTTACCTTTTCATGTTGATTCATTTTCTGAATCTCCTAACACAGAAGTAGTGGTTTCCCATTCAACAAATCTTGCTCTTCGTATTTTATACTATTTTTATAAAGAGTAACCCCCTTTCATTACACATAAATAATTATGCATCAGCGGGGTTTATTTCAGTACGGTCGAATTTAAATTTATTTACAAATAGATTATCGGTGAAGTCTGTCAAAAGCGCACAGAAAATATAATATCCTTGGAATATGCGTGTATCTATATAAATTAACTTCCCTTGGTCTATGATACTGGAAGCATGTATAATTCTATGTCGAATCTGCGCCAGTTCATCCAAAAATGACAGAGGATTTCTAAATACATTTCCCATAAAATTAAGCTCAAAACCTTTGAAATGTTCCATCAGGTCACTAGCCCTATAATTTAGCTCAAAGATATGATTCATTTTCCCAATCTTCGCATCCCATTTTCCTCTCATCATAATATCCAATGATTTTCCCAAAATATCTTCTGTTTGTCCAATTTCCTTAAATGATCTCTCGATCAGTTCAAACAAATATGTTTCTAATGAACCGTAGAGCATCACAAATATTTGGCGACAAAGAACATCAACATCACTAGCAAGTCCACTTAATAACACTCTAGCAGGTAGAATTAAAGATCTCCCATCGGAGGATTGTATTCTCATCGGTGTATCAGGACTTAATCCACGTTGAGTGATCAGACGATTTTCATATATTTTCTTGCATTCTTTTAGAGCCCATTCTGAACTCATAAAGAATCGTAATATTTGATTTGATCGCTTGAACCACAATCTTCTCTGATCTGTACAGAATGTTGATGGAAGTACATAGCTATCCCCTGCGAAAGGATCTTTTATCATACCCATGGGATTCTCTTTATCCTTCATATAGGGCCTCTTATTCTTGGTGCTGATAACTTTCGTTCGTCCGAATTATTCGCACATTTTTTGATTCTGTGATGAAAAAATAACGATGAATGACTTACAAAAGACAAGAAGCATGAACGGAATGATTGTAGCCCTTATTATGGCACCCCCTATGCCATGACTGACAACCACGGAAACGGAACCAAAAAAATCCAACAGAGTCAAGCCATAATGTAATTTTTCTGACTGGGGAGGTGGTCTAAAACCGCCCAGTTTAAACCAGCCCCACAACTCCTTCCCTGACTTTCCTTCCATCTGCGGTATCCTAAAGACGCCTAAACTTTTGGACTGGTAAATCAACCAACAGTGGACTTTATGTCGACGCCATAACGCAAAATTGCCGTCGGATGCAGGGATACGGCAATACCCCAGAAGGCTTCTTTGGAGCCTCGGCACATCCGATGGCTCTTTTCGTTTATGGGGGTTCAGTATGGACGAACAGAGTCAACAGCGGTCGGAGGTATTACAGGATCAGATGTCGGCAACGGTAGAGAAAAAAATGGTCACCCGCCGAGAGGATCAGGAAACACAGATGTCCACCCAAGGGAGAAGATAATTGATCGATCAGAAATCCCGGCCGCCATTCTTCACAGCGATGATGCCAGGTGCTGCATGGTGAAATCTCGGGATTGTATAGGCAGACGTTGACATTGAAAGGAAAGGGATTCATATAAGACGCACATTGAAGCGTTGAGGGGTGCGATGATCAGCCGGATACACTTCCATGGCCCATGGATGGCGAACGGTAGCAGGCAAGAAAAAAGGGGTTACGGCATGACCCGTAACCCCTTGACGTTCATGGTAGGCGGTACTGGATTTGAACCAGTGACTTCTACCGTGTGAAGGTAGCACTCTCCCACTGAGTTAACCGCCCGTGAGGGCGTTGTATGTAATCCAAGGAGGTTCTTTTTTCAAGAAAAAAAAACGAGGGAGGAGACAATGCATCCACTGTCGCGGCTGTTCTACCCGGAGCGAGTCCTGATCTACGGAGTCTCCGACTCACCCAGCAACCTGGCCAAGTTCACGGCGCTGAACCTCGAGACCTTCCGCTTCCCCGGGCGGATGGAACTGGTCGGCAAGGAAGGAGGAACGTACCTCGGCCGGCCGATCCACGGGAGCATCGAGGAGATCGAGGGCTCCCCCGACCTGGCGGTGCTCCTGATCCCGGCACGATCGGTTCTCCAGGTCCTGGAGGACTGCGGACGGAAAGGCGTGTCCTTCGCCGTCGTCCAGGCCGCCGGGTTCAGCGAATACGACGAGGAGAAGAGCGACCTGGAAGACCGGATCCGGGAGGTTCTGCGCCGCTACGGGATGCGCCTGATGGGCCCCAACTGCATCGGCACGGTCAACCTGGACAACGGCCTCCTCCTGCCCTTCTTCCCGGTCGAGCCGGATGCCGTCATGAAAGGGCCCGCCTCCGTCATCGCCCAGAGCGGCGGCGTCGTGATGGACAGCATCCGCCTGCTGACGCTCGAGAACATCGGCCTGAACAAGGTCCTCAGCATCGGCAACAAGCTGGACCTGAACGAGTGCGATTACCTCTCCTTCTTCCTGGACGACCCGGAGACCCGCATGATCGGCCTCTACCTGGAGCACGTCTCCGACGGCCGCCGCCTCCTGGAGATCGCCCGGACCGCCCGGAAGCCCATCGTCGTCCTCAAGGCCAACCGGACACCGGCCAGCCGCGAGATCGCCAAATTCCACACGACCGCGCTGGCGGGGGACGACGAGGTCGCCGAGGCCGCCTTCCGGCAGGCGGGGATGCACCGGGTGGAGACCCTGGGCGAGATGATGGAGGTCTTCAAGGCCTTTCTCCTGCCCCCCATGGCGGGCGACCGCATCGGCGTCCTCTGCCGCTCCGGCGGCCAGGGCGTGGTCCTGGCGGACGCGGTCGGCCGCGCCGGATTCCGCCTGGCGCAATACTCCGATGCGGTGTACGACACGATCCGCCGGGAAACCCGGGCGGGGGTCATCCGGATGACGAACCCCCTGGACCTGGGAGACGTCTTCGATACCCGCTTCTACATCCAGGTGCTCGAAAAGGCCCTGCAGGAGCCCGGTGTGGACGGCGTGGTCTTCGGCCTGACCTACCTGCACAGCGCGCACATCCCCGAGACGCAGGCGCTCATCCGCTTCGCCCTGGAGCTGCAGGAGCGCTACAACAAGCCGGTGGTCATCTACGTGATCGCCAGCCGGAAGTTTCACTTTACCCTGAAGCAGACCTGCAGCCTCCCGCTCTTTTCGGACGCCCGGCAGGCCCTCTCGGCCCTGGCGGTCTCCCGCCGCTTTCACCTGCGCCTGCAGGAGATCGATCGCCAGCCGCGGGAAACCGTTTTCTTCAGCGTTCCCTCCCTTCCGGCGGAAGGCCCGGATCGCTTCCTGCCCCCGGAGGAGGCCTTCCCTCTCCTGGCTTCCTGCGGAATCCCCCACCCGCCGTTCACCGTCGCCGGGAATCGCCGGGAGATCGTGGAGGCGGCTCGGAGCATCGGTTATCCCGTAGCCCTGAAGACGGCCGACCCGGACGTGCTCCACAAGACCGAGACTGGCGGGGTGCGGCTGAACCTGGAGGATGAGCAGGCCCTGGAAGAGGCCCTGGACGGAATGGCCGGCCCCTGGCTGGTGCAGAAAATGGTGCCGCCGGGCCGGGAGGTCATCGTGGGAGGCAGGCAGGACCGGGAATTCGGCCCGCTAGTCGTCTTCGGACTCGGTGGAATCCTGACGGAGGTCCTGCGGGACGTGGCCTTGCGGGTGGCGCCGCTCACGGAAGAGGAGGCGGGATCCCTGATCGGGGAGACCCGGGGGGCGGCCCTGCTGAAAGGATTCCGGGGGGAGCCGCCGGCGGACCTGGATGCCCTGCGGAAACTGATTGTCGCGGTCTCCCGTCTCCTGGCGGATCACCCGGAGATCCGGAACCTCGACATGAACCCGGTCCTGGTTTACGGGGAGGGCCGGGGATGCTGTGCCGTGGACGTGAAGATTCAGGTGTCCCCGACGCGGACGCCCGGGGCCGTCAAATCGCCGTAGAACTCGATGCGGCGGTCGTCCAGGAGTACGTTGTGGGCGTTCAGGCGCTTGTCCCGGACAGCGGCGACGTCAATCGCAGCGCTCCCGATCTCCTCCTCGCCGGCTCCGGCCCGATAGAGGAGATTGGCCTGGGGACCCGTGATCTGGCTGCGGCCCGTGTAGAGGCAGAACTTCCCGCCCCGCTTCTCCGATCCGATACGGTTCGCCGTCACGGCGTAGAGCCGGTTTTCCAGGCAGCGGGTGATCATGGCGTCCTGGCAGAAGGGCAGGACGAGGTTGGCGCAGTGGGCCACCACGTCGGCCCCTTTCAGGGCCAGGATGCGCATGGACTCGGGGAAGAACCAGTCGAAGCAGATCATGATCCCGACCCGGCAGGAGCCGATGTCGTAAACCGTGAAGGGCCGGTCGCCCGGGTCGAACCAGAGCTTCTCCTCGTGGAAGAGGTGGATCTTCCGGTAAGTCTCCACGGAGCCGCCGGGAGATACCAGGACGGCAGCGTTGTAATATTTCCGCCTGCTCCGCTCGATCAGCCCCGCCACAATGTGGACGTTCCGCTCCGCGGCGACCTCCCGCAGGGCCTCCGTCGTCCTTCCCTTCGGAACCGTCTCGGACAGATCCCGGACCTCTTCCTTGGAGGTGAAGAGGTATCCCGTGTTGAACAGCTCGGGAAGGACGATCAGGTCCGCGTCGCAGCGGCGGATCATCTTCACGGCCCGCTCGACGTTCCCGTCCACGTGGCCGAAAACCGGCTTGGTCTGAACAAACCCGACTCTCATGATTCGATTCCTCCCGAATGTCCGTGAATCGCCGCCGGCGTGCAACCCCTGACCGGGCGACAGGAGCGATATAGCACAGGGGGCGCCGGTACAAAACAGAAAAGCCGCGGCACGGGGCCGCGGCTTTTCCTATCAGGCCACCGGTCGCGCCCCGTCCTTCCCGGCCGGGACGCGCCGTTGGAAACTATGGTTGACGGTTACAGCATCTCGTAGATCGCAGCCGCACCCATGCCGCCGCCGATGCACATGGAGACGATGCCCCGTTTCGCCTTCCGGCGCTTCAGCTCGTGGAGCAGCTGCGCCGTCAGCTTGGCGCCGGTGGCTCCCAGGGGATGCCCCAGGGCTATGGCGCCGCCGTTCGGGTTGATGTCGCCTGACCAGTAGCGGTCCTCGATCCCGACGATACGGCAGGACGCGATTGCCTGAGAGGCGAAGGCCTCGTTGATCTCGAAGACATCGATGTCCTTCGCGGTCAGGCCCGCCATCTTCAGGACCTTGGGAATCGCGTAGGCCGGGCCCATGCCCATCTCCTCGGCCTTGCAGCCCGCCACTGCAAAGTAGCTAAGCTTGGCCAGGGGCTTCAGCCCCAGTTCCTTGGCCTTCTCGGTCGACATGAGCAGGGAGAACGCCGCGCCGTCGGTCATCTGGGAGGCATTGGCCGCCGTGATGACGCCGCCCGCCTTGAAGGGCGACTTCAGCTTGGCCATGTCCTCCAGCTTCACGGGCCAGCGCACGCCGTCGTCCGTGTCGAAGACGACCTTCTCACGGATCCGCTTCCCGTTCTTGTCCCTCTTGTACTTGAAGGCCTCGATGGGAATGATCTCTTCCTTGAACTTGCCGGCCTTGATGGCCTCGTAAGCCCGGCGGTTGCTCTCCACGCCCATCTTGTCCATGTCTTCCCGGGAGACGTTGTAGCTGACCGCCACGTTCTCCGCGGTGATGCCCATGGAAACGTACACGTTGGGCTGGCCGCCGTCGAAGTTCCAGTCGGGGTTCGGGCGGAAAATGCTGCCGCCCATGGGGATGTGGGACATGGTCTCACAGCCGCCGGCGATGATGATATCGGACCAGCCGGCCCGGATCTTCGCCGTGGCGTCGGCGATGGACTGCACGCCCGAGGAGCAGAAACGGTTGATCGTCATGCCGGACACGCTGATCGGCAGTCCGGCACCGATGGCGAGCACCCGGCCGTAGTTCATGCCCTGCTCGGCCTCCGGGAAGGCGCAGCCGACGATCAGGTCGTCCACGTCTTCCGGCTTCACCGCGGGGACCCGGGCCATGAGGCCCCGGATCACCTGGAAACCGATCTCGTCTCCTCTCGTTGCGGCAAGGCCGCCCCTCTTATAACGTCCACCAGGACTTCTGACCGCTTCGACAATCACAGCATCAGTCATGATATTCCTCCTTAGGATGCGCGGGCGAAGGCGCCCGCGTCATTGTTGAAATTGCTACTAGTTCCGGAGCGGCTTGCCCGTGGTGAGCATGTGCATGATCCGGTCCTGGGTCCTTTTCTCGCCGCAGAGGGAGAGGAAGGCTTCCTTTTCGAGATCCAGGATTTCCTGCTCCGTAACGTACGTCCCTTCTGCACAGTCGCCGCCGGAGAGGATGTAGGCAACCTTCCGGCCGACATGGACGTCGTAGTCCGATGCATAGTTGCCGTGGCGCATGTTGTACAGGACGCCGTTGGCCATCCCGCGGAAGTTCTCGCCCATCACGGGAATAAGAGCCGGCCGCGGCGGTTTGTAGAACATGGACAGGCCGAGAACGACCTGCTTGGCGTCCCAGAGCTGCTGATCGCGGTTGAGGCTGATGTTCTCGGTCTTGCGGATGTACCCCAGCTCCATGGCCTCCATGGCGCTGGTGGCGACCTTGGCGGTTCCGATGTTCTCGAAGGCCTTGGCCATGTGGAACTGCAGGTTGAGGCCCGCTTCGACGACACCGTCGGGAAGACCCTCGGTTACGCGGACCAGGATTTCCTTGCATCCGCCGCCCGCGGGGATCACGCCGACGCCGACTTCCACGAGGCCCATGTAGGTCTCCCCGCAGGGCTGACAGCGGGCGCCGTGCATGGCGATCTCGCAGCCACCGCCCAGGGCCAGTCCGGCCGGGGCGGTGACAACGGGCTTCCCGAGGTACTTCATTCTCATGTTGGCGTTCTGGAAATTCGCGACCAGCGCTTCCAAGACGTCCCAGTCACCCTGCTGGATGGCCAGGAGGACCTTGAAGATGTTTGCACCGGCCGAGAAGGCCCGGGGATCGTGGTTGCCGACGACCATGCCGAGGAAGTCCTTCTCGACGATGTCGCAGCTCGTGTTGATCATCTCGATCACGCCGTCATCCACGGCATTCATCTTCGTGTGGAGCTCGAGGCAGGCCACGCCGTCACCGATGTCGATGAGGCTGGCTGAGGCGTTCTCCGCCACGACCTTCTTCTGCTCCTTCAGGCTGGGCAGGAGGATGATTCTCGGGTTCTCCTCCAGCTTGACGTAGCCCTTCTTGGCGAAATCATAATAGTACAGGCCGTCCGTCTTCTTCGCGTAGAAGGACTCGCAGCCCGCTTTGAGCATGTCTTCGATCTTCTTGGGCACCTTTTTGCCCATCTTCTTCATGGCGTCCACGGCATTGCGGACACCCACGGCATCCCACGTCTCGAAGGGTCCGAGGGCGTGGTTGTAGCCCCACTTCATGGCGTTGTCGATCTCGACGACGCGGTCGGCGATTTCGGGAATCCGGTTCACCGCATAGATGAAGTTGTTGCAGAGGTATTCCCGGATCAGGTCCGCGGCCTTGTCCTTCCCGCTGAAGACGATCTTCATCGATTCGGCAATGCCGAGGTCGGAGGCCTTCTTGGCCTCACTGACGGACGCGTACTTGGGCTTCGTGGGCGCCACGTACTCGAGGGAATTGTAGTCCAGCACCAGCTTGACCTTCTTGCCCTTCTCGTCCTTGGTCTTCTTGTAGAAACCCTGCTTGGTCTTGTTGCCGAGCCACTTCTTCTCCATCATCTTGTCCATGAATCCCGGCGGGATGAAGAGGTCCCGGGACTCATCGTCGGGCACGGCGGCATGGAGGTTCTTCATGACGTGGTAGCCCGTGTCGAGGCCCACCAGGTCCAGGGTCCCGAAGACGGCGGTGCCGGGACGGCCGACGGCCTTGCCGATGACGGCGTCCACTTCCTCCACCTTCAGGCCCTTCTGGACCATCAGAGCGACGGCGTTGGAGATGTCGAAGACGCCGATGCGGTTGCCGATGAAGTTCGGGACGTCCTTGCAGACCACGACACCCTTCCCGAGGACTTCCTCGCAGAATTTGATCATGAACTCGACGACTTCCTTCTTTGTCTCCTTGCCGGGAATGACCTCAAGAAGCTTCATGTACCGGGGCGGATTGAAGAAGTGGGTGCCCAGGAAGTGCTCCTTGAGCTTTTTGCCGAAGTTGGCGGTGATGTCTTTGATGGGAAGGCCCGAGGTGTTCGTCGTGACGATGCAGCCGGGCTTCACGATTTTTTCGACCTTGGCGAACAGGTCCTGCTTGATCTTCAGGTTCTCAACGACGACTTCGATGACCCAGTCCACGTCAGCCAGCCACTTCAGGTTGTCCTCGAAGTTGCCGATCTTGATCATGGAGGCGTTTTTCTTGGAGTAAAAACTCGCCGGCTTGGATTTCGTGACGCCGGCCAGCCCGCCTGCAGCAAAGCGGTTCCGCCAGGCGGGACTCTTCTCGGTCAGCCCGGCCTTCTTATCGGCTTCGGTGAGCTCGAAGGGGACGATGTCGAGCAGACAGCACTCGATCCCCGCGTTGGTCAGGTGGGCGGCAATGGTGGCCCCCATGACCCCGGCTCCCAGAACAGCGGCTTTCTTGATCTGATATGACATGTCTTTCCTCCTTGTGAAAATCGGTAGAGCGGAACGTTATGCCGAGAAGCACTCGTCGGCGATCTCGATGGGCACCTTCTCCCCTTCCTTGATGAGATCGCAGCGTGCCTTGACCGTCGAGAGCATCTCCACGGCAAAGAACTTCGCCGACATGATCTTTCCCTGGTAGAAGGCCACATCGGGATTCGTGTGCACCAGCGCACGCTGCTTCCCGACGGTATCGGCGCCGTTCGCCTCGTACAGGGCGGCCAGCTTCTCTTCCGCGATCAACGCTCCCTGGGTGAGCAGCCAGCCCAGGACCACGTCCCCGAAGATCTCCAGGTAGGTGGAGGCGTTCAGGACGGGCAGCAGGAAGCTCGAGCTCTTGCCGTAGCCTGCGAAGGCCATGGTCAGGTCGATCAGGGCGTTCCCCGCTATTTCCAGCTTGCCGGCGTATTTGGCCAGTTCCTTGGATGCCTTTGCCTTGCCGATGGTCGCCATGATCTCGCCGGCCAGGTTCATGACGTTCGCGCCCTTGTTGGCGCCCAGCTTGCGTCCCACCAGGTCGAGGGCCTGGATGCCGTTGGTTCCCTCGTAGATGGCGGCGATCTTGACGTCCCGCATGTACTGCTCCACGGGGTATTCACTGCAGTAGCCGTAACCGCCGAAGGCGTCGACGGCCTTGGAGCAGACCATCAGCGCGATGTCGGAGGAGAAGGCCTTGCAGATCGGGGTCAGGAGTTCCAGCATGCCGAACCACTTCTTGGACTCCGCACCTTCCGTCACATGGGACATGTCCAGGCAGAAGGAAGCGTAGAGGTTCAGGGCCCGGAGCCCCTCCACGTAGGATTTCATCCACATCAGGTCCCGGCGGATGTCGGGATGTTTGATGATGGGAACGGCCTTGGCGTCGGGATTCTTCATCTCCCAGACGGGGGTCATCTGGATGCGCTCACGGGTGTAGGCCAGGGCCTGCTCGAAGGCTGCCGTGGCGTGCCCCAGGGACTGCATGCCCACTTCCATCCGGGCCTCGTTCATCATCTGGAACATGACCCGCATTCCCTCGCGCTCCTTGCCGAGGAGCTCGCCGATGCACTTTCCGTCCTCACCGAAGTTCAGCGTACAGGTGGCGCTGGCCTTGATACCCATCTTGTGCTCGATGTTTCCCGTTTTGACGTCGTTGAATTCACCCATGGAGCCGTCGTCGTTCACCCGGTACTTGGGAACGATGAAAATGGAGATGCCCGCCGTCCCCGGGGGGTCCCCTTCGATGCGCGCCAGGACGGGATGGACGATGTTTTCGGTCAGGTCGTGATCGCCGCAGGAGATGAAGCATTTTGTCCCGGTGATGAGGTACTTGCCGTCGGGAAGGCGCTTGGCGCTCGTCTTCAGGGCGCCGACGTCGCTGCCTGCGCCGGGCTCGGTGAGGCACATGGTGCCTCCCCACTTGCCTTCATACATCTTGAACATGTACTTGTTCTTCTGCTCCTCCGTCCCGAATGTCTGGATCAGGGCGGCGGCGCCGTTGGTCAGGCCTGGATACATCCAGAAGGCGAAATTGGACGCCGAGATGAGCTCGGAGCAGGCGTTGCCGATCACGTGAGGCACTCCCTGCCCGCCGACCTCGGGGTCGCGAATCATGGCGAGCCATCCGCCTTCGCAGTATTTCTTGTATGCATCGTGAAAGCATTTCGGAACGAAGACTTTGCCGTCTTTGAAGGTGCAGCCTTCGTGATCCCCTTCCTTGTAGGTGGGCTCGATGACGTTGGCGCAGAGTTTCTCCGCCTCATTGAGCATCATCAGGATGTCTTCCTTGGAGAAAGCAGAAAACTTCTCGGTGGCGAACAGCTTTTCAATCCCGAGCTGTTCGAAAAGGACAAACTGCTGATCTCTCCCGTTTACCAGCTTGCTCATAACAACCTCCTTCCCAAATGTCCGTTACGTTTACCAATGACTGACGACGTTTCCGCCCCCTGCTTGCTTCAGGGGTGAAACGCCGATTCTACCGGTCCGCTCTTCCGCCTGCAGCCGTCATCACCGGATTTTCCGTCGCTGCCTCCCGGGCGGACAGACCGCGAATGACTTCGCGGATCCCCTCTTCGACGGTGGTGCGGATGCGCTCTTCTCTGCGAGCCTCCTGCCCCGTGAAGATGTGCAGGGAGATGATCCCATTGAGAAGACCCCATATGACGTCACGGTTCAGGCGGAGGTTCATCGTGGCTGGGAACTCCCCCCGTTCCACCCCGTACTGGAAGATTTTCTCAATGATGCTGACAGTCTTGTTGGTGGTTTTGACGATGTGGCGGTTCAGCTCTTCCGGAAGGTTCATGTGCTCCGTGTGAAGCATGAAGGTCATGAGAATCCGGAACAGCTCCTTGTCGCCCAGGAAAAAATTGATGTAGATTCGGGCCAGTTCGACGAGAAGATCGGACGCCGTTACTCCGGTACGGAACAGGTCGGCGATGCTCTTGTGGAACTTGTCGATGTCGCTCAGGAGGATCTGTGTGTAAATCTCCTCCTTGCTGTTGAAGTACAGGTAGATGGAACCTTTGCTGAGCTCGGCCTTGTGGGCGATGCTCTCAACCGTTACCGGCTTGAAACCTTTCTCAAAAAAGAGCTTCCGGGCCGCCTTGAGAATGGCCGCCCTCCGGTTTTCCTTCTCCCGCCTTCTTCGCTCTTCGAGCCCCACGCTGTTTCCCCGGAGATGAATGACCGCAAGTCCTGCCTGTGAATAACGGTCATTTACTGACCGATGGTCAGTTCGTGAACCGTCTACCCGATTGATCCGGTGCTGTCAAGCGAAAATGTTCGCGATTGCTTTTCCTCAAGGATTCCCTTATGAAAGGCGCAAGCAGCCGCCGGGCCTTCAACCTTGCCTAACCCCGGCTCGATGCAGGAGTGACCCTTTGAAAGCGGAAACGATACGGATCATTGACGTTTGGACGGGAAAAGGGATCTGCTTCATCCTCACAGCGCTGCGGCGTCTGCTGGACGCATTCAAGCCACGCGCCGCTTCCCCTTCGCCCGCAAGGAAAATCCTCTTCATCAAGCTCATCGAACAGGGGGCGACGGTCCTGGCCTACAGCGCCATCCGGCGGGCCATCGAACGGGCCGGCCGGGAAAACGTCTATTTCATGGTCTTCGAGGAGAACCGGGAGATCCTGTTTATCCTGGACCTCCTGCCGGAGGAGAACGTGCTCGTCATCCGGAACAGGGACTTCCCGACCTTCACGCGGGATATCCTGGCCGCCCTGATCCGGATCCGGAGGCTGGGGATCGACGCGACGGTAGATCTCGAGTTCTTTGCCCGTGCCTCGGCGATCATTTCGTTCCTGACGGGAGCGGAACGGCGGGTCGGCCTCCACCGCTTCACCAGCGAGGCCCCCTACCGGGGTGACCTGATGACCCACCGGGTGCAGTACAATCCTTACCTTCACACGGCAAAGGCCTATCTTCTCCTGGTGGACGCGCTGGAGAGGGAGTCGGGGGAGATCCCGCTGTCCAAGGTCCCCGAAGGAGACCTCGCGGTCACGGCCCCCTGTTTCCGGCCGACAGCAGAGGAAACCGGACGCCTGAAGAAGCGCCTCTCGGAAATGCCCCAAACGGCGGAAAGTGGCCCGCTGGTTCTCCTGAATCCCAACGCCGGCGATCTTCTTCCCCTGCGGAAATGGTCCCTGGAAAACTTTTTCGATCTCGGGCGGAAAATCCTGGAGGCAAGGCCGGATGCGAGACTGATCATAACCGGAGCCCCCTCGGAGGCGGCGGCGGCGGAGAATCTGTGCTCCCGGATCGGATCAAGCCGGGCCGTATCGCTGGCCGGAAAGACGACGCTCCGGGAACTCCTGGTCCTGTACACGCTCGCCGACGTCCTGGTGACCAACGACAGCGGCCCCGGCCATTTCGCCTCCATGACGGACATCGACAACGTGGTCCTCTTCGGACCGGAAACACCCCGTCTCTTCGGCGCCATCGGAGGGCGGCCCCATACGATCTACGCGAAGCTCGCCTGCAGCCCCTGTGTGAACGCCTTCAACCACCGCTTTTCCCCCTGCCTTGACGGCCGGTGCATGCAGGTCATCATGGTAGAGGAGGTCCTCCGGACGGTCCTCGCCTGCCTTGCAAAGAGGCACAACGCATCCGGAACCGCTTCCTGAAGGAGCGGAATACTTCCCCGTCTATTCATTTCCGTGCAGAAGGAATGAGGGTGATTACCGGCGGTGCGAGGGAGAGGCGCCTGGCGGCACGACCAGGGCCTGCTCCAGGTTTCGCCGGGCCTCCCGGTAATCCGGTTGAAGCCGCAATGCCTCCCGGAACAGGGGAACCGCCTCGGACGGGCGGTCCTGCGAGGCCACGGCGGCACCCAGGTTGTTCCAGTATTTCGCTACAGCGGGCCGAAGGACAACCACCTTCCGGAATTGTGCCTCCGCATCCTTGAGACGCCCCGCCCCCATCAGCGCAACGCCAAGGTCGTTTCTGGCCCGGGCATCTTCCCGCAGTGCCAGGGAGGCCTCCAGATGGCGGATTGCATCGATGGAGAGGCCCCGCTCGTGAAGGGCCAGCCCCAGGGCGTGGTGTGCCTTGTCGTTTCGCTCCGTCACCTCCAGGGTGTGCCGGAAGAGCGTCTCCGTGCTTTTCCAGTGGGAGGCCTGATACCAGGAAAGCAGGGCACAGGCGGCCAGGATGAGAATCCCGGCCGGAACGGCGATCCTCCGGCCTGCGCCGGGCCGTCCGGACCCGCCCGAAGCCCCCCAGGCCAGCATGATGGCGGGACCGACCAGGGGAATGTACATGAACCGGTCCGCCATGGCGATGTTCCCGATCTGGACGATCCCGCTCACGGGCACCAGGGTTCCCAGGTACCAGAGCCAGCCGACGCCCAACCAGGGACGGCGCCTCGCCAGGGCAAAGACGGCAATGCTGATCGCCGCCAGGACAACCCCGGAGAGGAGCACCTGTCCGGCCGGCCATTGGCCCGGATGCGGGTAGAAGGGAGCCAGGCCCGTCGGCAAGAAGAGGTGCCGGAGATAGGCGGTATAGGAGACCAGGGCATTGGCAATCCGGTCTGCCAGGGGATAGACGGCGTCCGGGCCGAGTGCCCCCGCCCGAAATTCGGCCTGGTAGGCCAGGATGGAAAATCCGGCGGAGATCGCCAAGAGCGGGACCTTTTCCAGAATCAGTCGCCCCCAGGAGACCCTGCTGAATTCCCTTCTGCCCACGATCCCCAGGGTGGCCTCATCGCGGCGGAGGGGCCAGGCATCGAGGAGCAGGAGGACGAACGGCAGCGTCACGATCATCGGCTTGGCCATCAGCCCGAGAAGGAATACGGCCAGGAGGAGTCCATACCGCCAGGGACCGGGACGGAGCGCGTACCAGGCATAGACCGCCAGGGCGGTCATCCAGAAAAAGCCGCAGAGGACGTCCTTCCGCTCGGCGACCCAGGCCACGGATTCGACGTGGAGCGGGTGAACGGCGAAGAGCCCCGCCACGAAGGCGCTCCGCCACGGGGCTCCGGTCATACGGCACAGCGCCAGGAACAGAATCACCGTGGACAGTCCGTGGAACAGGACATTCGTCCAGTGGAATCCGCCCGCCCAGTCTCCATGCAACTGGACATCCAGCATCAGGGAAAGCCAGGTCAGGGGGTGCCAGAATCCCGCATCAAGGGTTGAGAAGGCCCAGGCGACCGAGGGACCCGTCAGGCCGGAGCGGACATGGGCGTTTCCGGTCACGTAAACGTTGTCGTCGAAATGGATAAACCCAAAACCGCCGGTCTGGCCGAAAACGATCAGGACCAGGAGAAACAGCGACAGCGCCAGGGCGGTCTCGACTCCCCCGCCGAGCATCCCCGCACCCCGAAATCCGTCGCTATTCCGAAGCCGAATCCTCATGTCCCTCTTCCCGTCCGGGCCCTGCGGCGGCGGAGGACTCCCCTCCACACGCTCCAGAAGGCCAGGACCGTCCACGCCGTCACGGAAATCCACGCCCCCGCGAGAAACGAGCGCGGACTGTACCGGAGCGCAAAGGCATGCTCTCCCGGGGGCAGGGAAACCGCCATCAGCGTGTGGTCGGCCGGTACGATCCTGTACGGTGCCGCGGTGTGTTTCCCTAGCGGCTCGATCCGCCAGCCGGCGCTGTAATTCTCCGCGATGACCAGGATTGCCGGCCGGTCCGTTCTGGCCGTGACCACCCTGCGGCTGCTTCCGTCATCCCGGATGGAGCAATCCCCGGCAGGCGGGGGCGAACCCGCCGGGAAACCCGGAGGATCCTCCAGGATCGCGGTCCTCCGGGGATCGAAGGACGGCTCCGACAAGAGGGCCAGCGCCTCGTTTCGCGTCTTCGCCGCCTTCCAGTCCGCCAGCAGCCGGACCCTCGGGAGGCCGGTATCCATTTCCCGGACGGAAATCCCTTCCCCGGCCGGAAGCAGGATGAAGCGGAGCCCCAGGAGATCCCAGAGCGGATGGTACGTGTGCAGGGGCAGGTAGGTCGACGCCCGGTCGGGGTTCACACCCTGCGTGACGGCCATGAACTCGGCGTACCGTTTCAGGACCATCGGCCCGTACCCCCAGATGTCCCGGCTCCCCGTCGACATGGCCGAGTTGGGGTGCACCCGGTTGAGCACCCGGTAATCCCCGGTCCTGGATGCATAGAATTCCCGGAGCTGCGGGATGCGCGTCTCCCGGTAGTGAAACACGGGGCGGCTGATCCAGGCAAAGACGAATCCCTCCAGCGCGACCAGGACCAGGAGAAGACAGACGGCCCGGACATCCGTCCGGGCGATCCGGAGCAGGAGGGCCGTGACCAGCAGGACCATCGACGCCGCCAGGACGCTCCGGGCGGCGAAGCCCGCCGCCTGCGCCACGAATGCCGGGTCCCGATACAGCGCCGCCGGCAGGTAGGACTCCCCTGTCCCGGCAATCCCCAGGACCAGCCGCGTCCAGAACCCATCCGCCGTTCCGTTCGAAGAGGCATGGAACAGCCAGAGAGAGGAGGCCAGGAGACCAAAACCCGCCAGGCACACCAGCAGAATCCCGGCCCCGGGGAATGCCCGGCGGCGGATCAGGGCGTCCAGGCCGATTCCGGACAGGAGGGCCAGGAAGACCACCGCCTGGAATGCGAATTTCGAGGTCCCTCGAAAGGAGCTGAACCCGGGCAGCCACCCGTACAGGAGAGAAAACAGGGGGGTGTGCGCCCCGAGGGCCATGACGGCCATGATCAGCACCAGCGGCAGGGCATGCCGTTTTTGATCCTTCCCGCCGCAGACGGCCCCGTATACCGCCAGCACCAGCCCGGCGGCGCCGGTGAAGAGGCACATCTCCCAGAGGTAGCAGCGGCCCCAGTAAGGGATCGTGGTCATGTCCCCGAAGAAGAACGGGATCACCAGCGTCAACAGGTTTTCCGGGGGCAGGCTGAACATCGCTGCGAATTCGTAAGACACCCCGGCCGAACGGACGCTCTCCGCGCCTGCCGCCAGGCTGGGAAAGAGATGAAACGCGCTCAGGGCGACCGCTCCCGCCGGGATTCCGCACAGGGCGGCCATGGCCTTCCACCTCTTGCCCTCGGGAGCGAAACGGATATGGAGGGCAACGTACAGGGACATGGCCAGTGCCGTATAATAGACATACTGGTACTGGCACGTGAGGATCTGCAGGGCCGTAACGACCGCTCCGCCTGCCACCGCAGCGGGAGCCGGACGATCCAGAACGGCGTCCACCGCCAGGAAAAGCAGGGGAACCCACGCCATGGCGAAGAGATTACCCATATGCCCGGCAAAGATGTGAAGATAGAAAGAGCCGGAGAACATGAGCAGGACGCCGCTTGCCAGCGAGGCCAGGGGATGAAGCCCACGATAGGCCGCCCAGAGGTACATCGAGAAGCCGATCAGGAAGACATGCAGCGCGATCTGCACGTTGATGGCCTTGGCCAGCGGGAGTACCAGGCCGAGCAGGATGGAGGGATAAAGAGGTGTGGACAGGTTCGGCGTCCCCGAGAAGACATGGGGATTCCAGAGCGGCAGGTTTCCCCGGGCCAGCTCGCGCAACTGGTATTCCAGCCCCGACATCTCCCCGGAATACAGGTCCAGGTACTTCGCCGAGAGAATGACGTCGTCGCCCGTGAAGAGAACATCGGTAAACAGGGCAACGGTCAGGACCAGGAAGACGAACAGGGCATGGCGCCAGGTGAAGGCATCCCAAAGGCCGCCACGAATATCCGGTGTCTCTTTCACGTCAGAACCCACTCCCCCTTACCGGACGTTCCGGTCGGCGCCTGCCTCCGCCGTCACGCGCTCCAGATTCAACCGGGCATCCCGGTAATCGGGCCTGATATCCAGCGCCTTCCGGAAGAACCCGGCCGCTTCGCCGAAACGGCCGCTTTGAGCAGACAGGATCCCCTTGTTGTTGTATGCCTCCGCAAAACGCGGATGGATCTTCAGGGCCCTGTCATACCACAAGACCGCCTCATTCCGATCCCCTTTCTCTGCCAGCACGACTCCCAGGTTGAAGGCCGCTTCCGCGTAATCCGGTCTTATTTTCAGTGCCTCCCGCAGGGGTCCGACCGCCTCGGCGCCTTTGCCGGCCCGTGTCAGGGCGGCCCCCAGGTTGTTCTGCACCAGGGCGTTGTGCGGTTCCACCCGGGCGGCATGACGGAAGACGGAGACGGCGTCCCGCCAGACATCCACCTGGCTTCGGCTGACCACTGCCAGGATCGCCAGCAGAACGACAGCGGCGGCAACGAAGAGCATTCCGGCTCGCGGAGAAAACCGGGTTCGGATCAGGTCCGTCCCTCCCCAGGCCACCATCAGGAACAACCCGATGGAGGGGATGTAGGCATAGCGGTCCGCCATGGCATGGGAACCGATCTGTACGATCCCGATGACGGGAAGCAGGACGATCAGGAACCAGAACCAGCCCGTCGCGAGATAGGGACGATTGCGGAAAGCCTTCAGAACGGCCAGGGTAACGACCGCCAGGAAGACGGCGGATCCGGCGGTCGCCCACAGCGGCCAGCTTCCGGGATGGGCATAATGGATGGACAGGTCGGACGGCCAGAGCACGTGTCCCAGGTACCGCGCGTACGAAACGAGGGCGTTTCCGAGGCGGTCGGAAAGGGGAAACGCCTCCAAGGGCTTCAAGGCGCCTGTCTTGGCCTCGGCGAAGAAGGTGACGGCGACGACACCCGCGGCCATCGCCAGCAGGGGCATCTTCTCCAGCAGCGCCGCCTTCCAGGAAACGGGGCGAAAGCGCCGTCCCGCTTCCGGTGCGACATTTTGTTTCCCCCCTCCGGCTACCAGGCGCTTCAGCGGCCAGAAATCGAGGAGGAGGAGAACCAGAGGCAGGGTGACCACCATGGGTTTGGCCATCAACCCCAGGAAAAAGAACGCCGCCAAGGCTCCGTAGCGCATCAGGCCCGGCCGGAGGGCATACCAGCCGTAGATCCCCAGGGTGGCAACCCAGAAGAAGGCGCTCATTACGTCCTTGCGGGCCGCCACCCATGCCACCGGCTCCACCTGGATGGGATGGACGCCGAAGAGGGCCGCCGCAAAGGCACTCGGCCCGATCCTTCCGGTCAGACCGGAGAGAACGGAGAAAAGGAGGAGCGTTGTGAGGAGATGCAGCAGCAGGTTCGTCCCATGGTACCCGGCGGGATGAAAATGGAACAACTGGGCGTCCGCCATGAGGGACAGCCAGGTCAGGGGGTGCCAGAATCCCGCGTCGGTCGCCTTGAATGCCCAGCGGATCCCCTCGCCCGACAGCCCTCCCATGACATGCGGGTTGTCCGTGACATAGACATGGTCGTCGTAGTGGATGAACCCGTTCCGGAGAACGCCGTGAAAGGACAGCAGGACCAGCGCCGCCAGTGCGAGGAAGACCAGGGCCCTCCCGTGCGGGAACGGGGAAGAAGCCCTCATTTCTCCCTCAGCCGGTTCCATTGTTCGCGCGCCCGATCGTGGCTGGGATCGATCCGGAGGGCATCGCCGAATGCCCGTCCCGCCTCATCCCGCCGCCCCAGCTCCAGGAGGGCCATCCCAAGGCCGCTGTAGGTTTCCGCCTTTTTGTGTCCCAACCGAAGGGCCGTGCGGTATTCGGAGGCGGCCTCCTCGTAGGAGCCCATCCGGTAGAGCGCGCTGGCCAGGTTGCTGTGATAACCGCCATCGGAAGGAAAGCGGCGAATCGCCTCCCGGAAGTATTTCTCGGCCTCCCGGTATTCGCCTTTGTGAAACAGCGCACTCCCCAGGTTGCTGTAGACGAGGGAATACTCCGGGTTGATCGCCAGGGACGCCCGGAAATGGGACAGCGCCTTATCCATGTTTCCCTCGTGATACCAGGCCAGGCCGAGATTGTTCTCAGCGATGTAGTTTCCCTTTGTCACCTTCAGGGCATGCCCGAACAGGGTGAAGCTGTTCCGCCAGTGCCCAAGCTGCATCCAGGAACCGGCGGCCAGGGCGGTGAGCAGGATCAGGGACGTCCCGAGCAGGAAGGGCTTCCGGACGTTCCATGCCGCCGCCGTGTCCGCGACGCCCCAGACGATCGCCAGGTACAGGCCGATCATCGGCAGATAGGTGTAGCGGTCCGCCAGGGCATGGGGGCCCACCTGGATCAGCCCGATCATCGGCACCAGCGCTCCCAGATACCACAGCCACCCCACCGGGAGATAGGGGAAACGTCGGCCCTTGAGGGCGACAAAAGTACTGACCGCAACCAGGACGGCCAGGGAAAGAAGGAGCGGGCCTGCGGAAATCGTCACCGGATGGGGATAGAAAAAGGCGAGGTTCACGGGCCAGACCATCTTTCCCAGGTAGACGGCGTACGAGACCACGGCATTGGTGATCCGGGCCGTCATGGGAACGGCATCCAGGGAGGACAGGGCCCCGATTTTCTGCTCCGTGAAGATGACGAGGACCGAGGCCGCCGCCGCGAGAACGAGCAGGGGCAGTTTTTCCAGGAGTGCCCGGGAAAGACGGACTTCCGGGAACCCCTTCTCCGCTTCCGCCAGGGGGTCGGCCGGCCGGAATAACCGCAGGCGCCGGAGGGGCCAGACGTCCAGGAGGAGCATCACGCACGGCAGGGTCACGATCATCGGCTTGGCCATCAGCCCCAGGGAATAGATCGCCAGGACCGGGAGGTAGAGAGACGCGCGGGGCCGTTTCGCATAGAAAGCGTAAGCCAGCAGGGCGGCCATGGCAAAGAACATGGAGAGGACGTCCTTGCGCTGCGCCACCCAGGCCACCGGCTCCACATTGAGGGGATGAAGGCCGAACAGCGCTGCCACGACGGCGCTCCGCCCCGGGGCACCGGTAGCCTTGAACAGAAAGAGGAACAGGAGCAGGGTGCTTCCCAGGTGGAGGAGGGCATTCGTCCGGTGGTATCCCCCGGCCCAGAGCCCGTAGAATTGGGCATCCGTCATCAGGGACAGCCAGGTCAGGGGGTGCCAGAAACCGGCTTCGTCGTTCCGGAAGGCCCACTGGACGCCTTCCCAGGATAACCCCTCCAGAACCCGCTGATTTTCGGCCACATAGACCGTGTCGTCGTAGCGGATGAGCTTGAAGGTCTGCACCTGGCTGTAGACGGCCACCAGGGCCAGTGTCAGGATGACGCAAAGAAGGACTGGAAGCGATTGCCGGGTCGATAGCCGCATGACGGGGACGTCCGGGAGCAGGAAAAAAAAAGGGGTAAGACGAATGCCCTACCCCTTTTCCATAAACATGGATGCTACATCACGGTGAAATCGCGCCGTCGGAGCCGACCGAGTAGGTCCTGCCGCCGCTGGCATGAACGGACGTGAGGCTCAGGCCGGACTGGGTCCCGGCAACGACCGTGGTGGTAACGAGGTTCGTGGACTTGAAGCCGTAGGACTGCAGGGCCGTGATGTCGGCGGTGGCGGCCGGCGAGTCGGAGAACAGGGCCTGGGCGGCCGTGTAGGCATTCTTCGCATCCGCTTTGGCCGACGCCTCATAACCCCTGGTCCTGTAGGCGGTGAACTGCGGGATGGCGATGGCTGCCAGGATGCCGATGATCGCGATGACGATCATGAGCTCGATCAGGGTGAAACCTTTCTGATTCTTCTTGCGAAACGCTTTCAGCATATCATTTCTCCTTTTCTTGAATTTGTTTGTTTCATGCTTGATGCCGAATGGAATGACTGCGGATCGACTCCCCTACCACCTCCTTTTCATTGCTGCTGTCTCTGTATTGTTCATTTTGAAGACCGCATATGGCTATGCAATCGGCATACCAAGAGAATGTGCCATCCACATATCGGCGCAATGCTCAAGAAATGCACTGTTCTCTCCCCGACAGCCTCTTCCCCGTCCAAGGGAGCATTCGCGGATCGGGGGAAATTACCCGCCTTTTTTCCGGGTCACCGGGGAAATTCACCGGATCTTCCTCCATGCGGGGAAACCATCTCCCCTCCGGAGGCATGGGCAACGGTCCGGAAGCATGCCGGTTCATGCACCGATGTTGCAGATATCACCAAACTTTTCCTTTACAAGAAAATTCCATCTACGGTAATGATCCCGAACATCCCTCCGGAACCACGCGTTCACGAAGGGCCGCGCCCCGGGATCACGGAGGGATGCCGTTCCGGGAAGGACCGATCATGTACGAAGTGACCATCACCCGTTCGTTCTCCGCCGCTCACACGCTGCGGGATATCGGGGGCAAGTGTGAATCCCTTCACGGACACAACTTCCGTGTGGACGTTACCGTGGCAGGAGAATCGCTGGACGGTGAAGGCCTGCTCATCGACTTCCGGCTGCTCAAACAATGGACGGACGAGACGCTGGAGACGCTGGACCACAGGCATCTCAACGAAATGGATTTTTTTGCGGGGATCAACCCCTCGTCGGAGAACCTGGCAAGATGGATTCATGCCCGCCTCGCGGACAAGATCGATTCGGATCGGGTCCGGGTTTCACGGGTGGCCGTCTGGGAGTCGGAAGACGCCCGGGCCGTCTATGAGAGAGGGACAGACCGGCGGCACTCATGATTGACGTACAAAGCCAGCATGATCACCGGAAGATCGACATCCGGAAGGTGGGGGTCAAGGGCATCAAGTATCCCGTCATCGTCCTCGACAAAGCCCAGGGCACCCAGCCCGTGAACGCCACCATCAGCATGTACGTCAACCTTCCGCACCACTTCAAGGGGACCCACATGAGCCGCTTCGTGGAAATCCTCAACGAGTTTCGCGGGCAGGTCAACATCCGGACGCTGCACGTCATCCTGGAGAAGGTGCGGGAGAAACTGCGGGCGGAATCGGCCCACATGGAGATTTCCTTTCCCTACTTCATCGAGAAAGAGGCTCCCGTGACCGGGGCGAAGAGCCTGATGGAATACAACTGCACGTTTTGCGGGCAGAACAGCGGCGGCCGCTCGGATTTCCTGGTCTCCGTCGTGGTGCCCGTGAACACCGTCTGTCCGTGTTCGAAGGAGATCAGCAATAGGGGCGCCCACAACCAGAGGAGCATGGTAACGGTCAAGGTGCGGTTTCGGAAATTCTTCTGGATCGAAGATCTGATCCGGCTCGTGGAGGAATCAGGAAGCGGCGAGGTGTACTCCCTCCTGAAACGGCCCGACGAGAAATTCGTGACCGAGAAGGCCTACGAAAATCCCATGTTCGTGGAGGATGTGGTCCGCAACGTGGCCACACAGCTCAACAGAAACGAAAACTTCCCCTGGTACAGCGTGGAAGCGGAAAATTTCGAGAGCATTCACAACCACAGCGCCTATGCATACCTGGAGAAGGACTCCTGAAGACAGGACATCCGGGCGCTGACCGGAAGGGAGCCCCATGGAAACGCCCAATCCATTCTTCAATCTGTACCGGCACGGTTTTCTCCGCGCGGCGGTCTGCATCCCGGAAGTCCGGGTCGCCGATCCGTCCTTCAATGCGGAGAAAACCATCGAAATGGCCCGCCGGGCCCATGAGGGACAGGCCGTCCTGGCCCTGTTTCCCGAGTTGGGCCTGACGGCATACTCCAATGAGGACCTCTTTCACCAGGATGCCCTCCTCGAGAGCGCCCTAGCCGGACTTCAGAGAGTGCTGGACGAGACGGCGACCCTCAACCCTGTTCTCGTCGTCGGCATGCCCCTCCGGGTGGACTGCCGCCTGTTCAACTGCGGGATCGTGATCCAGCGAGGCCGTATCCTGGGCGTCGCCGTCAAATCCTATCTTCCGAACTACCGGGAGTTTTACGAAGCACGGCAGTTCGCCCCCGCGGAAACCGCCTTTTCACGGAACGTGGATCTTTGCGGGCAGGAGGGGATTCCCTTCGGGGCCGATCTCCTGTTCCGGGCCGTGAACGCACCGAACGTTCAACTCTTCATGGAACTCTGTGAGGACGTCTGGGTTCCCGTTCCTCCCTCCAGCTATGCGGCCATGGCCGGCGCAACAATCATCTGCAATCTCTCCGCCTCGAACATCACCATCGGCAAGGCCGAGTACCGCCAGAGCCTCGCCGCCAACCAGTCCGCCCGCTGCATCGCCGCCTATCTCTATGCCGCGGCGGGCCCGGGGGAGTCGACAACCGATCTGGCCTGGGACGGTCATGCCATGATTCACGAGAACGGGAACCTGCTCGCGGAATCGGAGCGGTTTGCGAGGAATCCCCAGATCATCTTCGCGGACCTGGACATGGACCGCCTGGTCCAGGACCGGATGCGCATGACGACGTTCGGCCAGAACGCCAGGGCCAACCGGGATCGAATCGAACAGTTTCGCACCATCCCTTTCCGCCTGGAGGCACCGGACGGGAGGATCCTCCTGGAACGAGACTACGCCCGCTATCCATATATTCCCGCGGACCCGGGCAAGCGGGACCAGAGATGCTACGAGGCATACAACATTCAGGTCCAGGGACTGGCGAAGCGACTCAAGGCCTCGGGCATCCGGAACGTCGTCATCGGGATTTCCGGCGGGCTCGATTCCACCCATGCCCTCATCGTGGCCGCCAGGACGATGGACCTGCTGGACCTGCCGCGCACGAACATCAAGGCGTACACGATGCCCGGCTTCGCCACCACCGGCAGGACGCACCGGAACGCCCTCAAACTGATGGAATCGCTCGGAGTCGAGGCCAACGAGATCGACATCCGCCCCAGCTGCCTTCAGATGCTGCGGGACATCGGTCACCCCTATACAGAGGGGGAAAAAGTCTACGACGTGACCTTCGAGAACATCCAGGCAGGGGAACGGACCTCCCATCTCTTCCGCCTGGCCAACATGCGGGCGGCCATTGTCGTGGGGACGGGGGATCTGAGCGAACTGGCCCTCGGCTGGTGCACCTACGGCGTGGGCGATCACATGTCCCACTACAACGTGAATGCAAGCGTGCCCAAGACGCTGATCCAGTACCTGATCCGCTGGGTGGCCCAATCCGGACAGTTCGCCGTGGAGACAAGCGGCATTCTGCTGGACATCCTGAACACGGAAATCAGCCCGGAGCTTGTACCGGGCGAAGAAAACGGAGGCCCCGCACAGAAGACCGAGGATTTTGTAGGCCCCTACGAACTGCAGGACTTCAATAACTTCTACACAACCCGTTACGGTTACCTGCCGTCGAAGGTGGCCTTCATGGCCTACTGTACGTGGCGGGATACAGACCGGGGACTCTGGCCCGATGTGCCGCCGGAGAAGCGGCGGAGCTATTCCATCGGGGAGATCAGGAAATGGCTGACCATCTACCTGGAGCGCTTCTTCAAGACCAGCCAGTTCAAGCGATCCTGCATCCCCAACAGCCCCAAGGTCGGATCCGGCGGATCCCTGTCCCCCCGGGGGGATTACCGCGCCCCAAGTGACAGCGAGGCCTCGGCCTGGCTGGAAAATGTCCGGTGCATACCGGACGAAGAATGAACATCCGGAGGACACGCGGAATCCATGGCCGGTGAGCAGTTTCGGGATTTTGACGCGACGCGGCTTTTCTGCCCCGTCTGCCGCAGGGCCGTACCTGTCAGGAAGAGGCTCCTCCTGGTCCTGACGGAAGGCGAAAAATACGATTATACCTGCGCCGTCTGCGGCACGTCCGTAGGGGATAAAACCGTCACCCGGGCCGAGGGCAGCCGGATTCTCATACGATAAGGGGCGCCTTCCCTGACGGATGGGAAACGGCCCGTGCCTAGGACCCGCCCAGATCCGTTCCGCTCCGGACGGAACAAGGATCGTTCCGTCCCGATTCCATCGGACAAAAGGCCGTGACGGTCTGCACCGCCACGGCCTTTTCCTGTTCTCTTCCTGCCTGAGGAAATCCTTTATCCCTTACCTGCCGATGACATAACGGTAGGGATCGATGACATCCCGGAGGATGTGGAGCTCTTCCGCCGTCGGGGGCGGATTGTCGACGATCTTGGCAGCCTTCAGAAGCTCAAACCCGCAGTTGTCCTGCACGTCCTTCTCGGAATAGCCGGGATTGACTGCAATGATGCGCATCCGTTTGGACTCAGGCTCGAAATCCATGACCGCCATGTTCGTAATGATCTTGTAGGGACCGGCTCCCAGGGGGAGACCCGACTTCGCTCGGGAATCGCCGCCTTCCAGCCACCCGGGGGTGGTGATGAAGGAGCACTTCTCGGCAAACCGCTTGGGATCCTGCGGGGTCATGACCATCATCCGCCAGCAGAAGGAGGCGAAATCGTTGGCGCCGCCGCTCCCGGGAAAGCGGACCTTCGGCTTCTGGTGGTCCGGCCCGATGCGGGTGGAGTTGAGGTTGCCGTACATGTCGATCTGGGCGCCGCCCAGGAATGTGTAGTCCAGCATTCCACGGCAGGCCGCTTCCATGATCTCGCACATGCCGCTCGCCATGAGGGCCTTCCAGGTAGTCCGGGAATCGCCCACGGAGATGGGCATCTCGGGAATCAGGGGAGCCGCTCCGCCCGCCTCGAACAGAATGGTCAGGTTGGGGGATCCCGTCTTCTGGGACAGCATCGCCGCCGCACAGGGGGCACCCGTACCGACGCCGACCGAAGCACCGTCTTCCAGCTCCCGGGCGGCGGTGCAGATCATCAATTCCATGGTATTATAGTCAGCCATTTGCTCTGTCTCCTCCTTTCCCTAAGCCCTTGCGCCGATGAACATGAATTCTTTCTGGCGCAGCATCTGCATCTTCCGGATACCACCGTTCCGGTCGATGTAGTCGAAGTGATCCTTGCAACTGTAGATGTTCTTGTCGAGGAACTTCTTGAATTCCTCCGGATCCTGTTCGACCTTCATCCACTCCCGCAGATGCTCTTCGTCGGAGAAGTATTCGCCGTACATGTTCCCGGGGTAGCTGCCGAACGGAACCTCGCAGACCGCGTCGACACACCAGTAGGGAATCACCGTGTAACTCGGATCCCGGCGGATTTCATCGTTCGGGATCAGGCGCTCGCAGGTGATGATGAGCCGCTTGGCCGCCCTGGCCACGTCGAAGTCCGACACGGTGATGCCGCGGACGCGGCAGTTCCCGTAGATGTCGGCCTCATGAACATGAATGGCCGCCACATCGGGATAAATAGCCGGCTGGGCAATGTATTTCGTTCCCGTATAGGGACAGGCGATAACTTTCCCGCCGCTGAACTTGAAGGTGTCCGTTCCCATGACGTTGCGGGCCGGATAGAAGGAGACACCCGCCGCGGCCGCCTTGAACCGGACGGAAAGGGAATAGTTCGTCCACTCGCTCACATCCACCTTGCCGCTCTCCATGTACTTCCTGGCGTTGGGAGAGAGACCGCGGGCTTCGAGGCCTACGATGTAGGCCACGTCCAGCTTGTTGAACACCTCACCGGCACACAGAATCTGGAAATCATGGGTGGATGTGTGCCCGGCAAACCCCATGTTTTTCCGTCCCTGCCGAAGGAGTTCATGCGCCACCGCTGCGGGGATCCTGTTCGCTCCAAAACCGCCGAGAACAAGATAATCGCCGTCCTTCGTAAATTTCTCGACCGCGTCCTTCACGGTCATAACCTTGCTTTCCAGCTTGCGGTTTTTGGTGCGGAAAAACGCCCGCGCCTTGTCCGCATCCGGATCCGTGAAGATCTTTCCGCTTCCTTGTGCAATTACGTCCACTGAAGCCTACCTCCCTTTCTTGATTTTATTCGCTCGTACCGGACAACTCGCCCACCTTGGAGAAACGCGGAAGCCCGGACGCTTTGCGGCAATCCGAACGTTGATGCACATACTACAAGACGGTTCTCGAAGCAAGGAAATATGATCAATGATTATTCAGGAATGTTGACCGGTTGCGAAGGGAAAGCGAGTTTCGCCTATTCACTTTTTCGTTTTCTGGAGGGCCTGCTTCAGACGATCTCCGAGGACCCCGAAGGACCCGGAAGGCGATTGTCCTTCATCCCTGTAAACCAGGTCCACGTCGGTTCCGCCGGAATTTCCCTCCAGGTAGTCACCGAGAAGCCCGCGGCTGTGAGTGTCCTCATGGCAATAGATGCAGAGGTTTTCCCAGTTGCTCCCATCGGGTGGATTGTTGTGGTGATTTCCATCCCGGTGATGAACCGTCAACAAGTGACGGTTTGCCGGATCGAAGGAGCGGCCACACTTGGCACAGGTCAGTCCATGGATGGCCAGGGATCGCTCACGGTAGCCTTCATCCCTCGCCCCGGCTTCCCTTTTCAATTCCCGGACGATATCCTCCGGGGAACGGCCTGCAGGAACACCGCTTTTTGCAGCGCGGGTCCTGGTTCGACCCGCTCCCGGAGCATAGGTTACTTTAGCCATGATAGAAACGAGAACGGTAAGCCGGATGCCTTGTTTGCGTCTCGCCCCAGACTACGTGGATTCGCGGGTGGATCGGCCTTTGTCCGGATCGCGAAACACTTTCCAGAAAACCCGAAGCCCTCTGGCTACCCCTGCCATTGTCGACAGCGACCGAACAAGCGGGTGCTTCAAACGGCCGCGAAGAATCGATTCCACTTCGGACAACACACCCAGGATTCCCTGAAACCTCTGGATATAGAGGGAGACCGCTTCCACTTGCGCACTGACCGCCAGAGTAGAGCGGTTGATGCTCGCAGACGTCTCTTCGAGGTTCTGCAGGATCCCCGGCAGTCTCCGGTTCAGGATTTCCAGGGTCTCGGTTGCTCTTTTCACCGCTTTCCAGAGTTGCAGCAGGAAGGGAAGCGTGAAGAGGACCAGCAGGAGAAAAGCACCGCAAATGATGACCAGGCTGACTTCAAGCATGGTTTACGAAGCTCCGGATGCTCGATCCAATCAGGCGGTTTTTCCTTTTTCCTCCTTGAACGCATCAACACCGGCATCGATGGCCCTTTTCAGCCGTCCGGTATTCTCCTGGAGGCTCGCCTTTCCCTGCGCCGCCAGTTCCGAGGCCTTCTCCTCCATCTCGCCGGCCTTTTCCTTGGCGGCTTCCTCGATGGATTTCAGGCGGTTCACCGTGGCGTCATAAATCTTCTTACTCCGCTCAACGGCAGCCTCATACTCTTCCTTCGCCTTGGCCATCCATTCTTCCGATTTCCGGCCGATATCCTCCCTTGTTTCCCTGCCGCTCTTCGGGGCATAGAGAATCCCCAGTGCGGCGCCAATCAGACCACCGATCAGCAGTCCCGTCAACAAATCCGTCGCTCTGTTGGACATGACGCTCCCTCCTTCCTTGGCCAATATCCACAATCCAGACTCACTCCTCCAATATGAACAGGGTTGTATCTTTACCATAAAGAAAGGAAACAAGGAAGAAAAGACGTGAATACGGCAAAAAGCAGGAATGCTTGTTCATCTCAGCGAACAATAAAAACAAAACCGGGCATCCGCAGGGCGGATACCCGGTTTTTTATACAATCTTGTCTTGAGGTAACTACTTTGCCGGAGCTGCCGGGGCTGCCGGGGCTGCCGGAGCTGCGCCGGGGGCTGCGGGAGCCGCGCCGGGGGCTGCGGGAGCCGCACCAGGGGCCGGAGCCGGGGCCGGAGCCGGGGCCGGAGCCGGGGCTGCCTGCTTCACCTCTGCGGGTTTCGGCTCTTCTGCCTTCTTGCAGCCAACCACTGCGAAGGATAACGACACGCAGAATAGCAGGGAAAGAACGATAGCGAAGACCCTCTTCATCTACCTATTCACCTCCTTTCATGAGACTTTCGATCTTTCTGTGATCATTGACATCACAGGTCATTGGGCACGAACGATACGCTTTTTTTTTGCCTTGTCAAGTCAATTTTATCGGTATATACAGCCGAAACTGAAACGCGGGGCTCACTCCCCGAGGGGGGAACCAATGATCTTGGGCATCGATGTTGGGGGGACGCATACCGATGCAGTCCTGATCGAAAATCTGGCCGTCAAGCGCAAGACAAAAGTTCCGACCGACGAGAAAAACCTGCTGAATTCCCTCCTTGCGGTTACCACCGATCTGCTGAAAGAAGAACAGCCGGAAAAACTCGAACGTGTTGTTCTGAGCACAACCATCTCCACGAACGCCATCGTCCAGAAAAAAACGGATCCGGTCGGGATGATCCTCATCAGTGGTCCCGGTTTGCCGCCGTCCCTGCTGCCCGTACACCAGGACAGCACCCATATCCGTGGCTATTCGAACCACCGGGGTGTGGAAATGGCGGCCATCGACCCGGACGAAGTCACCAGGGCATCGAAGCGTTTTCTGGAAGCAGGGATCAAACACATTGGCGTGGTCGGCAAGTTCTGCACCCGGAATCCGAAACAGGAAGGTGCCGTCCGGGATCTTCTGGATGGAGCCTTCGAGCACATATCCTTGGGGCACCGCCTGTCCGGTCATCTGAATTTCCCCCGCCGGATTGCCACAACCTATCTCAACGAGTCGATCTGGAGACGATACAACTCCTTCATTTCCCAGATCCAGGGCTTCGTGCGCGACCAGGGAATCACCGTCCCAATCTACATCCTCAAGGCGGACGGAGGGACCTTCGACATCGAGCATTCGCGCGAGTTCCCCGTTCAGACCATTCTCTCCGGCCCGGCGGCCAGCATCATGGGCATCCTCAGCATGGCCCGCTGCCGTCGGGACGCCGTCGCCCTGGACATGGGCGGGACGACGACCGACATCGCCCTCTTCGCCGACGGTGTGCCTCTGTTGGAGCCTTTCGGCGTTACCATCGAAGGCCACAAGAGCCTCATCCGGGGACTAAAGACAAAATCCATCGGGGTCGGGGGGGACAGCCGGGTCGTCGTCACAGATAAAAAGCTCCAGATCGGACCCGTTCGGGAAGGACCGGCATATGCCTGTGGAGGCCCCTGTCCAACGCCGACGGATGCCATGATTGTCCTCGGCCTTACCGCCATCGGAGATCCGTCGCTGGCCCGGAAAGCCATGGAGGGCGTGGGAAGGCAACTGGGCATCGGGAGCGAGGATGCAGCACGGGCCGTCCACGAGGAAACCTGCCGGATGGTCGCGGCAGCCGTGACGTCCATGATCGATGAAGTCAACAACAAGCCTGTGTATACGATCCATGAGATGCTGGAAGGCAAGAAACTGATTCCCGAGACCCTGTTCGTGGTCGGAGGCCCCGCCGGACCGATCGCTCCGCGTCTGTCGGAACTCCTGGGCTACCCCGTCCAGATCCCCGAGCATGCCGAAGTGGCCAATGCCATCGGTGCCGCGCTGGCCCGCACCACTGCCGAAATGACACTCCTCGCCGACACGGAGCAGCGGATCCTGACGATCGCGGAAGAAGGCTACCAGGAAAGCATTCCAGCCAATTTCAGCAAGATGGACGCCATCCGGATCGGGAAGGATCGCCTGCGTGAAAAGGTAACAGCCATGGGAGCGCGGGAAGAGGACCTGGAGATCGAAGTGATCGAAGACATGGAATTCAACATGGTCAAGCAGTTCTACACGACCGGGAAGAACATCCGCGTCAAGGTGCAGGTCAAGCCGGGATTGATTGCCGGCCTCGCCGCAGGGGGAAAGTCATGACGAAGAAACCGAGAAAAACGGGGCTCATCTTTTTCCCCGCCTTCGACTGGGCCATTTCCCCCACTCACCCGGAGCGCGAAGAACGGCTCCTCTATACGCAGGACCAGGTCTTCGAAGAGGGTCTCCTCGATTTCGAAAACATCATCGAGTTCAAACCGGGCCTGGCCACCGTCGAGGACATCAACCGGGCCCACATTTGCGTACCCGACGCCCGCTCCGTCATCACCGAATCCCACCTGATTTCCGCCGGCGGAGCCATCACCGCGGCCGACAAAGTCCTGCGGAAAGAAGTCGACAACGCCTTCGCCCTCGTTCGGCCGCCGGGCCATCACTCCATGCTGGTCGTGCACGGCGCCAGGGGGTTCTGCAACATCAACATCGAGGCCGTCATGGTGGAATACATCCGGAAGCATTACGGCATCCGGAAAATCGCCATTGTCGACACCGATTGTCACCACGGCGACGGGACCCAGGATATTTACTGGAACGACCCGGACACCCTCTGCATCTCCATCCACCAGGACGGCCGGACGCTGTACCCGGGTACGGGCTTCCCTGAGGATATGGGAGGACCGAACGCCCTCGGGTATACGATCAACATCCCCCTGCCGCCCCGGACGTCCGACGAGGGGTTTCTGTATACCCTGGAGAATGCAATCCTGCCGATCCTGGAAGATTTCAAGCCCGAACTGGTCATCAACTCCGCCGGCCAGGACAATCACTACAGCGATCCGATCACGAACATGCGCTTCAGCGCCCGTGGATACGCCCTTCTGAACGACCGGCTGTCTCCCGACATCGCCGTCCTGGAGGGCGGGTACTCCATCGAGAAGGCCCTGCCCTACGTGAATACGGGCATCATCCTGGCCATGGCCGGTCTCGATTACGACTCCGTCCGGGAACCGGACTACCATGCGGAATCCCTCCGCCAGTCGGACGAACTGACGCGGAAAATCGAACGGGACGTGATGGAGATCCGCCAGATCTGGAAAAACCGGCATTCCCTGAAGAAGAAGATGGTCGGGGATGCCCGGTACACCAGGCGGCGGAAGGGCATTTATTACGATACGGACGGCATCTCGGAGCACCAGGAGGAAACGGTCCGCATCTGCGAGGACTGCGGCGGTCTTGTCCTGATCGACTCCCAGGCCGATACGGGAAAACGGATCTATGCCGTCATCATCCCGCGTCACGCCTGTTCCGTCTGCCGCCGGGAGGGCGAAGATTTCTTCGGGAAGATTCCCGTCCAGCAGTATTCACACGTCTATCTCCAGGACCGGGACCGGGACAGCTTCCAGGTGAAATCAAGATAACCGCAATCGTGACAGAGGATCCCTGCAGGACCGGGAAGAAACCGGATCTCGATCCATCCCGGGAAGAAATAAACACCAGGCTATAAACCGGTCTACCGCACCCGGTGGAATTGCAACCAAGGAGAAAGGAGAGGAAGCGTGAGCGACGACGTCAACAAGAAGACCCAGGAGACGGCGACCAAGCTGTTCGGCAAGGGGATCAAGATGGATCCTCCGTACCTGATGTGGCGCCAGTACGACAAGGATCTGGCCAACGACTTATCCCGGTTCATCACGGGAAACCTGTACTCCAGGACGGTGCTGACCCTGCCGGAGCGGCAGATGGCGGCCTGCGCCATGCTGGCGGCCCTCCGGGCCACGGGCGAGTTGAAATTGCACGTCAACGCCGCCCTGAACGTGGGCTGCGACCCCCGGAAGCTGGCGGAGATTTTCTTCCAGGTGGCGACCTATGCCGGCATGCCCGCCGTCAACGAGGCACTCGAGGTCTACCGGGAAGTCCTGAAAGAGCGGGGAGAATGGCCGATTAAGTGATCCGGCGATATTGAAAAAACACGACACAGGAAAGGGGGGCGGATTTGAGATCCGTCCCCCTTTTCACATTTCAGAAACGAAGCAGATGGACATCTTTCAGGCTGCTGTAAACAAACCAACGCCTCAGGCTGTTCAAAAGCGTTCGGATGCAAGGCGCACGAAATGCCGGGCCATGAGGCGTACCCTTTGGTACGTCGAATGGTCCGGGATGAGTGCAACGAAGCAGACGAGTGCTTTTCAGCAGCCTGAAGATAGAAATCCCCCGAGTCCGTATCCAGACCGGGGGATCTCTATCTTGAATCCAGGGATATCGGCTACCCCAGAACGACCAGAACCTGATTGGTGTCGACCTTGTCCTTCTCCTCCACCTTGATCTCGGTGACCTTTCCATCCGCCGGGGCCACGATGGGGTTTTCCATCTTCATGGCCTCCAGGATGATCAGTTCTTCATCCGCTTTCACATCGTCACCGACACTCACCAGAATCTCCGCAATGGTCCCCGGCATCGGGGCCACAACTTCTACTGCCATGGGTTTACCTCCTCAACGAATTTGATAACGAACAATTTCTTATGGTGAGAGGGGGAACGCTCTCGCCCCCCCTCTCCCAGTGCAATACCGGTTACTTCTTCCAGAGAGGATCTGCAGGACCCCATTTCTCCGGAACAATCGCTTCCGCCGACCAGTCCGGAGGAACCCGCTGACCCGGCTTCTCACCAAGCTTATCGATGAGTTTCTTCAAGCCGGGACGGGCAAACTTCATATGACCCGCTTTCTGTGTACGGCCGTTGTAGATGGCTTCCGAGCGCAGTCTCTTGCCCATGCTCTTTTCCATCTTCTTGCCCAGCCAGAGGACGCGATCCACATCATAACCGTGCTCGATGCCAAGTTCATCGATCTGGACCAGGAGGTCCTCAAAGGTAATCAGACCGACGAAGCGCGGATCGTCGTAGTAGTACTCACCGGTGCCCCGAATGGGACAGTCGTCGAGGAAGTTGGCCGGCTGGCCGCCCAATCCGCCCAAGGTTCCTTCAAATCTCGTGAAACCAGCCTGCAGTGCCGCCAGAATCGACGAAGATGCGATTCGCTTCGTCTCGTGCAGGTGAAGCAGGTGGCCTTCCGGATTCGGCATGGCATCAAGAATCATGGAACAGTAACGATAGACGTCCGCCGCGTTGGCCGATCCGTCGTGATCCGCATGCTCGATGTCATGGGCGCCGATCTGGAACCAGCGCTTCGTGAATTCCACGGCATCCTCAAGCTTCGTGGCGCCGCTGATGGGGCTCCCCCAGATGGTACTCACGGTGCCGACCATCTTGATGCCGGCATCCCGGGCTTTCTGAATGCACCGCTCCGCCTCGCGCCAGTACACGGTAAGTGTGGTGCCGGAATTGGCGAAATGATGCTCCGGATCCGTGGAGACCATCATGAGGATCCGGTCGGGGCCGAATCCTTCCTTTTTCATCCGGATGGCAATGTCAACCGAGGGTTCCCGGATCGTAACGCATGTCAGGCAGACATCCTTGTCCAGGTCGATGCCCTGGCGGGAGGCCCGCTTCCGGAACTCATCGCTCCGCATGGCCTTCATGACCTCCGCTGCGTCCACGAACTGGGGCGTCGTGGCGGCGGCCAGGTTGGTCACTTCCAGCTCCCGGCAACCCGCCAGGATCATTTCCTGCCCGTAGAAGATCTTTGCCTTCGTGGAGATGAACCTCTCCTCGTGCTGGAAACCGTCACGGATCGTGATGTCCCCGATGGATACCTTCTTGGGCATCCGGGGGAATATCTTCCAATAATCGTACTCTGTCGCCATAAAAAACTACCCTCCTCCTCAGATTTGGTGGTTATTTGTTTGCGGGTTCCGACTGACCGGCGCCGTCCCCCCCTTGGCGGCAGCGGAGGAACGGAACGGCGCCGGCCATGGATTACTCGCCCTTGAAAACGGGTTTCCGCTTCTCCGCGAAGGCCGCCAGTGCTTCCAGCCTATCCTTCGTGGGAATGGTCACTTCGTAGGCCTTGGACTCCAGCGGCAGGGCTACGCCCAGGCTGGCTTCCATACCGTAGTTGATGGCGAATTTCGCTTGGGCAACCCCGATGGGACCGTTCTTCGCGATCTCCCGGGCCAGTTCCAGTGCGGCTTCCATCAGCTTGTCGGGCTCCACGACCTTGCTCACCAGCCCGATATCGAGGGCTGCCTGGGCACCAAACCGCCGGGCCGTGAAGATCAGCTCTTTCGCCTTTGCCATCCCGACGATTCGCGGAAGCCTCTGGGTGCCGCCGGCACCCGGAATGATCGCCAGGGACGTTTCCGTCAATCCCATCAGGACGTTGGACGATGCGATGCGGATGTCGCACGCCAGCGCCAGCTCGGTGCCGCCGCCAAAGGCAAAGCCGTTGATGGCGGCGATGACGGGGATTCGGACCTGTTCCACTGCCGTGAAGGTGTTGCGAATCGTAAAGATAAACCGTCGTACCTGGTCCTGGGTCAGGGTCCGTCGCTCTTTCAGATCGGCCCCCGTGGAAAAGGACCACTTTTTGGGATCGTCGCCGGCCTTGGAGCCGGTGATGATGATACAGCGCAGATCCAGATCGAAGTTGGCTTCGCGGATCGTGTCTGCCAGCACCGCCAGCAGATCGAAGTTGAAGCAATTCATGGCATCGGGCCGATTCAGCGTAAGAATCAGGATGCCATCTTCGGTTCTTTCTTTCAGCAGTACGTCCGACATGTTTTCCTCCTCCCTTCTTCCCGGATCGGGATTACACCTTCAAGTCGCCCCAATCGGACTTCTTGATGGGCACGCGCAGCGAGACCTCGAAGGCTCGGGTGATCTTGTCCCGAGCCTCGCTGAAGGCAATCACGCCGTCGTGGAAGAGGAGCGATCCGGTGTAGAAGGGATGACCTTCTGCATCGTACCGGTCACGCATCATCTTGCGGAAAGCGGCCATTTCTTCCTCGTTCACCGTGCCGCCCTTGTCGACGATGTTCTTGCGGCGAACCGTCTCGACGATGAAGCCTGCCGTCTCGCCGGACATGACGGTCGTGCGGCCTCGCATGTTCGTGAAGGCGAAGCGGGGCTTGAAGGCCCGGCCGCACATGCCGTAGTTGGCGGCGCCGTGGTCGGGACCGATGACGTAGGTGACCTTCGGGGTGTCGAGGCATGTGCAGGCCCGGACCATATCGGAGCCGTACTTGCCGATGCCGCCCCACTCCTCGGCCTTGCCGACCATGTAGCCGGGGGACCCCTGGAGGAAGAGGACGGGAAGCTTCGAGTTCCCGCAGCGGATCATCCACTCCGTCGCCTTCCGGGCCGCGTCGATGTAAATGACGCCGCTGGCGTTGGAGGCGATGACGCCGACGGGGATGCCCTTCATCCACATCTTGCCAGCGATGATGGAATCACCGCGGCCGGGACCATAGGTGGGCTTGTACTCATAGAAGTAGCTGTCGTCGGCGAGGCACTTGATCGTCTCTTTGATGTTGATATACTGGTACGTGTCCGTCGGGGTGCCGCGCATCATCTCCTTGAAATCGAATTTCGGCTCCCGGGTTTCCCGCCGGTCGATGTAGAGCTTCGAGGTCGGCTCGAACTCCATCATGGCCCGGAGCTTCGCGATCCCCTCTTCCTGGGTCCGGACGAAATGGTCGCAGCCGCCGGAATGCTGGGTGTGAACATAGGCACCGCCCAGGTCTTCCATGGAAACCGTCTCGCCAATGGCCGACTTGACCATGGGGGGGCCCGCCAGGAAGGCATAGGCCATCTTCTCGATCATGATGGATTCGCTGGCCAGGTAGACGATGTAGGCGCCACCCGCCGTGTTGCCACCGGTGGAGAGGGTGTACTGCCGGATCCCCTTGGCGGACATGCGGCACATGTTGTAGAACATGCTGCCGAAGTGTCCATCGTCGGCGAAACAGCCCACCTGGAGAGGCAGGTTGATGCCGCCCGAATCGGTCAGGTAGACACAGGGCAGCTCGCACTGCTCGGCGATTGCCTGGGCCCGCATGTGCTTCTTCAGGGTGATGGGGAAATAGGTGCCTGCGGCATAGCGGTTCTCGTTGGCAAAGATCATGCAGTCCTTTCCCATGACCGTGCCGATGCCCGTGACGACACCGCCGCCGGGAATGTGGCTGCGCTTTTCCGACTCGTAGATCTCCCCGCCGTAGAGGCGCTTCTTGCCGATGTCGTACCCGGCGTCGAGCCCCAGCTCGAAGAAATCCGTTCCGGGATCGATCAACAGCTTGATGAGATCGCGCATGGGTTTTTTGTTCTGCTTCGCGAGCCTCGCGACCTGATCGGCGCCGCCGATGTCGTAGGCCTCTTCCCGGTGCTTGAACAGGATCTCGTCCTCCGCAAGCCAGTGCTGCAGATTCTTCTCCCTCTCGGCCTCGAGTCTCTCGGCCCTTGTCAATTTTTTCTTCTCTTCTGCCATGTTACCCTCCTCTCACGTGGTGAAAAAAATAGACGCATTACAGGCGGTGCTACCGAAAAGACTTTCCCCGGTGGTCCCGATCCTCCAAAACCCGGACGGAAACGTCACCTCTTGTCCAAGGCTTGGATTCCACTGAATAATCAACGGATGGATGCGGTTCTCCGGAGAGATCCATCGAATTACCGTCACGGACAGCGGAAGAACAACGGTGTCCCTGTATCCGATTTGCCATGAAATTTCAACCCATTAATTCGAACCGGCAACAGATTTTTTCATTTAGTGAATACAATTACTTATGCATGATGCTCCAGCAAGCATGCCGGGCCTTCCCTGGGGAATTCTGCAAGGACAAAATTTGATTTCATTCGGAGTACATGGACTCAATGAGATCGGCAAATTGCGCGTTGATGGCCTTTCGCTTGACCTTCATGGTGGGCGTCACCTCTCCGTCCTCGGTATAGAGCTTCTTGTCCAGGATTCTGAACTTCCGGATGTTTTCGACGCGGGCGACCTGGGCGTTCACCTGGTCAATCTCCCGCTGGACCAGGGCAACGACTTCATCCGTCCTGGTCAGGGATGCAAAAGTTGTATATTGAATCTTCTGATCCTGGGCATACTTGACCACGTTGTCCTCGTCGATGACGATCAGGGCCGTGATGTAGTTGCGCCGGTCGCCGATGACCACGGCATCGTTGATGTAGGGAGAAAACTTCAGGAGGTTCTCGATGTACTGCGGGGCGATGTTCTTTCCTCCCGCTGTGATGATCAGATCCTTCTTGCGGTCGGTGATCCGGAGATAGCCCTCGTCGTCGATTGTCCCGACATCCCCCGTGTGGAGCCACCCATCCCGCAGGGCCTCCCGCGTGTTGTCGTCGTCCCGCCAATAGCCCAGGAAGATGCCCGGGTGGCGCACCAGGATCTCGCCGTCCTCCGAAAGCCGCACCTCCGTTTCCGGGAGCGCCCTTCCCACCGTACCCAGTTTGAAGTGGTGCTCGTCGGACATGTGGGTGATCCCCGTGGTCTCCGTCATGCCATATCCTTCCCGGATGGGGATTCCGATCCCCTGGAAGTATTTGAGAATATTGTGTGAGATGGGGGCGGCTCCGGAAAAACCGAGCCTGACGCGGTCAAAACCCAGCCGCTCCTTCAGCTTTCGGAATACTGCGAAATAGGCCGCTCCATAGGCCAGCCGCATCAGGAAGGACGGGCTCCGTCCCGCCAGATGCTCCTCGTTGTACCGCGAGCCGATCCGGACAGCGGCCCCGTAGGCGGCCCGCTTCAGGGGGGTCGCATCGGCCATCTTCAGGACGATGCCCGAGTAGTATTTCTCCCAGATGCGGGGTACCGCATGGAAGAGGGTCGGCGACACCTCCTGCATGTCCGCCATGACCGTATCGGTGTTCTCCGTGAAATTGACCGTGTGCCCCACGGTCAGATGAACCATCAGGTCGAAGATCTGCTCGTAGACATGGTTGAGCGGAAGGAAGGAAATGGTCTCGTCGTCCCTCCCGGCCCGGCAGATCTCGCCGGCCTTCCTCCCGACCCACAGATATCCTTCATGGGAGAGCATGGCCCCCTTCGGAGGGCCCGTCGTGCCGGATGTGTAGATGATCCCCGCGACGTCCCCGCCGCTCCCTTCCCCGGCAAGCCGGCCGTAAAGGTCCGGCTGCTCCGTGTCCAGGCGCTCCCCCTCCCGGAGCAGGTCGTCGAAGCTCATCAGCATGGGATCCTGAAAATGACGGAGCCCCTCCATGTTCCACACCACGAGTTTCCGGAGTTGCGGGGTCCGCTGCCGGAAGGCCAGGGCCTTGTCGAGTTGTTCCTCGTCTTCGCAGATGTAGACGACGGACTCCGAGTGGGCCACTACGTACTCGCACTCGGCGGTAGGATTGGTCGTATAGATCCCCACAAAGGTCCCGCCCGCGGCGAGCGTCCCCAGGGCGCTGTACAGCCACTCCGGCCGGTTCTCGCCGATGATTGCCACCCGGTCTCCCCGACCGATGCCGAGGGAGCAGAGCCCCAGGGCCGTCCGCTTCACGTGCCGAAGATACTCGGCCCAGGAAATGTCGCGCCAGATCCCCAGGTCCTTGCGGCGCATCGCCGTCCGCTCCGGCTGCTTCGAGGCGATGGATGCCAGGGCCTTGGGGAGGGTATTGACGATGCCTTCCGCTTTCCCGGTCATCGGAACCTCACCTTCCGCCGGTAACGCTTGAAGCCCTTCACCGACGCCTCCCGGTTTACGCCGAGATAGAACTCCTTGACGTCCTCATCCTCCCGGAGGATCTCGGGCCGGTCCGCCCGGACGATGCGCCCGTTTTCCATCAGGTAGGCGAACTGCGAAACCTTCAGGGCCATGTGGACGTTCTGCTCCACCAGCAGGATCGTCACTCCCTCCCGCACGTTGATGTCCCGGATGATTTGAAAGATCTCCCTTGTCAGGAGCGGTGACAGCCCCAGGGACGGCTCGTCCAGCATGAGAAGCTTCGGCCGGCTCATGAGGGCTCGCCCGATGGCCAGCATCTGCTGCTCTCCACCGCTCAGGTATCCTGCCTGCTGTTCCCTCCGCTCCCGGAGCACCGGGAAATGCTCAAGGATCCGATCCATGTCCTCCCGGACCGCCGAACCGTCTCGCCGCGTGTAGGCCCCCATGAGGATGTTTTCCCGCACCGTCAGCTCCGGAAACACCTCCCGTCCCTCGGGGACGTAGCTGATCCCCATCCGGACGATCTCGTCGGTTTTCTTCCGGTCGATGCGCACCCCCCGGAACTCGACGGTTCCCTTCTCGGGCTGCTCCTTTCTCTGGTCGTAGAGAAGCCGCATGATCGTCTTGAGAGTCGTCGACTTTCCCGCGCCGTTGGATCCCAGGAGCGCAACGATCCGCCCCTCCGGAACCTCGAAGGAGATCCCGTGAAGCGCCCGGATCAGGTCGTACCAGGTCTCCACGTTGGAGAGTCTAAGCATCGGCCTCCCCCAGATACGCCCGGATCACCTCCGGGTGGCTCTGCACCTCCTGCGGGGTCCCCTCGATGATGACCTGCCCCTGATTGACGGCCAGGATCCGGTCGGAGATCCCCATGATCATGTTCATGTCGTGCTCGATCAGGAGGATCGTCACCCCGTAGTCCTCCCGGATGTCCCGGATCCAGAGGTTCAGATCCTCCTTCTCCTCCGTGTTCATGCCCGCCGAGGGCTCGTCCAGCAGAAGCAGCCGCGGTTCGAGGGCCAGGGCCCTTCCCAGCTCGACGAGCTTCCGCTTGCCGTAGGGAAGGCTTGCCACCGGCAGGTTCCGGACGGACTGCAGGTCCAGGAAATCGATGATCCGCTCGACCACCTCCCGGTTGCGGATCTCCTCCCGGGCCGCCCGGGATCGCCGTCCCCAGAGAAAGGCCCCGGAGAAGACCCCCGTCTTCATGTGGATGTGCCTTCCCAGGAGGAGGTTGTCCATCACGCTCGCGTTGGAGAAGAGCTCGATGTTCTGGAAAGTCCGGGCGACACCCCGGCGGGCGACGCGGTCGGGCGACAGCCCCGTCAGGCTCTCGCCCTCCAGGAACACCCCTCCCCCGTCGGGCCGGTAGATGCCGCTGATCAGGTTGAAGATGGTGGTCTTCCCCGAACCGTTGGGCCCGATGATCGAAAAGATCCGGTTCTTCTCGACCCGGAAGCTCACATCGTGAACCGCCTTCAGACCCCCGAAGGAGATGGACAGGTTATCCACGCGGAAGTGGTCCATGCTCATGCTCCCGCCGCCGGCAGCTCCGCCGGCCGGACCGTGAATGCGGGGAAGGCCGCAGCCTTCCCCGTCATCGGGATTACTTCTTTTTCCACCGGGCCAGATCGTTGGCGGTCCATCCCTGCAGGACCTTCAGGGCGCCCTTGGGGCCGCACTGCCAGACCTGGATGGAATCGCTCCCCTGGTGCTGGGTCTTCGTCCAGGTGATCGTCGGGCCGACTCCCTTGAAATTCTTTGTCGAATTGAGAGCCCTGAGGAACGCCTCCGTGCTGAGGTTCTTGCCGGTCCGCTTCAGGGCGTCCACGACAGGCTCAGCAAAGACGATCCCCCCGAGATAGAAAAGGGCCCATCGCTCTTTCGGATCCAGTCTCCGGGCCGCCTCGCGGTACTTCGTCATCAGGGGCTGGGCCGAATCGACAGGCTCGGTAAAGGCGCCGGTGATGACTCCTTCCCACAGGCCACCGGAAATCTTGTGCATCAGTGCATAGTCCGACAGGGTGGAGGATGCCACCCACTGGGGCTTGAAGCCGACGGCAGCGGCCGTCTTGAGGGCGATGACCGCCGAGGTCGGGTTCACCTGGAGATAAACCGCCTCGGCCCCGGCATTCTTGAACTTCATGATCTGGGACGCCAGGTCCTTCTCGCCCGCCTCGACAGGAACCTCGGCCACGGCGGCGATTTTCAGATGGGCCAGGCGCTGCTTCACGCCGTTCAGGCCGTTCTTCCCGTAGGGATCGTTCTGGTAGAGGACACCGATCTTCCGGATCTTCAGCTTCTCCACCACGTATTTGGTCAGGATGCTCGCCTCGTCGTCGTAAAGGGGCATCAGGGCGAAAATGTAAGGGTTCACCGGCATCACGTATTCCTTAATGCTCGTCGCCGGCGAGACCCAGACGACCTTGTTCGCCGCCAGGTAGTCCTTGACCGCCAGCCCGCTCGCCCCGGAGGTGCCTCCGACAAAGGCGAAGATTCCCTCCCTCTCGACCACATCCTTGACCACGGCGACGGTCTGGGCCGGGTTGTACTGGTCGTCGCGGATGAAGTACTTGATCTTCCGGCCGTGAATCCCCCCCTCTTCGTTGACCAGATTGAACAGCAGCCGACTCCCCCGGGCCACGTTTCCCCAGGGGGCCGCGGGTCCCGTCTGGGGCCCCCACTGGGCGATGCGGATCTCCTTGTCGTTGAAGCCCGGCTTGGCCGCCAGGCCGGGGGCCGACACCAGGAGCACCGCGCAGGCCGCTATCCCAAGAACCATCCAGAAACGCTTCGAACCCATGATTCCCTCCTTTCCATGAAGAGTTCGAAAAACCCTGTCGCCCCTGCGGCGCTCCCTCGAGGCCGAGCCTGAAGACGTCATGCAGGACCGTCCCGGACGACTACCCCTTGTACCACCTCCCTCCCTCCCGGATGAACGCGAAGCGGTAATTCACGTCCGTCCGGGTCTCCGTATCGGTAAAGAAAAGCACCAGGTCCACCTCCACCTCGGCAAACCGCTCGACCTTCGGGAACCGGGCCGGGTCGTGATTCGGCCGAACGCCGGCCACCCGAAGAATCCTGAAGCGCTCGATGCGGACCGGGGACCGGACGGCCTCCTCCCGATACGACAAGTAATCATGGGTTTCGCGGTACACCGAAGAAGGCGCCAGGGACGCCCACACGGCATCGAAGTCCCGCCGGACCTCCGCTTCCAGGTACGCCCGGGCCGCCTGCTCGACGGCGGCAATCTCACCGGTCGATGCATCTTCCGGAGCAGCGGCGGTCCCCCAGAGCACCATCACCAGAATCAGCAGGCCCCCGAGGACCACCGGTCTGCCTTGTGGTCCGCCCGGTCGCCGCATTCGCTTACGATCCGACCTCACCTTATACCTTCTTCACGAAATGCCTGGCAAAGAGACCGCTGGGGCGGATGCACAGGACGAGCACGATGATGACGAAGGCAACGATAGGCTTCCACTGGGGCCACATGTACCCGAAGAGGTTCTCGATCAGCCCGAGGATCTCTCCCCCCAGGAGCACGCCGGGAATGCTGGTCAGCCCCCCCAGGACCGCGGCGGCAAAGGCCCGGAGGAAGGGCTCCATCATGAAGGCCGGGTCCAGGGTGGCACGGGCCGCGAAGAACATCGCCGCGACGGTCCCGATGATGGAGCTGAGCCCCCAGGAAAAGGCGAAGACCCGCTCGGTCCGGATGCCCATGATCTTGGCGGCGTTCTGGTTCTGCTGGGTCGCCCGCATGGCGATGCCGAGCTTCGTGAAGCGGAAGAAGACGTACAGGAGGCCCGCGATCGTCCCGGCCGTCAGGAAGACGGCGATGGCCCAGTCACTGATGATGATGCCCGGAACGGGCTCGTGAATCGACATGTAGGACCACGGCAGCGTGAAGGACTTCTGCTCGGCCCCCCACTTCCAGCTGGCGAGCCCCATGAGCAGCATCTCGGCCCCGAGGGTGATGACGATCAGCCCCAGAATACTCGGATTCTTCGCCGGGCGGAGAAACAGGAACTCCACGGCCGCCCCCAGGAGAGCCGCGAACCCCAGGGTCAGAAGAAAGGCCGCCCAGAACGGAGCGCCGTAATACGTGAGCATGTGGTACGCCACAAACGTGGCGAACATGGCCATTTCGCCCTGGCCGAAGTTGATCACCTCCGAGGTCTTGTAGATGATCACTACGGCTACGGCGAAGAGGCCGTAGCAGGCCCCGATGGCGAGCCCCTCGACAATCAGTTGTCCGATCATAGGCACCTCAGAACGGCCATGTTCTCCAGTATTTCTTGACGCGGATCCACACCCCGAACATCCCCAGGGGCTCGAAGAGGACAATGGCGATCATAACGAGACCGAGGATGATGCTGTTGAAATTCTCCAGGCCGACGACGGTGAACCAGCGGTCCGACAGGTCCAGCAGGAGCGGGCCCGCCAGCGGCATTTCCCGGATGTTCTTCAGGAGGTCGTACTGCAGCCAGGTGATGAGCGCCGCCCCCACAATGGACCCGAAGGTCGATCCCAGACCTCCCACGACGACCATTACGAGGAACACGATGGAAAGGATCAGGTTGAAGGGCTCGGGATTGAAGAATCCCAGGATGAACCCGAAAAGCCCCCCCGCAATGCCGGCGTAGAAAGCGCTGACGGCGAACGAGAGGGTCTTGTAGATCATCAGGTTGACCCCCATGACCTCGGCAGCGATGTCACTGTCCCGGATGGCGACGAAGGAGCGGCCCACCCGGGTCTTCATGAGGTTGACGGCACCGATCACCATCAGGACGGTAATCGTCAGGATCAGGTAGTACTTCCCCAGATCGGTCTCCAGGACGAAGCTCCAGCCGAGCTGTGGAATTCCGAGATCCAGGGGCGGCGCCTGGAGTCCCGTCCGTCCGCCGAAGACCTCCGCATGCCCGATGATGTGCGTGATGGTTAGACCGAACCCGAGCGTGGCAATGGACAGGTAGGGTCCTTCCAGGCGCAGCGCCGGGAGACCCACCAGGAAGCCGAAGGCGGCGGCGATGAAGGCCGCCGCCAGGAGTGCGGGGAAGAAGGGGATTTCCAGCCTGGCCATGAGCAGGGTTGTCGCATAGGCGCCGATGGCGAAGAAGCCCGCGTGCCCCAGGGAGATCTGCCCCGTGTAGCCGGCGAGGATGTTCAGCCCCACGGCCAGGATCACGTGGACCATGATCAGGTTCAGGAGATAGAAGCGGTATCCCGGCAGATACAGGGGCAAGGTATAGAGGAAGGCCAGAAGAAGGAGGGACCAGAAGAGGATCACGCCGCTCCCGAAGAGCCGGATATCCTCGTAGTAGTCTCGCTTCATGTCCATCGAAGAGCCTCCGGGAAAGGCCGCTGGCACACAGGTTGATGGGTCAGGTTCCAGTTCCGGAAGGGGCGGGAAGGTGAAGAACGGCGCCGGGCCGTCCGTCGCCCCGATGGAAACCATGGTTAACAGACAGGTCCGGGGACTGTCAAGGGAAACCGCCCCGCTCCCGGTGTTCCCCGGCCTCACCCTCCCGCGGAGGCCCTTCGGGAGCGTTGGCCCGCATTCCCGCGGACGCCGCCGGCTGGAAACCATCATTGTCAGCCCGGGGCGGATATGTTAGGGTTCCCCCGGAGCCGGGAACTGCAGAAATACAAGCCAACCCGGCCGTTTTGGGGGAAATCCATTCCATGACCGATACAGGCGGACGAGGGGCCGGCGCGCATTCGACGCCCGACCGGAACGGCATCGAGGAGCTCCTTGACCTGATCCGGACCCTGCGCTCCCCCGACGGATGTCCCTGGGACCGGGCTCAGGGAAAGAAGGACCTCGGCCGCTATCTCCTGAACGAGGCCTACGAAGTCCTGGACACCCTGGCCGGAGAAGAGCCGGCGACGCTCCGGGAGGAGCTGGGTGATCTGCTGTTCCAGATCCTCTTCCTGGTCGTTCTCTCCGAAGAGGACGGCTCTTTCCGGCTGGCCGACGTGACGGCGGAGATCCGGGAAAAGATGATCCGGCGCCACCCCCATGTCTTCGGGGACGTCACCGTCCAGGACGCTGCGGAGGTGAAGGCCAACTGGGACGAGATCAAGAGGGGTGAGAAGGCGGCCAACGGCGAGCCCGGAGGGATCCTCGACGGAATCCCCCGCTCCATGCCGGCCCTCCGGAAGGCCCAGGAGACGGGGCGTCGGGCCGCCCGGGTCGGCTTCGACTGGACCGATACCGCCGGCGTGCTGGACAAGGTCCGTGAGGAGACGAAGGAACTGGAGGAGGCTCTTGCCGACGGCTCCCCGGACCGTGTGAGCGAGGAGATCGGCGACCTCCTGTTCTCGGTGGTGAACCTGGCCCGCCACGCCTCCATCGAAGCGGAAGAGGCACTGGAGGCAGCCACCGCGAAGTTCAGGGACCGTTTCCGGTTCATCGAACGGGAGCTGGGCCGCCGGGGAGCATCTCCGGCCTCGGCGTCCATGGAGGAAATGGACCGTCTGTGGGAGGAATCCAAAGACCGTTGAACCCCGCCGGGCCGGTCTGAAAAGAAGACGGGCGGCGACAGCTCGGCGCAGGAGACGCTCCTCCTGTGCCTGACCCCGGGGAGGCATCGTCATGAAGGTTATCTTTCACAAGGATTTTCATCAGTCCTATGTTGCAGACCCCGCGGCCGCCACGGGCCGCGTGGAGGCCGTCCTGAAGGCGATCCGGGGCAAAGCGGAGCTTGTCGAAGCCGTCCCGGCTTCCCCGGAGGACATCGCCGCCGTTCACACCCCGTCCCACATTGAGGAAGTGCGCCGCGAGCGCCTCTACAACATTGCCGCCCTGGCCGCCGGCGGCGCCGTCCAGGCGGCCATGACCGGCTTGACGGAGCCCTGCTTTGCCCTGATCCGGCCGCCCGGTCACCATGCGTCCGCCGGGAGCGCCTGGGGCTTCTGCTACTTCAACAACATGGCCATCGCCATGGAGAAGCTCAAGCGCGAGGGGCTCATCGAAAAGGCCCACATTTTGGACTTCGATCTCCACTTTGGCGATGGGACGGTGAACATCCTGGGCGGCCGTGGCTTCGTGACGATCCACAACCCGTCCGCGGCGGAGCGGACAAAGTATCTCCGGGAAGTCGAAGAGAAGCTCTTCGCTGAGAAAGTGGACCTCATCGGCGTCTCCGCCGGGTTCGACAACCATCTCGAAGACTGGGGCGGGCTGCTGGCCACGGAAGACTACCGGAAGATGGGGAAGATAGTCCGCCGGGCGGCCCGGGAGCACGGGGGCGGCTGTTTCGGAATCCTCGAGGGCGGATACAACCACGGTGTGCTGGGGCAGAACGTCCTGGCCTTCATCGAGGGAATGGAGGAGGGCTGACGCCGGACCGGACTGCCGATACCGCAAGTGCATCAGGCTCCCGGCAATTGAAACCATGTCCAGCAGACACAGGGGCATTTTCTACAATTTCGTCATCTTCGCATTTTTTCTGGCCTCCCGGATCATGCGCCAGAGGCCGCACCTGAAAGGGAAGGAAAACCTCCGGGAGATCCCGACTCCGACCCTGATCACCGTCACCCACGACAGTTACTACGAGATCCCTTCCCTCTCCCGGGTGTACTACGCCCTGCATCCCAAACCCGACTTCCTGATCATGGCCAAGAACGATTTCCTCGGCGGACGCTACCTCTCCACGAACTTCGCCCAGGGAAACCGATTTCTGCGCACCATCCTCCTGCTCCTGGACCGGACGGGACTGCCCCTGGCCGTTTTCCGGACGATGCAGCTCACATCCATCGAGCGGCCCTTCATCGAACACCTCGACATGAAGCGGCAGGCCCTGCACCAGGCCATTGACGAGCAGGTCGGGAAGTTCCGGGAGGCCGCCGCCCGTGGACTGTCCACGCTGATCTTCCCGGAGGGAACGACCTGGGGGTTCGGGGGACTCAAGAAGATCCGGAGCGCCGCCTTCCAGGTGGTGGAGGGCGCCTTCGAGAGCGCCCGGGAGAAGGTTTATATCCTGCCGATCAACGTGAAGGTGGACCGGCTCGTCCGGGGCTCCAAGGACGTGTTCATCCGGGTGGGCCGGCCCTTCTTCGCCAGGAAGCCGAAGGAGGAATTCAACCTCCTCCTCTTCGACACCCTCCAGCATCTCCACACGATCACCTTCAGCCAGATCGCGGCCTACTACCTGAAACGCCTGGCGGAGATCCAGGACGGCGCCGCCGAGACGGTCACCGTGGAGAAAGAGCGATTCCTGGCGGCGCTGGAGGAGATCGTCCGGGACATCCACGAACGGGTCAGGGCACACGTCCTGCCTCATCTCGATCCGGACCTGCTGGACCATCGCCGGCTATTGGAAAAGGTGCGCCGCTTCCTGAAGTACTGCTCCCAAAACCGCTACCTGCTGGAGATTCGCCGGCAGGGGGGAAAAGAGATCCTGGTGCTGAACCGCCGGAGGGTCCTGGAAGACTACCCCGTCAGGGACTACCGGAAGCGCAATCCCGTGGGCTTCCATGCCAATGAATTGAAGTCCCTGGGTGAGGACGTCGTCCGCGCCATCTACGACCGCTGCCTCTCTGGAACCGGCCAGCCGCCGCCCGCCGTCCCTCATCCCGTCCGCATCCGCTGAACCCATCCGGAGGCTCACCCAGTCCTCCTCCCGGTACCGGACTACTGGCGCGTCATCCGCCGCCAGTAACGGGTCCCGTCGAAGCTGCCCTCGAAGGCCTGGCATTCTGAGCCCGGCAGCCACGTCCATTCAAAGCGCCCCTCCGCGGGGATGCCCGTCACCTGCCTCCAGGTCCCCCGGAGAACGCGACCCGTCACAACGGCGTCCGTGATCACCGCCGTCACCTGTTTCTGCTGGGCCCGGTGATAGTAAGCGTATCCTCCCTCCACCCGGCCGTCCATTTCTCTCAGCTTGATGTCCATGGCATAGCCGCTGATGTCGGTGCCCCGGAATCGGCCCGTCCAGCAGCCCGTCGCCGCGGGAGGGGTCGCGGCCGACGATCCGGCCGACTGGAATTCGATCCGGAGGATGGTGCCGGTGTCGATGCTCTGCGTCCTGCCGTCCTGAAACGTGATGATCATCTGATCTGCCGCCAGGGCCGCCCCCGTGCAGAAAACCACCCATGCCGCTACGACCAGCCACACTCTCTTCATGCGATCCTCCTTGTCCTTACCGTGATGGAATACCAGATTGCTTCCGGGACCGGACCCGGGGAGCCCTCGCCCCCCCGTTTCGACCCGGCCGCCCGGATATGGTCACTTTTTTCGGAACAGCACGTCGTCCAGGCCCGTGTTCCAGGTCCAGCCGGAGTAGGTGATCGCCACGGATCCCTCGGCAGGCATGTTCTCCAGGCGGGCCATGCCCCGTGAGACGGGGCTGTCCTGGCTGTGGAAGGGGTTGTCCGGCGTACGAACGCCCCGCTCCGGGAAGGTCAGGTGGACATCCACCCGCTGCGGCAGCCAGAGTCCTTCGCCTCCCTGCCGGACATGGGCATAGCGGATCCGCGCCCGGGCTTTCCCCCCCTGGATGGAGAGACTCTCCACCTGAAGGATCCGCTTCGGACTCCCGCCGATCCAGACCCGGTACGATCGGACCTTCCCCTTCTCCGCCAGGGGCTCCACGCGGAAGACATCCGCCGGAGCGCCTTCTACCGCTTCCCCCCCCAGCCAGGTGATGCGGTTTTTCTCCGGCCGGAAACGGGCCGGGTCGAAGAGAGCGGCCTCACGGGGCAGGGGGGCGAAGTTCTTCGTCTCCAGGTGGAAGCGGTCGGGACGCTTGAAGTATACCGTGCCGGCAAAGTCGGGGACCCGGAAATCGGGGATCCGGACCTTCGCCTGGATCCGCACCGAATAATCCCGGATGCTTTCGTAGGGGCGGAGCACCTCCGTCAGGGTCAGGACCGGATCCGGCCCGGCGGCCCCGGCAGGCGGCGATACCGCCGCTCCTGTCCCCAAAAGGGCCGCCAGCAGGATCGCACAGACGAGGCGGATCAGAGCGGATCGGCGGTTTCTCATGACAGGATGTCCTTGCGGTTAAACCAGGCGAGGGCCACAAAGAAAAAGAGTGCCGTGAAGCCCAGGAGGATCCAGATGTTCCTCACGATCTCATCCCAGGGAACGGGATCGGCGAAGACCTTCTGCCAGGTGTCGAAGTAGTTCACGAAAAGCCAGGGCCGGATGGCCTGGAACAGATCGAAGGGGAGCGTGATGACGATGAGGCTGATGATGATGACCGCCATGGTGGCCACGATGGGGCCGATGGAATTGTCCGTGAAGGCGGAAAAGAGGAAACACAGGGCGGACACGACGCACATGCTGAGGATGGCGAGCCCCCAGGCCAGAAGGAAATGAAAAGGCAGGACCGCCTCCGGAAGGACCGTGATCCCCCGCTTCACCACCAGGAGGTCCCCTCCGCCGAAAACGGCCAGGGAAAGCCCCAGGGTCAGGACGCCGATGAACAGGACCATCAGCGCCGTATACAGGAGGGTGACCAGGAACTTCGCGGTGATGATCCGGGTCCGCGACACGGCACGGGTCAGGAGGAACCGGAAGGTGCCGGCGTTCCCCTCTCCGGCGATCTGGTCTCCCGCCACCAGGGTCAGGACGATGGGTACATGGACCCACAAGGCGCCCAGGAAGAAAAATCCGAAGAACCAGCCGTTGAGGACGTTTCCGCCGATGATGAAGTCCTGCTCCAGGGGGGCCAGGAGGTTCCGCTCGAAGGCCCTCTGGCCGCCCATGCGGAGGCCGGCGACGACCAGGGGAACAAGGATGCCAAAGGCCAGGAACCCGATGTAAGTCCGGAGTTTCGTGAATGTCTTGACCGCTTCGAACCAGACCAGACGTCCCACGGCTCAGTCCCCCACCAGGCTCAGGAAATACGTCTCCAGGGAGCGCTCCGGAATCAGGGCCTGGACCTGAAAGCCCGCCTGGACCAGCTCGCGGTTCAGCTCCGGGACCCGCCGGAGGTCCATCTTCAGGGTAAATCCATCGCCCCGCCGCTCCGGTGACGGATAGCCGCCCCGGGACTCGATCCAGCGGGCAGCTTCATCCAGCTGGTCCGTGCGCACGGTCACCACCGCCTCGCCCTCTCCCAGCAGCTCCCGGACGGCGCCTTCAACCCGGAGAAGCCCCTGGTGGATGACGGCCATGCGCGTGGCCGTCATCTCCACCTCGTGGAGGAGATGGGAGGAAAGAAAGACCGTCATCCCCCGCTCCCGGGCCAGTTCCAGGATCAGGTCACGGACGTCCTTCACGCCCTGCGGATCCAGCCCCGTCGTGGGCTCATCCAGGATGATCAGCTCGGGCTCGGACAGCAGGGCCAGGGCCAGCCCGAGGCGCTGGTTCATGCCGTGTGAGAAGGTCTTCACCCGGTCATCCGCCCGGTCCAGCAGGCCTACCCGCTCCAGCCCCTCGATGATGCGGGCCCGGGGTGCGCGCCGCCTCATACCTCCCAGGATCTCGAGGTTCCGGTAAGCCGACAGGTGGCCGTAGAAGGCGGGCTTCTCGACAATGGCACCCACCCGATCGAGGACCCGGTGGCCGTCTCGCCGAAGCGAACGGCCGAACAGCTCCACGTCTCCCTCCGTCGGAAAGACGAGGCGGAGGATCATCCGGATGGCCGTGCTCTTACCGGCCCCGTTAGGCCCCAGGAAACCGAAAACGTCGCCCCGGCGGACCTCGATGCTCAGGCCGTTCACGGCCAGGCGGTTCCCGTAGCGCTTGGTCAGGTTGATGGTTCGAAGGACAAGATCGGACAAAGGCTCTCCATCAGCGGGGATCACCCGGTAAGGGCATGGTATTTCTTGACTTCTAACGGATTTCCCGGATAATTGCAACATCACCGGCCAATCCGGAATCCAAAGTACGGAAATCCCAGGGAGGGACATGTCATGGGAAAGGTATCCATCGGCACCAATGTCTACGTGTACCCGAATCCCGTCACCCTGCTGGGGACGATGGTGGAGGGAAAAATCAATTTCATGCCGCTCGGCTGGGTGTCCAGGGTGAATGCGGATCCCCCCTGGATCGGCATCGGCGTCAACCGGGGACACCACTCGTCAAAAGGAATTCATGAAAACGGAACCTTCAGCGTGAACTTCCCGTCCGCCGACATGATGGAGGAGACGGATTACTGCGGCCTCGTGTCGGGGAGCAAGGCCGACAAATCGGGCCTCTTCAAGTGCTTCTACGGACCCCTGAAGACCGCCCCTCTGATCGAAGCCTGCCCGCTCTGCCTGGAGTGCAGGCTGGTCCAGAGCGTGGACCTGCCGACCAACGACTGGTTCATCGGTGAGATCGTCTCGGCCTGGATCGAGGACGCCTGCCTGACCGACGGGAAACCGGACATCCGCAAGATGAACCCGCTGCTCCTGACGATGCCGGACAACCGTTACTGGACCGTTGGCTCCGAGGCGGGCAGGGCCTGGGGCGCCGGCGCGGACCTGTTGAAACGCCGGAAAGGGGAATCCTAACCATCCGGCACGCATCCATGACCAAGGAGGCAATCATGCTGAAGGAATTCAAAGAATTCGCGATGCGCGGCAACGTGGTGGACATGGCGGTGGGCATCATCATCGGGGCGGCCTTCGGGACGATCGTGAAATCCCTGGTGGACGACGTCATCATGCCCCCCATCGGAATGATCCTGGGCAACGTGGACTTTTCAAACCTCTACGTGGTCCTGAAGGAAGGCGCCGTAGCGGGACCATACGCGGCGCTCGCGGACGCGAAAAAGGCCGGCGCGGTGACGCTCAACTACGGTCTTTTCATCAACACCATTATCAGCTTCCTCATCGTCGCATTCTCGGTGTTCCTTGTCATAAGGGGTATGAACCGGCTGAAGCGGGAGGCACCGGCGGAGGCGACCGTCAAGGAGTGCCCGAAGTGCTTCACCGAAATCCCCGTCAAGGCGGTCCGCTGTCCCCACTGCACATCGGACCTGTAAGCCTTTGAGCATCGGGGAAGACGGGACCGATTTGGAACAATCGACAAAAACGCACGGGGTTGTTCGCCGATAACCGGCTTCGATGACAACGTGGGGTGAACCACCCGGTGAACCCGTTACCCTGGCAGGGAGGGAGGCCTGCGCCGTGCCGGAAGCATTCCTGAAAAACCTGGGACCGTGGCTGATGGGACTGCCCTTTTCCCTGACGGTCTGCGACGAAAAGGGAACGATCCTCTACATGAACGACCGGGCGGACCGTTCCTTCGAATCGCAGGGGGGGAAGACGCTGGTGGGCTCGAACCTCCTGGACTGCCATCCCGAACCGGCAAAAACAAGGCTGGGGGAAATCATGGAAAAACAGGAGCGGAATGCCTACACCGTTGAAAAAAAGGGGACCCGAAGATTGATCTTCCAGTCCCCCTGGTACCGCGACGGCGTTTACGCCGGTTTCTTCGAGCTGATCCTGCCGCTCCCGGAGAACCTGCCCCACTTCATCCGGAAGGGATAACGGGCCGGTTCGCCCCGATGATCAGCGCGTCTCCACGAATTGTCCCGCCTTCACCCGCCGTATGCTCTGCGGGTCCCCCTCGATGGCCGCCCAGGCCTTGTCCTGTTGAATCTGGTCGGTAATCCGCAGGACGACCGGCAGCCGGGACTGGTCGCAGGTCTTCTGGCCGCTCATGGGGTCTTCCACTTCCGAGAACGCGTAGACGGACAACTGCAGGTTTTCCTTTACACCTGCCTTGCTTCCCAGGCTGACGAGGGCGATACGCCGGCTTCCGTCGGGGCTGGTTTTGGTCTGGATGACGTAGCCGCGGGCGGAAAAATTCCTGGAAAGAGCCGGCCGCAGGTCCTCCAGATTCTTCGTTCCCGCCTTCTTGACTCCGCCGACGACCTCGGCAAAGCCGGGATACGGGATCTTACCCAGGCCTTCCTTTCCGGAGAACCTCTTGGAGAAGATCACCTCCCCGCTCTCCACGTCCAGGACCCGGACCAGGACCTCCGCCTCCACACTCCAGCCTTCCGCGGCCTCGGCGACCGCCGCCACGGCATGCCCCGCCAGGGCCGCCCAGAGGGCGTCGTCTCCCTTGCGCTGATCCGCCGCCCGCCGGCCCACGTCGCGGCCTCCCCTCTGGATGGCCTGGGTGCTCCGATACGAGAGGGCGATGTTGTTGAAAGAGCCGGTGACAATATACTTGGCCCCGGCCAGTTTTCCGAGTTGCACAGCCGTGGACTGGTCCACCATGCCCGACTGCTGGAGCTTCATCTCGTCGAACACCTTGGCCAGCTCCTTCCGCGTGTAGACGCGCATCCCGGGGATTCCCCGGATCTGGTCCAGCACGGAGTCCTCCAGGGACTCGCTCAGCTTCGAGTTCATCTCCTGCCGGGTCATCCGGGTGTCCTGCTGGAACCGCCGGCGCTCGTCGGTTCCCCAGACGACGCCGGCCCCGCGCCGCGTCGCCCTGCCGGCGGCGGCCCCCCGGACCTGGCGGTCCGATGTCCCCTCCACGTGGACCTGAACCTCTTTGGCATAGTCGAAGGTGGTGTTGTTCGAGAAGGGGGCGATGGCCACCCGTGTCGAGGCCGTGTCGTACAGGGACCGGCAGCAATCTGGCACCATCTCCCTGGATCCCTGGTCGGGAAGAAACGAGGCGGAATCGATCTGGACCGCCGCCCCAGTCGCGACGCAGCCTGCCAGAAGAACGGCCAGGAACAGCACGTTTCCCAGTCTGCCGTACATCCGACTCCCTTTCATCGGCGGTAGTTGAAGGTCAGCGAATAGGGCGTGAAGTTCACGAGGGCGAAGTCCCCCTTCTGCCGAAGGCTGTTGGCCAGGTACAGGGGATTCTCCGGGTAGCTGACGGTGAACTCGCCCATCTCGTTCTCCTCGACGCCGGTCACCCATACGGTGTTCTGAAGAGCCCCCTTCACTTCGATGTTCGTGTCCAGGTCCTTGACGCCGTTGACCTTCACGCGCACTTTCCGGACGCTTCCCCGGATGAACTTGTGCGCCGTGTCAAGCACCTTCGGAGACAGTTTCTCCACCAGGTCTTCCATGCCGCGGGCGGCGGCGTCCTCGACGTTGTTCGCCAGGCCCCGTCCGGAGACGGCGTCGGCCGTCAGGATCTCCATGTTCCCCGTCCGGTTGTTCTTCGCCAGCATCCGGTAGGTCAGGCGCACCGTCACGTTGTTGAAGGGCATGGACAGGCCGTAGCCGATGTCCTCACCCTTCTTCGTCGAGATCGTGTAATCGATCTTTCCGACGACGACGACATTGGACAGATATTTGTAGAGCATGCTCCGGACGGCCATGGTGCTTCCGCTCTTCGCCATTCTCTCGATGGCCACGGCATCCGAGGGAACAGAAGGCGCCGCGTCGATGACCTTGAAGTTCTGCTCCGTCAGCTTGCCGATGAGCTTCTCGGAGAGAATATTCGTCTCCTCGAACTCGTCCCCGCCCCTGGCGGAGGGCTTCCGGGCAGGGATAAACAGGGCGATGCCGTTGTTCAGGGCCAGCTCGGAGGAGATGGCCTCCTGGGCCTTGGCCGGTTCGATGCAGGCGTTGATGGTGACCGTCAGGGTCTCCCCCTGGCGGTTCTGTCCGAGAACCCTGAAGCTCTTGACGGAGCCGCCGACCTTCGTCTTCATGACGTCTTCCACCAGGGTGAAGTTGGACACGAAGCTCGACGCCTTGACGTCAACCCCGACGGTTTTCTCAATGGCGGCCCATTTGGCGCGGGCGATCGCCTCCAGCCGGGCCGAGGGCTGGTCGTTGTTCACGACGACCGCTTCCCCGTCGGCAGAGACGCATTTCTGCTGGGCGGCGGCATCGGTATGCATCCCCGCGAACACCATAAGAATCCAGAAACCAATCATCCACCAACGAACACAGCGCATACCTGCATCCTCCTCTCTCAAACGAACCGGATCAACCCTGCGGGTGGAGCTGCTGTTGCAGTTTCATGCGGTTCTTGATCACCGCGGACACCCGGTTCAGGGCCGCCGTAATGTCGTCATCGGGCTTGCCGAGCAGCTTGTCGGCCTGGCGGTACAGGGACAGGGCGGCATCGGCGTCGCCTCGGCTCTCCGCGCAGACACCCAGATTGTACAACAGGGCCGGCGATGTGGGGGCCTGGATCCGCGCCGCTCCCCAGATCTCGCAGGCCGCGTCCAGCCGGCCCCGGCCGGCGTACTCGACCCCCCTCTTGAGGGCATCCTTGGGCTCCGCGGTGGCGATTCCATCGGTCATGTCCATGAGCGCGATCTCCACGGTCACATAGAAGGGAGCCACATCCTTGCGGAACTGAGCCCTCGCCGTGCCCTTCACCTGTTCCAGGAGTTCGTCCCCGCCCTTGGGCTGCGCTCCATCGGAGCAGCCGGACGAGCTGGTCGAGCCGCCCAGGTTCCGGGAATAGAGGACGCGACCCGTCGATACGTCAATCAGCTTGGGCGTGACGGCGAACGTCACGTCCCGCTTCAGGCAATTTACGTTGTAGTTACGGTACTTCAGGCACTTGGGCACATCGAAAAAGCCCGCGTCCTTCTTTTTCGCCTCCCGCTCGATGCACTCCCGGCGCTGCTCCCGGTATCGCTGTTCTTTCACGTCCGATGCCGTCACCGTCCCTGTATAGATCCCCTGCGCCCCTACCATGCGCCCCAGTTTGGCGGCGGTGTTCGGATCCACCAGCCCGCTCTGGGAAAACTTCTGCTCGCTGATGATCCGGTTGAGGGACTGGCGGTCCACCAGGGAGAAATAGGGCCGGTCGTCGATGTTGATGCTGGCCAGGACCCCTTCGATCTCGGCGGCGAAGCCGGTGCCGTCGGGACCGCCGAACGGAACGACGGCCACCGCCTTGGTCAGCGACGCCTGGTGATACGCTGCGGGCTGCAGCATGTTCACCCGGACCTTGGTGGCGCATCCCGACAGGGCAAGACAGATGAAAAAGGCCGGGACAAAAACGGGAAGGAGCCTGAAAACACGTTGGCGGACAGACGGATGAATGCTGGTATTGGTCATGGTTTTCCCCCTTGGACAGGATGGGAATTTCCCACAACGGAAAGGGAGAATCAAGGGGATTCTTGGATCCCCGGACAGCAGGGGCAGATTCCGGGAATCAGGGCGAGGTCCGGAGCATGTCCTCCACGGTCCGGACGATATTCCCGGCCGTCAGTCCATACTCCTCGAAAAGATCGTCCGCCCTGCCGGACGAGCAGAACTGGTCCCTCACCCCGACGCGCCGGACCGGTGCCGGCCTGCTCTCGCAGAGAACCTCGCAGACGGCGCTTCCCAGGCCGCCGATGATGGAATGCTCCTCGGCGGTGACGATGCCCTTCGTCTCCCGGGCGCAGGCCAGGATCAGTTCCTCGTCGACCGGTTTGAGGGTCGGCATGTTCACGACCCGGGCGGATATTCCCTTCGCCTGGAGAGCATCCGCCGCCTGCAGTGCGGGATGTACCATGTAGCCGCAGGCGATGATCGAGACATCCGAGCCTGGGCGAAGCACATCCCCCCGGCCGAGCCGGAAGGATACGTCGGGTTTGTAGATCACGGGGAATTTCATCCGGGAGGTCCGCACATAGAACGGCCCCGGGGTTTCGGCGACCAGCCGGATGATTGCTCTCGTCTCGTGAGCGTCGGCGGGCACGATGACTCGCATGTTCGGCATGGCCCGCATGAGGGCGAGATCTTCCGTCATCTGGTGGCTCGCCCCGTCTTCTCCGACGGAAACGCCGCCATGGCTGGCCACAATCTTTACGTTGAGCTGCGGGTACGCAATGGCCTGGCGGACCTGCTCCCAGGCACGCCCGGTGGCAAAGACGGCGAAGGTGCTGGCAAAGGCGGTCTTCCCCGCCAAGGCGAGCCCGGCGGCGGTTCCCATCATGTCCTGCTCCGCCACCCCCATGTCGAAGAAACGCTCAGGGTACTCCCGGGCGAAGAGCTTCGTCATGGTGGATCCGGAAAGATCCGCGTCCAGGACAACGATGTTCCGGTTCTCCCGCCCCAGTTCCACCAGGGCCTCGCCGTAGGCTTCCCGTATACCCAGGGTTTCCGTCATGCCGCCCCCAGTTCCTGAAGCGCCCGCGCCAGCTCGTCGTCGGAGGGCGCCACGCCGTGGTATTTTGCCTGATTCTCGAAGATGGAGACCCCCTTGCCCTTCACGGTCCGCGCGATCACCATGGTCGGTACGTCCACGAGGGGTTTTTCCTTTACCGATTCAAGGACCGGGAGCAGGGAACCGAAATCGTGGCCGTCCACGACCCGGACATCCCACCCGAAAGAGCTCCACTTGTCGGCCAGCGGCTCGACCCCTTTCACGTCCTTCACGAACCCGTCGATCTGCAGCCCGTTGTTGTCGACGATCGCCAGCACCTTTCCGAGGCGCCGGTGCGCCGCCGTCATGGCGGCCTCCCAGACCTGCCCCTCCTGTACCTCGCCATCCCCCATGAGCACGTAAACGGAAGACTCGTTTCCGTCGAGGCGCAGCCCCAGGGCGATTCCGTTGGCCACCGAGAGCCCCTGCCCCAGGGAGCCGGAGGTGGCATCCACACCGGGCGTGCAGCGGGCGTTCGGATGCCCCTGCAGGCAACTGTGGACCTTGCGAAGGGTGGCCAGAAGGCCCTCGTCGAAATAACCCGCCATGGCCAGGGCGGTATAAAGCGCCGGCGCGGCGTGTCCCTTGGAAAGGATGAAACGGTCCCGGCCCGGCCATTCCGGATCGTCCGGACGGTGTCTCATGACATGGAAATACAGGGCGGTGATGATGTCCGCCGCGGAAAGGGAACCTCCCGTGTGCCCCGATTTCGCCTCATGGAGCATGCGCAGGATTCGGATGCGCAGGTTGCGCGCCGTGTCTTGAAGGGACTCCAATGGTCTTTCCTCTTTCATCGTGGTCATGGACCCTAACACACCCCCACTGTTTCTTTCAAGGGAGACAGGATTGTAATGTCCCGCCGGGAAATATCCGTCACGTCCGGTATCCCGTGATGCCGGACAGCAAATTCGCCGCCGGGATGAGCGGCGGCCTTCAGGAAGAAAAGTTGACTTGGGAATAAGGAAATTGCTGCTCCAGGAGCCTCCGGATCTCCATCCGCTCGGCCTCGTCCTGTATCGGCTCGACCCGGCTGACCGGCCGCCCGTCCTCTCCGGTCCGGTACTGCCAGCGGAGAAGGTATCCGGGAACCTTCAGGAATCGGCATCCTCCGCTCCCGCAGCACGACCGGTCCAGCATGGCGACCCCGACGGCATAGAGAACTTCCCGCCCCTTGAAGGGCATCCGGCCCTCCCCGGTCAGCGAATAGGAACCGCTGATGAATTGAATAACCTGGTCCAGCTCCAGGTGAACGTGGTCCTCCTCGTGATTCTGTGTCCGGTCCAGGGTCATTTCCGGATCTCCTTTCCTGCCCTTTTTCTGAATATTCCCTCTCCCGCCGTCATGAGGGGCGATTCTATTTTCCGATGCAGAACGTGGAAAAAATCCGCTCCAGGACCTGCTCCGCCGTTGTCTTGCCCACGATGTCACCCATCCGGTCCAGAGCGTCCTGGATATCGCAGGCGGCAACCTCGGGCGAGCACCCCGCCGCGAGGCCCGATACGGCCTGGGAGAGAAAGTACTGGGCGCCCTCCAGGGCGGCCTTGTGGCGGGCGTTCGACAGGAGTCCCTCCAAAGACACGGCACCGCCACCCTGCAGGAGGAAACGGTGAAGGGATTTCATCAACTCCGGAATTCCATCACCCCGTTTCGCCGAAATCCACAGGGGCGCCTGCCCGTCAAACAGCGCCCGCACCTCCTCCGTATCGATGACGGGTGTCAGGTCCGCTTTGTTGATCACGGGAAAGCCCTTCCGGCTGCCCACCTCTCCGGTGATCCGGCGGTCCTCCGCGGTCAGGGCCTCGCTTCCGTCCAGGAGCACGATCACCCGGTCGGCGGCGGAGATCCGTTCCCAGACCCTCCGGATGCCCTCCCGTTCGGCCGGGTCTTCCGTGTCCCGGATCCCGGCCGTATCGGCCAGTTTCACGGGAATCCCCTCCAGAGAGATCCATTCTTCGATGAAGTCCCGGGTCGTTCCCGGCGTGGGGGTCACGATGGCCCGCTCCATCCCCAGGAGCCGGTTGAGGAGGCTGGATTTCCCGACGTTGGAACGCCCGGCGATGACCACGGAGGCTCCGCTCCGGTATAGCCGGCCTTCGTTCCAGGTATCCAGCAGGTCCCCGATCCCGTCCCGGAGGGACATCACCCGCTCCGCCAGCGACTCCGGCGGAACCGGAGCCAGGTCCTCGTCGCTGAAATCGATCTCCACCTCCAGGTGGACCAGGACATCCATCAGTCCGTTCCGGAGGGATTCGATCCGCCGGGACAATTCCCCCTTCAGCTGGGATGCGGCGACTTTCCGGGCCGCTTCGGTCCGGGCGGCGATCATGTCCGCCACCGCCTCCGCCTGGGCCAAGTCCATACGGCCATTCAGGAAAGCCCGCTTCGTGAACTCACCCGGCTCCGCCGGCCGGGCCCCGGCATGTACCGCTTCCGACAGGACGGACCGGAGGATGACGGGCCCCCCGTGGCAGTAAATTTCAACTGCATCTTCGCCGGAGAAGGAATGCGGGCCCTGCATCCAGCAGAGCAGGACCTCGTCGAGGAAATCTCCCGCACCGGAAAACACGCGGCCGTGCAGCATCCGATGGCTGGTCCACTCGATACGGGGGTTCGACGGCTGGAAAAGACGTCTCGCCACGGGCAGGCTGTCCGGTCCGCTGAGCCGTATGATCCCGATCGCACCCACCCCGGGCGGGGTGGCGACGGCGACAATGGTGTCGGTTTCAGACACGGCGGCCCCGTCCGTGTGTCAGCCCTCGTTCCGGACGGGACGGCCCTTCCGGGAAGGCATGATGACGATCTTGCGGTATTCCCCCTCGCCCCGGCTTTTCGTTACCAGGGCTGCATCGTTCTGCAGGGCAAGGTGAATGATCCGCCGGTCGTGGGCGTTCATGTTGCTGACCGTGACGGCTTTCCGGGTCTTCTTGACCTTTTCGCCCAGTTTCGCCGCCAGGGTTACCAGAGACTCCTCCCGCCGCTTCCGGTAGGCCTCGATATCGATGACGACGGGCTTGCCTCCGTTGCTACCTTTGTGGAGGGCCTTGTTGACGATGTACTGGATGGCATCCAGGTTCTGTCCATGCTTTCCGATGAGCAGGCCGCTGCACTCGCCCTGAATGTTGAGCCGGATCGTGTCCTCCGTCTCTTCGACGACCACGGGATACTCCAGGTCCATCCGGACGAGGATTCCCACGAGGAGTTCCCTTGCTTTCTCCGCGAACTCGGGATTGAATTCAACCGGGGCCTTCACCGGCAACGCTTCCCGGCTTTCCAAGGCAGGGGGCGCCGGCCGGGCCGACGGTTTTTCCGCTGGTGGAGGTGCCTGGCGGGCGGGCGGTTTCTCCACCTCCACCGCCTTCATCGGCGGGGCGGCGGTCTCCGGCTCCCGGACACGCGCTTTCTCCCGGGGTTTTTCCCTGCGGGCCGCCGGTGTTTCCGGCCCTTCTTCCAGGAGAACCTCCTCCAGGGCCTGGTCGATGGACAGGAGGCCCGCCCTGATTTTCGCCTTCTTCTGCCCGAACCCGAGGAATCCCGACACACCCTCGGAGATGATCTCGATGTTCAGCTTTTCCCGGGGTACGCTGAATTCCCGGCAGGCCTTCTCGATCGCTTCGTCGATGGTTTTTGCTTCAATTTCGAGTGTTTCCATATGGACACCTCTCGTCACGCGACCTTCTTGTTGATGTAGTACTGCTGGCCGATGCTGAAGATGTTGTTGAAGAGCCAGTAGACGACCAGGCCTGAAGGGAAGTTCAGGAACAGGAATGTGAAGATCACGGGCATCCACAGCATGATTTTCTGCTGCATGGCGTCTCCCGTGGAGGGGGTCATCTTCTGCTGCAGCCACATGGTCGCCCCCATGATGACCGGGGTAATGTAATAGGGATCCTTCGCCGACAGATCCTGGATCCACCAGATGAGCGGCGAGTGCCTCAGTTCGATGGCATACATCAGAGCCTTGTAGAGCCCGAAAAAGACGGGAATCTGGATGAGCATGGGCAGGCAGCCGCTCATGGGGTTGATCTTGTGGGCCTTGTAGAGAGCCATGGTCTCCTGGCTGAGGCGCTGCCGGTCGTTCTTGAACTTCTCCTGGATTTCCTTCATCTTGGGCTGCAGCTTCTGCATCTCCTTCATGGACCGGTAACTGATGTTCCCCAGCGGCCAGAAGATGATCTTGATGATGAGCGTGAGCACGATGATGGCGATTCCGTAATTGGGGAGGTACTTGTAGATGAAGTTCAGGACCCACAGGAGCGGCATGGCCAGCCATTTCAGCCATGATCCGAAATCCACCGCATCCTCGAGCCCGACGCCCTGCGCCTTCAAGAGCCCGTGGTCCTTGGGACCCAGAAACAGACTGTAGAGAAAGTAGCCCGCCTGCCCGGGGGGAATGAGGTTCTTGGGTCCCCGGAGGCTTACCGTCGTCATGTCCCGCCCGTCCTTGCCGAGCGACACGGAGGACAGGGACGGGTTCTGCGGTACCATGGCGGCGATGAAGTACTTGTTCTCAAATCCCGTCCAGGCGATGTTGGGTCCCAGAAGCTTGGTGGTCTCGATCTTCTTGATTTCCTGCAACTCCACGCTCTTGCCCACCATGGTGATGGGTCCCAGGTGCGTGTAGCTGTCCGTTTCCGCTTTTGGATCCACGTACTGGGTCCAGTTGAGGGACCCGTTCTGGTTGAGGGGACGCCCCGACAGGTTGGTCGTCTTCACCTCCAGGTCGATGACATACTTCGTCGGATGGAACGTGAAGGTCTTGTCGATGCGGATCTCCCCCGGATAGGTCACGCTGAAGGTCAGGGATCGGCTTTCCTGGGCGGCAGTCAGGTCCAGGGACGTAGTGCTGACCTCAAAGGGACTTTCCCCCGGCACACTCAAATCCGATTCCGGAAACGTCATCGTCAGGGGACGCGGCATCCCCGTCTTCACGTCCACCATCTCGACGAGTGGGGAATCCTGCTGGATCGTTTCACGATATCCCTTCAATTTCAGGGACTTGAGCGTTGCTCCCCGGGTTGAGAAAACCGCCGTATAGAGGAGGGTTTCGATGCGCACGTCTTTTTCCGGCACGGCTGCCGGCGGCGGAGAGGCCATTGCCGGTGCGGCCGGAGCTGCTGAAGCCGAGACAGCGGCGGAGGGGGCTGTCCCCGTCGTCTTGCCTGCCGTCGGGGTTTCCTGCTTGGTCGCCGCCGGTGCCCCCGTCGTCTTGGCGGGCGGTTTCATGAAAAATATCTGGTAGATGAGAACTACCAGAACGGATAAGACAATCGCAAGGATGGTTTTCTTGTCCATGATCGGCCTCTCGATGGGCTGTTACCGGACGGGATCAAACCCGCCTGGATGAAACGGATGGCAACGGGCCAGCCTCTTCAGGCCGAGCCAGAGTCCGCGAAACGGCCCATACCGCTCGATAGCCGTACGGGCGTACTCGGAACAGCTCGGGTGGAAACGGCAAGAAGGAGCCAGGAAGGGTGAAATGGCAGCCTGGTAGAACCGGATGGCCAGGATCAAAACCTTTGCCAGCAGGTCCCTGATTGGACGGTCAGACATCAGTTCTCGAAATCAGCAGACTTTCCAGTTCTCCGGCCACATCGGCAAACGTCAGCGGTGGCAGGTTCCGCTTCGGAATGATAACAATGTCTAAGGGAACTGGAAATCCGGATCGGTTGAGCCTGAAAAATTCTCTCAAGAGCCGTTTGATGCGGTTTCGTTTGACCGCATTTCCAACTTTCCGGCTGACGGTGAGTCCCAGCCTGCTGACACCGGAGGAACAACGTACAGTGATGACGGTGAAGTGGGCCGAGTGGCGGCGAATCCCGTGACGATAGATGGCATCGTACTCTTTTTTTTTGCGGATCCGCTCGGTTCTGCGAAAGGTTTGTCTGGTCATGCTCTGCGGATGATTTCACCCGCCGGGCTCCGCCACCCCGCTCTCCTCGTCCGATTCCGGTGTCACACCGCCAGGCGCTTCCTGCCCTTGGCTCTCCTCCTGCTCAGGACTTGACGGCCCCCCCGGGTGGACATCCGAGCCCGGAAACCGTGGGTCCTTTTCCGCTTCTTATTTGTTGTATTCCTTAATGTTTTCTTCATCGTGTCCGTTCCCGAAAATAGAAATAGGTCGTGTGATAAACCATAATCACCACCCCTTGTCAAGGTTTATTCAGCCGGTGGCACCATGGATTTCCTCCACCTGCAAGAGAAATACTTGTGCGATATCGGAATCTTGGCACTACCCAGGGGATCGATACCCCTGCCGCGGCCGACGGCGTCCTCCCTGGTCGGGAGGCAGACAGGCGCAACCGCTGCATGCGCCAAAATTCACCGACCGGGATAACGGGAAGGCTGTGGCTCGCCGGGGAGGGGCTCCGGCTTCCGCTCCTGCGGCCGGTTTTCCTGCGCCGGGGTCTGCAGGCCGCCGGGAGCGGAGGTCTCCGGAGAAGCACCCGGCGCCTTCTCATCCTGCCCGGGCGTAATGGTTATGCCCCTGGCCTCATCGCTGACGGCCTCCCTGGCATCCTGCAGGACTTCCTCATATTCCTCGATTACGATTCCCCGCCGCACCATGATCCCGTATATCTTCTGGGAACGGTAGTTTACATAGCGCGAGTTTCCGGTGGGACTGTACAGACGCGGGTTCGGCAGGACCGCGGCGAGGCGCGCCGCCTCCATGGCCGACAGTGCCGACGCGGTTTTCCCGAAGTGGTGCCGGGCGGCCATCTCGATTCCGAAGATTCCCTCCCCCCACTCGGCAACGTTAAGATAGAGCTCAAGAATCCTCTTTTTCGACAGGTTCTCCTCCATGCGCCATGTATAAATGGCCTCACGGATCTTGCGGACGGGATTTCTGGACGGCGTGAGAAACAGGTTTTTTGCCAGCTGCTGGCTGATGGTGCTCCCCCCAACCTTGAACTTCTTCTGCTTCAGGTCTTTCTCGATGGCCTTCTGGATCGCATCGTAGTCGAATCCCTCATGACGCCAGAACTTGTCGTCCTCGGCAATGATCACCGCTTTGACGACATAGGGAGAAATCCTGCCGAGCGGCACCCATCGCTGCTGGATCCGGATGCCCTTCCCCTGGCTTCGCCACTCGTCCTCCCGGTATTCCATGAAGGACGTCTTCACGGGGTTCACCTTCTGGAACTTCGAAACACCGGGCCAGACGAAGGAGAGACCGATGCTGCCGATCAGCCACACCACGGGGATCAGAAGAAGAAGCCAGATCCACTTTTTCTTGACGATATTCTTTATCCTTTTTCCGGTTCTTTTCCTCATCGCTCACCGATCCGTACGGAGCCTTTGTTCCGACTCGCCCGGCGGTACCGCCGGGGGTCCCTTCATACATCAACACAACCCGTTTGCAAAGCAGGATTCTCCGAAATCACAAAGCTTTTAGCGCCTTGAAGGGATGGGAGGCAAAAAAAAATTGACTTGGGGGGTTTGTTCAGATACAAGAGGCGCACATGTCATCACGTGTACAGTTCATTTTCTGCCGAAATCTGTGCACCGCCTCTTAGTGGGGCATCCCCCGACTTCCAAGAAGGAGGTACTTCCATGATGAGACGGCAGATTTGTGTTTCGCTGGGACTGATCGTCCTGCTCTCCGTGATTTTCATCCATACGGAGTGCCTTGCCGACTCGAAGTACCGGGTCAAATCCGGTACCAATCTTTACACCATCGCGAAAAAACATGGTGTTTCCGTTGATGCCATCAAAAAGGCCAACAACCTGACATCCGACCGGCTCAAACTCGGGCAGGTCCTGACCATTCCGTCAACAAGCGCAAAAAGCGCATCCAGGACCGCGGTAAAGAGCGCCAAGGCCGCTTCCCACGGCAGATCGGCAACAGCCAGGACAACGACCTACACGGTCAGGTCGGGCGACACCCTCTCCGGCATCTCCAAGAAAACGGGCATCTCTGTAGCACAACTCAAGAAACTCAACAATCTTCGCGCCAGTAAGCTGAAACCCGGGAGCAGAATTGTTCTGGCACGGGTCGCTTCAGGAACTCAGCATTCAGAGAGGAGCGAGCCGCGCCTGCGGACAGCAGCAATGAGCGACGAGGATGAACTGGATGAAGATGAAGGCGCGGCGCCCACACCGGAGGATCTTGCCAAGATCGAGGAAGATATAGTTTCCAGCGCCGATCTCATGGGGAACTGGAGAAATCCGGAGGAGCAGCAGTTGTTCGTGAAGGTCGTCAAGGGCTTTCTGGGCGCTCCCTACCGGTTCGGCGGTTCGACCGTGCGAGGCATTGACTGCTCGGGCTTCGTGGCCAAGATCTACCAGTTTTTTGATGTCAACCTGCCCCGTACGGCCCGTGAGCAGTCCAGGGTGGGCATGAACGTTGACAAGGACGAGCTGGACGTGGGAGATCTCGTCTTTTTCAATACGCGCCGCGCTTTCGGCCACGTCGGCATTTACATCGGCAACAACCAGTTCATCCACGCGGCGGCGGGAAAGAAGCGCGAGGTGAGCATCAACAACCTGGACGATCCCTATTACAGCAAGCGCTTTGTGAAGGCCGTCCGGCTGAAAGGCAAGGAAAAGGAGCAGGCCAAGACGGGAAACGGAAGCGTTTAAATAACGTGGTTCCCGCATCATACAGGAGGAGGGGCTGCCCCGGGGCCGCCCCTCCTTTTTTTTGTTTCCCGCCGGTTGTCCGTGGACCCGTTACCAACGATCCCGGCTGGAATTGCCCCGCCGATTCCGCCACCGAAAAATGCTTTACATGAACTTCTCGAAACGCTCCTTTTTGGCCTTACAGATCGGACAGACCCCGGGAGGTTCCTCCCGGGCACACAGGTAGCCGCAAACCCGGCAACGCCAGACGGGATATGCCAGACCTCCACCGGCCACACTGCGGGACGGCTCCGGAGCGCTGGAAACGGGCCCGGGCCCCCCCGGCGGACGTCGGTCCGGAATCGATTCCAGATCGCGGGCTCCGCTCAGGATCTCATCGGACACGTAGAGGGCGCAATAGCAGGCACCGAAGTCATTCAGGTCCGGATCCCGGTAGTCGCAGGGACAGACAATGTCCAGATCCTCCTCCCGAACCCCGGAGGCGAGACGGCACGGACAAGCCCGGTATCCATAGCGTTCCTCGTTGGCGAGAAGCCCTTCCACAAGGTCCCGGACAAAGGCTTCGTCGGGATTCAGGCGATACCCGGCGTCCTCGGCCTCCCGCCTCAGCCGGACACAGGCCTGCTCAATGATCGAAGGGTTCATTTTTTCAAAGCTTCCCGTATCTTCGCCTCGTTGAAGCCGACGATGCACTGGCTTCCGTTGATGACCATGGACGGAAACGAACAGGCGGGATTCCATTTCTTCACTTCCTCCATGGCCTGCCGCTTCTCTTCCTTGTCCAAAAGGTCCACATCCGTGTAATCGTAGGCCACCTTCATCTCGCCCAGCAGCGCCTTGGTCTTCTTGCACCAACCACAGGTGCTCAGGGCATACAGCATGATGCTCCCCCGGTTTTCCCCTTCCATATGCTCAACGGTCATCATCTCACCTCATGATTTCATGGCCCCGTGTCGGTCACGTCCTGCCCGCCCAATCATCCGCCGGATCACTTCAGCCGGGGATCGACTCCAGTGAAACCGCAGTCCGGCTGATAGCAGGTCACATTCAGGAACTCGCACTTCTGCCGGCAGGCCGGACATTCCACCGGCGGCTTTTCCGCCTGGATTGTATTGCCGCAGTTGCTGCACTTCCACCAGACATCCGGCAACTTCTTTTCATCCGTCATGGCTCCACCCCCTCTCCGGACGGTATGGATGCATCCTACCACATCGGCCAAGACCAAAGAAGCCCCGAATCACCGGCTCCATTCGTGGCTGTTCCCTCCCGGCCTCTTGACCGGGGCCGCCGAATATGGGATGCAGGTACTGCCGACATTGGAATTACATGCCTCAAGGGATCTCCAGGGGCACACTCCGGGTGACGTCCCGCAACAGGCTCAAGGCCCCGGTGGGGCAGCCGTCGACACAGATCCCGCAACCCATGCAGAGGAGCGGATCGACGACGGCTTTATCCCCTATCAGGCCGATCGCCCGGAAGGGGCAGGCTCCGACACAGTTCCCGCAACCGACGCAGAGACTCGCATCCATCCAGCAGACATATCCTGAAGAAGCCAGCATGGGACTCCCGTCCCGATAGGCATTCATGGCTCCGCAGCAGCAGGAGCAGCAGTTGCAGATGGCATAGAAGCGGTCCAGCATGGCATCCTTGAAGAACGCATGGTGAACGTGTCCCCGGTCATGCTCCGCCTTCAGGATGGATGCCGCTTCCTCCGGCGTAATCCAGCGGCTCTTCCGGGGGTTGTGCTCGCGGGCGAATGAGGCGAACGGCTCTCCGACAACAAGACACACGTCCAGGGGCCTGCAAGGGTCGGCCCGGTGAGCGCGGCAGGGACACTCGAGAGCAACCATCCGGTCCGGCTCGCGTAGAATCAGGTCCCGGGCCACGGGATAGGGAACGACCGATTCCATGCCTTGCAGGCAAACCTCCCGCTGGACGGACACAAGGCGGATCGCGCCCTCCAGTGGCATCACCTTGCCGTGGTATGCATCGGCGAAGCTTGTTTTTCCTGGCGGCATGCCGCTGTCCGGACACCGGACGCTTCGTTCGTAAAGTTCCAGGAGCAGCCGGGCGGGAGGCCCGAGGATCCTTGCCAGGGGATGGCATCCCGTTGCCATGCCGACATACAGGGAAGGCCACCGGCCGTAAACGTATCCATGAACAAAGTCCAGGAATCCATATCCGGGCACGGATTCGGCTTCCCGGAGAAAGGCCCGGGTGGACGGTTTGACCGGAAGCCCGGACAGAAAAGAGAAAAGCGATTTCATCGACCACTCCGGTATGACAGTTTGCCGGACATGTCAATGTGGAGGAACATGATGAACACGTTCAAGAAGGCAGCCCGGCAGGTTTTTGAAGAAGCACGCCGGGACGGACGTCTCCTGGAGGGGCTCTCCCTCACCGAAATCAAGGATATCGCCACGCGCCAGGAGGATGTGATCCGTACGTCCTTCGGATCCCTGGCCTCCGATTCGGAGCCCATGAACCGGTCGGCCCCCCATACCAAAAACAGCGTCGACGACGCCTTCGGCACGGAAGAGGACGCCCTGGCGGAACAGGCCGTCTACTGCCTCCGGAACGAGCGGATCGTCTCCCTTGACGTCCTCGTCGGCGACGGCCGAAACGGGGTGTCCTGCCGTTTCCTGATCCCTGAGCACTTCGCCCAGATCGCCTACGGCCTGAAGCTTCTCTTCGACGACTCCCCGGCTCCGCGCAGCGTCGAGGACCCGACCTACACGATTCTCTTCTTCACCGACGAGGCCTTCCGGCTCAACCGGTTCCGGAAGCTTCTCGAAAAAGACCTGACGGTCCGCCTGATGATGGGCAGCCGCCGGGGAGAGCAGGTCAAGATCTGCCGCAACACGATGTACCTCGGGGAGGGGAAAAAAGGGGTGTTCCATTTCGAGAACTGGCGGGTCAAGGCCATCGACCGGACGGGCATCTTTCTCCATGCCGGGGCACGCCGGGACAGGCTGTGGGTCTTCTCTCCGGAGACGGACCGGCCGGAACTGACAGAAGTCGTCACCGCCGTCTCCGGCCTCACCGCCACGGGAAAGACCACCACCCTCTGCCGGTCCTTTGCCCGGCTGCCCCGGGAGACCTCCGAGATGATCGGCGACGACGGCGGGACCTTCGGCTTCGACGGCGGCTACGAGGCCTTCGAAATGGGCGGGCTCTACGTGAAGACGGAAGGCCTCGACGAAAGCCAGCCGGAGATCCTCCGGGCCGCCGAGTCCCGGGATGCCTTCCTGGAAAACGTGGCCGTTACGAAATATCCCTATATGCCCGATTTCCGGGACACCTCCAAGACGGGAAACGGCCGGGCCATCGTCACCCGGGCCAATCTGGAGATCGCGAGCCCCGGCCTCCGGGCGGACCGGGTCCACAACATCATCATCCTGACCCGGAACCCTCTCGCCAACGTCCTCTCCCGCCTTACTCCCGAGCAGGCGGTCATGCAGTTTCTCTACGGCGAGTCGATCGAGTCGAGCGGCGGCAATCCCGAAGAGGCGGGAAAGTTCAAACGGGAGATCTTCCTCGATCCCTTCCTGACTGGGAACCGGCTGGAGCACGCCATGCTCTTCCATGAAATCCTGATGAAGAACCCCACCCGTTGCTACCTGGCCAACACGGGAACCATCGGCGCCTTCGAGCGAAAGGTCACCCTCCGCCAGTCCCTGGCCTCCTACAACGACCTGGTGCGCCGCCAGATCCGCTTCAGCTCCGACGCGGACATCCTGGGATACTCCTATCCCGTCCAGTGCGACCGGGCAAACCTGGACATGATGGTCGCTTCCCGGCTGCATGAGGATACAGCAGTCCTGAAAAAGAAAGTCCGGGACTTCTTCCGGGGACGGCAGGCCTTCCTGGAGGAGTTCGAGGGAATGTACGGCCGGATTCCCGACAACATCCGGGAGTCCCTGCCCTACATGCTGGAGGAGTAAGACGGCGGCCCGGCCTCGTCCGCCGCCCGGCCGCTCAACTGGCCGCAGGCGGCGAGGATGTCGCTCCCCTTGCTGGCCCGGAGGATCGCCGTGTAGTGCCGGCGGATGAGGATGTCCCGGAAGGCCTGCACCGCCTCTTCCGAGGGACTGCGGTAGGGGGACCCGGGGAATTCGTTGAAGGCGATGAGGTTGATCTTGCAGCGGAGCCCCCGGAGAAGCCGGGCGAGCGTCTCCGCGTCGGCCGGCGCGTCGTTGATCCCCCCGATGAGGATATACTCGAAGGTCAACATCCTTCGCCCCGGCATGGGATAGTCGCGACAGGCCTTCAGGAGCGCCGCCAGGGGATACTTTTGATTGACCGGCATGAGCTCGCTGCGACGCCGGTCGTCCGGGGCGTTCAGGGAGACGGCGAGGTTCACGCAGAGGTCTTCCCCAAGCCGGAGAATCCGGGGCGCCAGGCCGCAGGTGGACACGGTGATTTTCCGGGTCGAGAATCCCAGCCCATAGTCGGAGGTCAGGTTCTTCAGGGCCTTGACCGTGTTTTGGTAGTTGGCCAGGGGCTCCCCCATCCCCATGAGGACGATGTTCTTCACGTCGGGCCCCTCGGGGGTGCCGAACCGGATCCGCGTCACCTGCCCCGTGATCTCCGACGGCAGGAGATCACGCCCGAAGCCCGTCTTCCCCGTCAGGCAGAACCGGCAGCCCATGGCGCAGCCCGCCTGGGTGGAGACGCAGGCGGTCCAATGATTCTTCCCCGGGATCAGGACGCTCTCGATGAACCGCCGGTCCCGCAGCCGGAAGAGGATCTTCTTCGTCCCGTCCCGGGAGACCTGATCGCCGGCGATCTCCGGCTGGTCCAGGGAGGCCTGGATCTCCATCTGTTCACGGAACGGCCGGGATAGGGTCGTCATCTCCGCAAAGGACTCCACCGGCGTGTTGTAGAGCCACTTCATGATCTGGCGGGCCCGGTAGCGCTCCTTCCCCATCCCGGCGATGAAGGCCTCCAGCTCTTCCAGCGTCATGTCCCGGAGATTCGGTTTTTTCATGGAACTACCCGCAGGGAAAGGCTTGGACAATCGGTTACAGCTCCCTCGCCAACCGCTCCGCCACGGCATCGATGAATCCCTCTGTGGTCACCTTCCGGTTTCGCGAATCCGGATCGGCCAGGGCCAGGAGATCGCCCGTCATGGTCCCGTCCTCGATGGTCCCAATGGCGGCCTTCTCTACGGCATCGGCAAAGGCGCCGACGTCCGGCGTCCCGTCCATCTCGCCCCGTTTCCGGAGGGCTCCCGTCCAGGCGAAGATGAGGGCCATCGAGTTGGTGGACGTGACTTCCCCCTTGAGGTGCCTGTAGTAGTGCTTCTGCACCGTCCCGTGGGCCGCCTCGAACTCATACCACCCGCGGGGAGACACGAGGACGGAGGTCATCATGGCCAGGCTGCCGCATGCGGAGGCGACCATGTCGGACAGGACGTCGCCGTCATAGTTCTTCAGCGCCCAGAGCATTCCCCCCTCGGACTTCATGACCCGGGCCACCGCGTCGTCGATGAGGGTGAAGAAATACTCCCGCCCCTCCTTCTCGAAGGCCTGTTTCCAGTTCTGATTGTACTCCCGCTGGAAGACCTCCCGGAACCGGGCATCGTAGGTCTGGGAGATGGTGTCCTTCGTGCTGAACCAGACGTCCACCTTCCGGTCCAGGGCGTAGGTGAAGCAGGCCCGGGCGAAGCTCTCGATGGAGGCGTCGGTGTTGTGGATTCCCTGGATGATGCCGGGCCCCGTGAAGGTGTGGATGGTCTTTTGGAGAGGCTCGCCGCCGTCGGAGGGCCGGAACACGATCTCCGCCGTCCCCTCTCCGGGCACGCGGATCTCGACACCGCTGTAGACGTCGCCGTAGGCGTGGCGGCCGATGATGATGGGATGCTTCCAGGAGCTCACGGAAGGCCGGATGTTCTTTACGAGGATCGGCGTCCGGAACACCGTCCCGTCCAGGAAGGCCCGGATGGTGGCGTTGGGGCTCTTCCACGCTTCCTTCAGCGAATACTCCCGGACACGGTCCTCGTTGGCGGTGATGGTGGCGCACTTGACGCCCACGCCTAGCCTCGCCACGGCCCGGGCGGCATCGACCGTCACCCGGTCGTCCGTCTCGTCGCGGTGTTTCAGGTGCAGATCGTAGTACTCCAGGGACATCTCCAGGAAGGGAAACAGCAGTTTCTGCTTCACCATCGCCCACATGACACGGGTCATCTCGTCCCCGTCCATCTCGACAAGGGGCGTTTTGACGACAATTTTTGCAGCCTTGACCATGAATGACAACTCCCGTTCGTAATGGTTTTCCCGGACCCCGCGGCGCTTCCCGCCGGGAGTCCCGTTTTCCTTCTTCAGCCGTTACGCAGGTTCAGAGCCCCGCCGGCCAGGATCATGCGCTTCTGGCGGTCCGTCAGGTCGCAGGTCACCCGGAAGGAGGTCCCCTTCGTCCGGTTCTCCAACACCAGCGATCCGTTTTTCAGCAGGGATTCCCGGATGCCCGGAACCTCCAGGCGGTCTCCCTGATCGACTCGGTCGTAATCCCTCCCGTCGGCGAAGACGAGCGGCAGGATCCCGAAATTGACCAGGTTCGCCGCATGAATACGCTCAAAGGATCGGGCGATGACGGCCCGCACCCCCAGGTACATGGGACAGATGGCGGCGTGCTCCCTGGACGATCCCTGGCCGTAGGAAAGGCCGGCGATGATGGCGTTCTGTTTTCCCTCGCTCTGGATCTTCCGGGCCCGCCGGTGGAAATGATTGTCCACGATCTCGAAGACGTATTCGGAATACTTGGGGATGTTGGACCGGTACTTCATCCGGTCCCCCGCCGGGATGATGTGGTCCGTCGTGATGGCGTCCCCCACCTTGATGGCCGCCTCCATCCGGAGATCCTCCGGGAGCGGTGTGTTGGCCGGAGGCTCCCCGATGTTGGGACCGCGGTAGACCTCCACCGCCTGGGCGGCCTCGACGTCCGGAGGAGACAGGATCAGCCCGTCGTCGATGTGGAACCGCTCCGGAAGGGAAATCTCCGGAAAGGGCATCCGGAGCTCCCGGGGATCCGTGATGCGCCCTTCCAGCGCGGCGGCCGCCGCCGTCTCGGGGCTTACCAGGTAGACCCGGGCGTCCTTCGTCCCCGACCGGCCGAAGAAGTTCCGGTTCGAGGTCCGGAGGGAAACGGCCTCCGTGCGGGGGCTCTGGCCGCTTCCGATGCAGAAGCCGCAGGCGTTTTCCATGAGCCGGGCGCCGGAGGCCAGCAGGTCTTCCAGGTATCCGTCCCGGAGCAGGTTCTCCAGAACCTGCCGGGACCCCGGGGCAATAACAAAGCTGACGTCGGGATGGACGGACCGGCCCTTCAGGATGCGGGCCACCGTCGCCAGATCCCGGTAGGAGGAATTTGTGCAGCTGCCGAGGCAGACCTGGTCCACCCCGATCCCGGCGATCTCCCGGACAGGGCTGACGTTGTCGGGGCTGTGGGGCTTCGCCGCCATGGGCTCCAGCATGGACAGGTCGATCTCCACCACGCGGTCATAGGATGCGTCCGGGTCCGCTTCCAGGGAAACCCAGGCGGATTCGCGGTCCTGGGCCCGGAGAAAACGGCGGGTCTGTTCGTCGCTGGGGAAGACGGATGTCGTGACGCCGCACTCGGCCCCCATGTTGGCGATGGTCGCCCGCTCGGGAACGGCGAGGCCCGCCAGGCCTTCCCCGCCGTACTCGAAGACCGTGCCCACGTTGCCCTTGGCGGAAAAGATCTCCAGCACCTTCAGGATGATGTCCTTGGCTGAGACCCAGGGCCGGAGCTTTCCGGACAGCCGGATCCCGACGACCCGGGGGCAGGTCAGCCAGAAGGCCTCCCCGGCCATGGCCAGCGCCACGTCCAGACCACCGACGCCGATGGCCAGCATGCCCAGCCCGCCTCCGGTAGGGGTGTGGCTGTCGGAGCCGACCAGGGTCTTCCCGGGGCGTCCGAACCGCTCCAGGTGCACCTGGTGGCAGATGCCGTTTCCCGCCCGGGAAAGGTGGATGCCGTACCGCCGGGCCACCGTCTGGAGATAGCGGTGGTCGTCGGCATTCTCGAAACCGATCTGTACGGTGTTGTGGTCTATGTAGCTGACGGACAGCTCCGTCCGGACACGGGGGATTCCCATGGACTCGAACTGCAGGTAGGCCATGGTTCCCGTGGCGTCCTGGGTCAGGGTCTGGTCGATGCGGATGGCGATCTCCTCGCCGGGTCCGAATGTTCCCTTTACCAGGTGACCGGCGATGATCTTTTCGGTGATGGTTTTTCCCGGCATGGCTCCTCTACGATGCCCCTCCATACGAAAACAGGAAGGGGTCGGAGGCGGGGCTCCGGCTCTCCCCTCCCCTCCAACCCCTTCGTGATGAATCCCGGTTCGCCTCGCCCTCAGTCCTTCGGCAGGAGAATGATGGCGATCCGCCGGTTCTTCTGGCGGCCATCCGGCGTGCTGTTGTCCGCGATGGGCTTGTACTCGCCGTAGGCGGCGGCCGACAGGATCTTCGGGTCGATCCCGTTTTCTTCAAGGAAACGGGCGACATTGATGGCCCGGGCGGCCGAGAGCTCCCAGTTGGTCGGGAAGCGCTTGGCCAGACGCCCGGAGATCTTCACATTGTCCGTGTGCCCCTCGACGCGGATGGCCTTGTCCTGCACCTTGCCAAGGATGTCCACGATCCGCTTGAGAATCGCCAGGCCGTCCTTCTTCACCTCCGACTGGCCCGAATCGAAGAGGATCTGGTCCGCCAGTCCGAGGGTCAGCTTTCCCTTCAGCTCCTCGATGGTCACCTGGCCCCTGGCCATCTCGCCTTTCATCTCCCGGAGCAGGTCCTTGTAGGCCTGGCTCTCCGTCTGGATCTCCTCCTTCTTCTTCTGCAGCGACTTGATGTCGACGCTCTTCTGCTGGAGTTCGGTCATGATCCGCTGCAGGTCGCGGTCGCATTCCTCCTTCTTCTGGATGACATCGGCCTTTTCCTTCTCCAGCTGGTTGTACCTCTGTTGAAGGGCCTTCTCTTCCTCCACCTTTTTCAGGTACGTGCTCTCCTTGACCATGCACCCCGACAGGACCGGAAGAACCAGCAACCCCGCTGCAATCAGAATCACCCCGTTGACGATGAACTTTTTCATGGATTCACTCCTTGATAAAGAATTGCATCTTCAGGTTGCCGACCTCCACCAGGTCGCCGTCCTTCAGGTCATAGCGGGTTTTCACGTCCTGGCCGTTCACCTTGAAGGATTTCCCGCTGGCGGGCGTCATGAAGTACCCTTCCCTGCGGCGGTTCACCAGGGCGGCTACGGACGGCGCGAAGAACCCCTTCAGGCGGATGGCGGCGCTGTCGTCCTTTCCGATCGTCACCACCCGGTCCTTGAGCTCGTATTCCCGCTTTTCCGAGGAGCCCTCGACGACAACAAATCCCCCGAGGACCTCCTCGGCGGCCTTGACGGTCGCTTCCAGCATCCGCTTCTGGGACGCCGGATCGATCACCATCGTCTCGTCCATGGACCGTCCTCTCACGGCCTGCGCCAGCCTGTCCGCCTCCTTGCGGGGCGGGCACTCCACCTCCAGGCTGTGAATCCCGATCAGAACGACATCGCCGTTGTCCAGGTCGATCCTCGTCACCCGCTGCCCGTTCACGAAGGTGCCGTTGAGGCTCCCGAGATCCTCGATGGCAAACGCCTCGCCTTCGGCCAGGATCTTGGCATGGAAACCCGAGACGGCCTGGTTGTCGATGACGATATCGTTTTCCGCCTTTCTGCCGATGGTGATGACGGGCTTGTCAAGCGGGATCTCTTTGATCAAGGCCTCCTTGAACTTCAGCAGAACCCTTGCCATACCTCACCTCCTGAACCATGATGTCAACGCGTGCCAGATGGACGCGACCGGACCCTTTTTCTTCCTGATTTCCGCCAGGACCACGGTGATGTTGTCCCGTCCGCCGTGGTCGTTGGCCATCGCGATCAGCCTGTCGCAGGCCGCATCGAAATCCTCCGCCGTCTCGACGACGGACAGGATCTCCCCGTCGGAGACCATGGTATTCAGCCCGTCGGAGCAGAGGACAATCCTGTCCCCATCGGCCACGGTCATCTCGTCGAGATCCACCCGGACCTCCGGCGCAATGCCCAGTGCCCGGGTCAGGATGTTCCGGTTTTCCGCCGCCGCGGCCTCCTCGGGGGTGATCATCTCCCGCTTGAGCTGCTCCGCCACAAGGGAGTGATCGTCCGTCAGCTGGATCAGGTCCCCGGCCCGGACCAGGTAGACACGGCTGTCTCCAACATGGGCGATGCCCATGCGTTTGCCCTGAATCAGCACCGCCGCGACCGTCGTTCCCATGCCGGCGTATTTCGCCTGGCCTGCCGCCGCTTCGAAAATAGCCATGTTGGCCAGCCGGATGGCGGCCCCCAGCCGGTTCGTCCCTTCCAGGCAGGACGGATCGAAATCGCCGACAAAGCCTTTCTCGCCGGCCGCGCCGTCGAAGTAGTCCCGGATGATATCCACAGCCATCCGGCTCGCGACCTCTCCGGAGGCGTGCCCCCCCATGCCGTCGGCTACGACGAGGAGGCCGCTGTCCCCGCGGACGTAAAAACCGTCCTCGTTGTTGGCCCTGACCCGTCCCGTGTCGGTTCGTGCGGCAATCCGGAGCATTCCTCGGGAGCCTCCTCCTTACGATTTAAGGGCCTGGGCAAGGTCCCCGGCCATCTCCGATCCCTTCTGGTATCGCTGTTCCCGGTCCTTGGCCAGGGCCTTGTCCAGGATGGCCTGCAAGGCCGGCGGGATGTCCGGGACCAGCTCGGTCACCCGGGGCGGAAGCCCCGTCGTAATGTTGAACATCAGCGTGGCGATGCTGTCTCCTTGGAAGGGCTTCGCCCCCGTCAAGAGCTCGAAGAGCACAACCCCCAGGGAAAACAGGTCGGAACGGCCGTCCACCTTCTGTCCCGCGATCTGCTCCGGAGACATGTAACTCGGCGTACCCAGGACAACCCCCGTCTGGGTCTTCGAAGACGTGACCACACGGGCAATGCCGAAGTCGGCAACCCGGACCTCGCCGTTTTTCAGGACCATGATGTTCGCCGGCTTGATGTCCCTGTGGACGACGTCGTGCTCGTGGGCGTAATCCAGGGCGTTCGCCGTGGCCGTCACGATCCGCACCACCTCGTGGAGGGGCAGGAGGTTTTCCTTCTGGCAGTATTTCGCCAGGTCGGAGCCGGAGAGAAGTTCCATGGCCATGTAGGCGATTTCATAATCCTCACCCACGTCATATATGGTGACGATGTTCGGGTGCGAAAGTCGACCGGCCGCCTCGGCCTCACGGAAGAACCGCTTCTTCACCTCCGCAAGCTGCTCCTCGTCGATGTCCTCGTACCGGAGGGTCTTGATGGCCACCTCCCGGTTGATCTTCGGATCTTTCCCCAGATAGACGGTACCCATGGCGCCTCGGCCGAGCTCCTTTACGACCTCGTAACGGCCCAGCGTCGGTTTCGTCTCGGCGCTGTCGATCAGGACGGTTCCGTCCTTCTTGGCGCCTCCGAGGCCGAAAATCATCGTCTCTCCGGCCACCTTGAGCTTTTTGATCCGGTCGTCGACGTCCTTGAACGGCCCGGCCGTGCGGATATGCTCATAGGCCGCCACGGCCTTGTTGAACATCCGCTTCCGCTCGAAGTCGAGGCCCAGGTTGTAGACGAGATCCTTCACCGACTCGTCCTCCACGGGACATTTCCGGAACTTGTCGAAGGCCATGTCCAGCATCCCCTGGCCCTGGAAGGAAAGTCCGAGCATCTTGTTCGTCTCGATGCCGTCCGCCTCCATGTGCTCCTTGGTTTTCTCCGTCCAGAGGAACCGCTTCGAGACGAGCACGATGTACCCCGCCAGGAGCAGCACGGCGGGATAGGTCATCTTGATCCACCAGCCCTGGGACACCAGGAGAAACATGGACGCGCCGCACCACGCCACCAGAAGGATCAGGGAGATCAGGGCGCTCAGCCAGGCCTTCATATGGGGAATGGCAAGGGCCAGGAAGAGGCCGAAGAGAACCGTCACCGCGATCTCCACCCAGAAGGCCCAGTCGGGCCGGACCACGAAGTCCCGGTTGTCGATGATGTCGGTGATGACATTTGAAAGCCCCACGAACGACGGGACGTTGGGCCCCAGGGGCGTCAACTGGAACGCCCCCAGGCCGACCGCATTCAGGGCGACGAGGACGATTTTATCCTTGAACGCCTCCGGCGGTACCTTGTTGCTGGCCACGTCCACGAACGAATAGACCGTTGGAAACCGTGAATAGCTCACGAACATTCGATTGTCCGGCTGTACGGGAATGACGAGGCGGCCGATGCGGAGTTCCTGCCCCCGGGCCGTCAGGTCGCCGATGCCGTAATTCAGGTACTGCAGGGTCATCTGCAACGGCAGGGACGGGAAGAAGCGGTTTTCATAGTTGATCAGGAGCGGTGCGCTCCTCACGGCGCCGTCGGGATCCATGAGAACGTTCAGGTGGCCCAGGGCCGCGGCTCTCTCGGCAAACTCAGGAATCGGGGGCGTGATCTCGATGGCCGTCAGCCCGCCGGCGAGGCCGGGAAGCGACACGGAATTCCGTTTCAGAACCTCCGGCATGTCCTTCCGCTCGCCGCCGAAAGCGTTTCCAATCTGGAAATACAGGGGCAGGACCACCCGCTTGCTCTCGTCCAAGCTTGCCGCCAGGCGCGTATCGTTGTCGAGGCGGCCCTCCGCATCCTTCAGCATGGTGAAGAGCTGGCCTGACCGGGCAGCACCGCTCTCGAATTCTTTGAGGATGTTCCGGATTTCCAGGAGGCCCTGATTCTGGTCCGGTTCCGAATAGATGATGTTCACCCCCACGACCTTGGCCTCGGCCTGCCGGAGGAACCAGATCATCTGGGCAATGTAGTGGCGGGGCCACGGCCACCGGCCGATCCCGGCAATGCTGGCATCGTCGATGGCCACGACGACGACGGGGGACGGGGCGGTCCGGGCGGAGGGATTCTGCCGCAGGGAAAGCCCCAGGTCATAGGTGCCGTAACCGATTCTTTCCAGGGGTCCCCATTGAAAATACAAAGCCAGAAGGGCCAGAACGGTCAGAATCAGGCCGATCATGGCATCGGCCACGAACGAACCCTTCCACTTGCTCATTGTACTCCCCTGCCCATCTGCATGATGTCTCCCCAACCGTCCGCCTGCTGAATCCCTACAAACCCTTTAAAAAAACTATACAGAAAAAGACGGACTCTTACAATCTTTTTATCATTTCAAGGCCTTGGCAGGCTATTTGATGCAGACTCTCCTCACCTGCTTGAAATCCGTCACCCCCTGGATGGATTTCTGAATGCCGTCCTGCAGCAGCGTGGTCATCCCCTGGTCCATGGCCAGGGCCCGCAGCTCCTCGATGGAGGAGTGTTTCTGGATGAGCCGCTTCATCTCGTCCGTTCCCAGCAAAAGCTCGTGGATCCCCATCCGGCCCTTGTATCCCGAATTGTCGCAGGCACCGCAGCCCTTGGGGCGATAGAGGGTCAGGCTGTCGCTGTAGGGAATATTGAGCTTCGCGAAGTCCTCCTCCCCGTAGCTCTGGACGATCTCGTCGTACTCCGCCTGCGTCGGGTGATAGGCCTCCTTGCAGCTCTTGCAGAGCGTCCGGACCAGCCGCTGGGCCAGGATGGCCAGGAGGGCGTCGGCGAAGTTCAGGGGATCGATGCCCATGTCCAGGAGGCGGGTGATCGTCTCC